>NZ_JAKKSC010000015.1:0-117970 GCF_025653705.1 Shewanella sp. SM87
CCTCCATAGCAATAAGGCTACCTTCGGGGAATTGTCTAATTTTATCGAGCAGCTTGTTTCTGTTAACCTTTTTGTTACTCATGACAGAGTTATCCATAAGACAAACACAAACTTGAAAAACATTTTTGGCTAAATCGATACCAATAACTTTAATATCCATGATGGAAACCTCCAGAACTATTTGTCAGCTTTAAGCTTGGCATAATACTGCAAGCTTAGGTGCTGAGGCGTCCATCACATCACTACACATGATACTTTCGCGTTGTTGCTCTTTGAGCAATGCTCGCTTAAATTTTGCAAAGATAGAGTGATTTACTGAATCAAGAACGGGGGTCTAAGAAGTCAAGTGTGACCTGGAGAAAGGATCAAGGCGAGAGCATCGCTGCGCTCAACGTCCAGAGATCGAAATGGAGCAAGGGGGACTGCTACGTAAACCTCGTAGTTTACTTTCTAGCCCTTGGCGAAGATAAGTCTCCTACAGAAAATAAGTGTCATGTTCGAGTTCGCCTACCTGTCGAAGAGCTATCCACGGTAGTGTCGATAGCAGATGATTGGTTTCTAGAGAGGGCGATGTTTCAAGACGCTGCGAATTTATCAGCATCTGACTCCCAGCATAAAATGGTCGTTAAGGAGCTTAAGTGTGTCACCGGCACATAACTAGTCGGTCAACCGGCCGCCAAAAGCGTGGCGCTTTTGGTGCCCTCCGCTGCCCTCCTACGCTGGTTGCCATCAGCGTTAGGCCGCAATGTCGCTCTGAAGTTTTGGTATAAAATTATATGAGAAATTATTTTGAGAGTCCGTTTAAGGGTAAACCTCTCACTGAACAGATTAAGAACCCGAATATCAAGGTTGGTCGTTATAGTTACTATTCAGGCTATTACCATGGACATTCATTTGATGAATGCGCCCGCTACCTCCTGCCAGATCGCGATGACGTTGATAAATTAATTATTGGAAGCTTTTGCTCCATAGGAACAGGCTCATCCTTTATCATGGCTGGCAATCAAGGGCACCGGCATGATTGGGTTACATCATTCCCTTTCTTCTACATGAATGAAGAGCCTGCATTTTCGGAATCAGCTGATGCTTTCCTAAGTGCAGGTGATACCGTTATAGGAAACGACGTGTGGATCGGTTCGGAGGCAATGATTATGCCCGGAGTAAAGATCGGTCATGGAGCAGTAATTGGTAGCCGGGCTTTGGTGACCAAAGATGTAGAGCCTTACGCGATTGTTGGCGGAAACCCGGCAAAAGCGATAAGAAAGCGGTTCTCAGAACAGCAAATTTCAATGTTACTGGAGATGCAGTGGTGGGATTGGTCGTTGGAGCAAATTAAAGAAGCAATGCCTTTTTTGTGTTCGTCTGACATCGAAGGACTTTACCGTATTTGGCAACGTTCAAGTGCCTAAAAACCGGCCGTTGTCATCCCTTCGGTGCTGGGAAGGCTTTCCGCCGCTTCGCGACTACAAGTCCGCCCCAAGGCCGGGTGTTAGTTTTCGTAGAGATGGAGCTTTGTAGATGTTTAAGAAATTTATTTTTTTGTTAGTTATGATTGTGTCTCTTACTGGCTGTAGTGCAACAGGTCCAAAATTTACTCAAACGGAAGCTCCTGAGGTAAATAAAGCTAAAGTGTATTTTTATCGTCCTTGGGCCATGCTGGATGGCGCCGCTGCTCCTATGGTACAGATAAATGGGGTAGATGGTTTTGAAATCAGTAATGGCGGCTTTCATATATTGGGCCTTAATCCAGGCAATACGATAATCGCAGTTAAAGAGGGCGGCATTATGTCCAACTGGCGTGCAGGACCATTGCAAATCTCTTTCGATGCACAAGCCAATAACACTTATTTTGTTCGCTTAACTGCAGGGCTTGCTAACTCAGCTTATCTTGGGGGAGTAGCCAGTATTTCTGGGAATTACTCGCTTGGATTGGTCAATCCAGAAACTGCAAAGCAAGAGTTGCGTGAAACTAAGAAAAACTAACAAGGCAAGCCAGCATCGCACCTTAGGTGCTGGACTCGCTTACGCTCGCCGCTTGCGGCGTTAGGTAGACAAGGATAACTCAGAGTGTACCTCAAGTATTTCATCATAATTACCTTATCCCTCTTCACTATGGGTTGCCAATCTACCCCAAAAGGCGGAGCCATTCCCATTGAGTCCGCTAAAGAAATAAAACTAGATGTTTTGAATATCAAATGGAGTGATCTTAGCTTAGCTCCAGGCGATAGAAGAATTGAAGATACAGGTTTTGTAGTCGCTAATTGGTCTGAGTTTTCTGATGATATTGGTCTATATTTAGGCATTTTAGGCGTATTAGCATCTGATTTATCAAATGAAAAAAACTTAGAAGGGCGCTTGGAAACTGAGTTAAAAGAAAATTTTGATTTGGCTAAAATTCTATTGGATTCGTTAAATTCACACCCTGAATTAATATCAGAAATAAAGTCAATTCACTTAAACTCTAATATAAAAAATCAAGTAATAACACTTGAGCCATGGTGCATTATATTTTCCAATGAAAAAGGTCTTATTTTTGTTCCTCAGCTCAAAGCCACATTAAAATCTGAGTCTGGAAATGCAATTTGGGAAGGCAATTATGGACCAATGAGCAAAAACAAGCCATTTGCTCTTAAAAACTCAATGACGAGCGAAAATATAGCTTTATTAAAAGCCAGACTAATTAAAGTCTATGGAGAAATTACAAACCAATTGACTGCTAATATCCAAGGTCAAACTAATTATGTAAGTAAAGATGAACATCAAAAGCTTACCGATGAGCTTATGAATAACTTGGAAATCCAGCTTGATGAAAATCTACTTAACAAGCAAATTAATAAGGAATAAAACATATGGGCTTTCGCTCCGATCAAGTTTAGCCCACATGTTTTAGCCCATTATTTGGACGTTAGGTGTCAGAACTATGAAAGTACTTTTTCTATTATTGAGCATGCTTTACCCAGCCTTATGTTTGGGGAGTGACACAATGTGGGATGTCTACATTCAAAAAGATGAATGGGCAGTACTTACAAAAAAACCTTCAGGTGAGTATTCTTTACCACTTGCTATAAACTCAATACCCAAAGGTGTCTGGATCGAGAATTTTAGGTTTTTTCCAACAGAAAAAGACGAGAAGATGCAGGCTGAGCTGCACAAATATTTAGAGGCGAAATATCCACGCTTACAAGCCGAGGCATTAGCCTCTGCTGGGAATATGCATAATCCAAAAATCATAGCTCTGCGAGATGCATTTAAGGAAGCGATACTAGCAACCTCAATGGTTAAAAGTCTAAATTCTGCGTTAACAGATGGCTCAAGATGCGAGCGTATTACCTCAACGAGTTTTGAAAAGTTTCATATTCAAACAAAGACAACAGGGCAACCAATTTACGGCGCAATGGTATGGCTCACTACAGAAAAATGCACCGAGCAACCCTAATACTTCAGTTTGGTTCGAAGCTTCGTTCATGCGGCCTAGATAATCCCTAGATCTCCTTAAAAAGTTGGGAGCACTCAAATCCATGCAGCAGCAACCCTAAAGGAGTATGCAACGGCATTTTTTTGATGCTTTTGTGTTAATTTTTCCGCTCGAAAAGCTAAGAGGAATTGCGAGATTTTGAGCTGTCTTGCGTGAGTTCCAAGTGCTCAATCGTACAATCTCCACTGACGCAACAAAAATCACTTCTGGACAAAACCTTGTTAGATAATTCACTCTGCTTAGTCAGATTCGGATTAGCTATTCTATTAGTAACGTCTCTGTTGACTGTAAACTAATCAACTCTCGATATTACTAGTCGGAATAGGCATAACAGGGACATAAATCAATTCTATAAAGATTTGATTCATCTCAAGGGAAAAAAGCGCCCCAGAATAGCTGCAAACGGGGCATTGGGGATAGCGTGAATCAGTCTGATGTAGAGTGATTCACGGGCACGATTTTTAGTTAAACAACCATGAGGAAATCTATGGCTAATGCTCGACTCACCGAGCAGATTTAGTTGGTCGCTCTTTAGACGTGTTTTTTGCACTAAAGCTGACAACTACTATGCTTTTGAATTTATCAATCAACAAATATAGATTCTTCTGAAGAATCAGCATCAGGTAACATTTGAGCAAGGACTTTATCTACCCTTTTACCGTCCATATCCATAATTTCGAGTCGCCAACCTGCAACTTCAACAATATCTGTGGTTTGAGGTATTTTCCCTAATTCATACATTAAAAATCCATTTAGCGTTTGATAACGCCCATCCTCTTCATTTGGCAATTGCTTTATACCTAAAGCGTCTTTTAGGTCAAAAATAGGGATTAGACCATCTAGTAATAATGAGCCATCTTCCCTTTTTATCACCATCTGATCATTCACATCTTCCTGAAAAAACTCACCAGTCAGTGCATCCATCATATCTTGAAGCGTTACCAGCCCTTTCAAATCACCATATTCATCAACAACAAACACCATCTGCGAGCCTGTAGTACGAAAATGCTCAAGTAGCTCCATTCCAGATAAGCTGTTGGGTACAAAGTTACAATTCTTAACGAGATCCACCAATTCTAAACGTTCACCCGCGATAGACTGTGAAAGGAGTTGTTTAGCTGAAATAATACCCACCATATCATCAACATTGTTACGACAAACAGGAAATCGTGAGTGAGGAGACTGCATAACAGTTCGCAGATTTGCATCAAGAGGCAGGTTTAAGTCGAGAAATACAATATCAGACCGTGGCACCATCAAAGAAGAAATAGTACGTTCATCTAATCGAAAAACATTTTTGACCATCGCATGTTCATTGTGCTCAATCACCCCTGCAGATGAACCTTCTTGCAACATAGCCTGAATATCTTCCTGAGTCACATTGTCGTCAAGTCTATGCGAAAATCCCATTAGACGCATAAGAGCATGAGTTGAACCGGATAACATCCATACAAATGGTTTGGTTGCTATTGCTAGAAATACCATTGGTTTAGCCATTAGACAGGCAATACTTTCCGCACTGACTTGACCAATTCGCTTGGGAACTAACTCACCAATGACAATTGACACATAAGTGACAATGATAACCACTAGAACGGTTGAAAAGATGTTGGTTAAATCTGGACTTAGACCAAAAGTCTGAAGCCAAAGTGACAAAGGTTCGGCGAGGATGGATTCACCAAATATTCCGTTTAAGATCCCTATTGATGTTATGCCTATTTGCACAGTTGACAAGAATTGCGTTGGATCTTCTGCCAGTTTGAGCGCTGCTTTAGCAGTGCTGCTACCGCCATGAGCAAGGGCTGTTAGCCGTGACTTGCGAGCAGTCACAATGGCGATTTCCGACATAGCAAATAAGCCATTTAACACAATCAAACCAATAAGAATAAAAATTTCCATAGTCGTGGCTCTGGGTTCCGCTTTAAGTTGAACAAGAAAAAATGAATAGACAATTGATACTGAAACTCAATGAGCTCAGCTAAATATCGAAAGATAGCTTAGATACAACTCATGAAATAATCTTCTTAAAAAACAAAAGAATATAACGAAAGGACCGTTCCCAGAACGGGCTTGGGGTATGATTTGAAATTCTCAGAACAAACCATCTACTAGCTGCTATCAACTTTTTGATTAGCCGTGTATTTGATTGTGTAGAAAGTTGTCTTAACTCATTAAAATAAATGGAAAGACAATGTTTATTGATAATGGCTGCAACAACTGAAGTTACAGCGTATCGTCGGTGAGGGTCCATAATCCTACATAAAAAAGTGATTGTAATTCGCATATTAAACGAAAAGAGAGAGTTGTAAAGTATTAGTAATTAACATAATTAGTACGGATACTTAAGCTCTAATATTAAAAAATTATAGCTTAAGTGTATGAGTAGCGAAGACTACTTAGGTCATCAGTTGTACGAAGAACTTACGTTTTTACCTTACTTAAGCACACTAAGGTTAACAAAAATTTAAGAAAAACACCTAAATTTTAATGAAGCTCTAGTTGATTAGAATAAAACCAAAAGGCATAGTGCGCACATAGATTTTAACCGTTATCGCATTAAAGTGAATTTTTGCAAAGTGTCCTTATCCTATCTCCAATAACAGTGGCCCTGAGTGAATGATCCATTTTGTAAGAGTGTAAAAATGCTATACATAAAAGTTTTGGGCAATGGATGCACAAAATGCACAAGTACAGCAGTGTTAATCACTGCTATAGCGACTAATCATGGCATCAGTATTAACTTGATTATGGAGTCAGATCCAGAAGTGATGATGGACTATAGAGTGGTGAGCTCACAAGCGGTTGTTATTAACGAAAGATTAATGCATTGGGGCTCTACTCCCCAACCATACATGGTTGAATCATGGCTAAACATTTTGCGCTGAATTGTTGCATTATCACTGCTCAATAAATCAATAATGTACTTTCTTATTTCACTCTCACTTCAACTCCCAATTAATATTCTATACATATAGAAAACAAAGAAAAATCACACATTATTATTGTTGAATTGTTACCTTATTTTCCAAAATATCTGTAAGCACAACAATACTCATTAACAAAGGCCGGTCAATATCCAAGCTTGATACGACGAGTCTACTGGTTTCAATTAAGAATGGGGCAGAAGTGCTTTACCCAAAGCTAACGCCGAATACTAGATTTTGGTCACGTGAATCAGTCTAATGTAGAGTGATTCACTTACATGGACCAGAAAAATTAGTGAATCAATCCGCCAGCTCTTGCGATCCCTACAATACCAATCAAAATCCAAAAACCATTGAGTAACGTGTAAGCGGCATCTTTGCGTAAAGTGGCACACCATGTTAGCAAAACAGCATCTATCGTGTTGAAAATCCAAACAAACATAAAAGGACTTTCAGGGCCAAGCCAACTGACAAGTGAGAAACTAAATATTCGCATTAGAACACCAACCATTTCAAAGGTCCGCATGTTTGCGTTCAAAAATGCATTAAATTTTTTATAAGACAATTTATTACTACTCTTCTATTTATAAGCAAATTCTTATCATGTAGAACTACATAAAAGAACGACTGTTACTAACGCAATCCCTTTGACACAGGGTAAATTGCACGAAATTTTAGTATGTAAACCTGACTAGGTAAATCTGATTCAACGGCTCATTTTTGGCAAAAACGCGTTAGTTTTGTTACCCGTCATCTTGCTAACCTCTTTTTCACCCATTCTATTGTGGATGCTGACTAGCTCGGTATCCGCGCTATAGCGCAAGTGTACTGAGATCACTAAATTAGTACGCTTCGCCCCGTTGGTAAATGTTCTAGACGATCTCCAAGTACTTCTTTAAGTAATCCAAATGCTTTCATTCCTGTGCAATGTCCTGTGTACAGCTTATCAATTGGATAGTGTGACAAAGCTTGACCGATTGCTTGAATATCTTGTTTAGTCCCACCAATGCTATTCAATAGTGGCAAACCAACCAAGTGAAAACCTCCAACAACTGCTTTTATTCTGTGGTTAGGGAACAGTTCAATAGCAGTCTCAACCATATTTAAAACACCGCTGTGAGCACAACCAGTAAAGACGATTAGGCCATCGCTTTCTTTAACGACCAAAAGTAATTCATGGTCAAATGTATCATTTTCGTAACCATTTTCTGATTGGGTATAGAGATACCGATTCCCTTTTGGTTTTTCATATTTATCACTAATTTCGGTTATAATAAAAATGTTCGGCAATATCTCTGTTGTATGTTCAACAAAAACTAAGCGCTCACTTGCATTTTTTAGCAATTCTTTATTAATACCAACATCATTCTTAAAACCAAACGCCTTAAATCGATAGTTTTTATCCTCACAGTCTTTCAGATATATCTTTGCTTTAGAATTTCGTTCAATAAAGTGAGTAGTACCGTTGCAATGATCGTGGTGACGATGAGATATCACTGCTAGATCAATGTCTTGAATGCTAATATTCATCAATGCCGCATTCTCACAGAACGTACTACTGCTTCCTGTATCAAACAGAATTTGGCTTCCCATTGTCTCTACATGAAAAGAGAGCCCCCGCTCAACAGCTAGATCTGGCCTACTGTCTAAACGAGTATTATCAACTAATGCTGTAAGTTTCATCATTATCCAAAATAGTGGTAGTACCTTTGCGCTTAACGCCTTATACCTGCACGAAAGTAATTAAAAGTAGGCACTTGCCATCATTACAAAAATTTTTGGCACAGACTACTTCACGATCAGTGATTCTACCGGATTAAAATTGCTTTGGGGTAGAAGTGGGTTAAAGCTATCTGTCGGATCTAATTGCATAGTGGTTTGAATATTGAGGGGTTAAGTCAAGACTAATCCAGTTCAATCGTGCGTTCAGTTTGACCTGTTCTTAGACCACTATCTTCACCTGCAGACGTGTCACCCAATCTCGTTACGCTTTATGCCTAATCGTCGGTTTTACCCAATCCCAATGCGCATAATGAGCGCTGAACAGTTATCTGCTAATGCCGGTGTGGATGATGTCAGTACCTAAGAGTGTGGTCCTATGATCCTGCCGTGTGTTTACCTGCAGGTGTGGCCGATAATCTCACGCTGGCTAAATAGTATTTGTGAGGCCGGGAGATTCGTTGGGCTGATAGGTATTGATGCCTGGCATCAAGGTGCTTGTTTACGACTTTGTCAGCGGCTTTACCTGCAGGTGCGTTAGTCGTTCAGGCATTTGCTGATGTTTGTGGGTGAAGCTGGCACAAATAGGACTGATATAGGCGTGTTGAGCGACGATGACGAGTGAGAATAGCGCACGTTTTCTTAGCATTAGTTGTTTCTGGTTTGTTATTTGGCGATAGGTGTATTACACCATTATGGTTCAACAGTTCTTCGATGCGGCCTAGATAATCCCTAGATCCCCTCAAAAAGTTGGGAGCACTCAAACCCATGCAGCAGTAGGGCTACAGGCATATCGTTGCATCAACCCTACAGGAGGATGCAACGACTCGCTTTTGTTGCTTTTGTGTTAACGCTTGAAGGGCGTAAAGGGTAGGGCAAAATGTGAGTTTTTTGGCAGTTCTGGGTGAATTGATGGCGCCTAAATGGATCCTTCTATTCCGCTCACTGTTTCGGTCGCGGCCTCATCCTGCGAAGGCGTTATCCGCTCCCCTTTTTTAGTCATCGAAAGCAGGTGAACTGGGATGATCTGCACACTGTTTCTGGGGGATTGAACGCGTTTTTAGGCTCATGCTGCCTTAACCTGAATTGTTATTGATATATTTCTATTCAATGGGTGTTGTTCAGTGTGTTGCACCAATATGGTTCAACCGTTTTTCGATGCGGCCTAGATAATCCCTAGATAGCCTCAAAAAGTTGGGAGCACTCTAGCCCATGCAGCAGTAAGGCTACAGACGAGTCATTGCATCAACCCTAGTGGAGGATGCAATAGCGTGCATTTGTTGCTTTAGTGTTAATTGTTGGCAATGGGTGAAGAGGGTAAAAGCCAAGGTTTTTGACGGTTTTAGGTGAATTGCTTCTGTCTAGGACTAGGCTCATTTTAACCGAGTGCCAGACTCGTTATCTTTACCTATATTAGTCATCCTGCATGGATAGGAATGGAGCGATGATCATGTGCAATTATGAGGAATTTTGATTTTCAGATGGGCGGATTTTGTGTCTCGCCGATGCTCACGGTTTGATTGAAACCGAACGCGACACTTTATGATGATGAGAATCGCTCTCAACTCGATGTAGATGCGAACCATTATCATCGAGGGTCCTTCCGGCGCGGTTGATTGCGGGGGCAGTGACGCGCAGTACTTCACTACATATGAGGATTTTAGAGGGCTTGGTTGTCGTTTTATTTGCAGGCTTTTAGGGGGCGTTCATAATTTCAAACACTGTTTATGATATTGATTTTAATTGATTATTTTCCTTGCCCCCTCAGGTGCTCGAAAAATAGATGTGCTCGGATATACCAACTTCAACAGATCGATTTTGTGATCCTTTGATCTTAGTTGAATGGACCGATATTTTGCCTCTATGTGTAAGTGAGTCACTATAAAAGCGGAGAACGGTGAGGGGAGAAACCTACCTTTAGCTTGAATACATCAGAGCGTCGCCGCCTAGGCTCATCGATTCGTCCCAGCTTTATCTCAAAATCACTTAACTGATAACTAAACCATTCAAAATTGGCTAACCGGTTAGTACTGTATGTCATGACTGTGATTTTACGCAGTACTTAACCAATGCTTGCCACCGCAAAAAGCTCGCGCTAATCAAGTTGCAATCAAACAATCCATTGGTGGTATTGGCGAGTCATTAGGTTAAGGAAGACTGTTCGTGGTTATGCCTGCAATGCCAGTTGGACCATCTGCAGTATTTTGGTCTGAAAAGACCGCAGTAATTAGTGATGATTAACTGCCAAAGTCAGCCAGTACTAATGTTAGGATAACCATTCTCTCAAGTCGAAGCGTATGACCGACAGCGAGAAGCAGCCAACCTTATGGGGTTAAGCTGATGAGGGGGTGAATGACAGCCTGAATGTGGGGCCCCAATGCTGTCAACCAAGGTCAATAATCAGTCGAAAGTGAGAGTGAAAAATGAGAAAGCTAAAACGATATCAAGTGATTACCTACCAAATTGTATAAAAAACTGCTACCGCAAAAAAGCAAATTCCGATAGCATCATTCATACCCATTTACACGGATGTGGCAGCGGCCAAGTCCAACAAGCGATTTATGCCCTGCAAACAGCGCTGTGCATAAATACTAAGACATTAGTGCCACAAACTATGAGCACCCAAGAAGAATTTTTGGCAATTAAATATGCAGCAGGAATACTGTACACCAAAGACATCATTGAGCATGTTAATTCTCAATTAGATAAAGGTATTTGGTCGGATGTCTTTCTTGAAATATTAGATTGCGATCCAAAGGGATGGGGATGTATTTCAACGCTATTCGAAAAATACCTAAAAGAAATAGGTGTATTAATTCCGACAATAGAAGAGGCTGCAAGAGAACTAGTTGAGCATCATGTACTATTAATTGCTTCGGGCACAGTAACGCCCTGTATGCAGTTTAAAAAGTTACTCGAAGAAATTGATAATTATGATTATTACAGCAAAACAAAAGACTATCTCGGGGATAATCTAGGCATACATCAAATGTACGGTTGGTACTACGAAGATTACTGTACGGTTGATCAAATCAACCAAGGAATTCTTGAAGCAAGCAAAGTTTTGGTTACCACGTATGCAAAAAAACACTAATAAGCGCATGGTGTTGTACTGGTTTTCGTTGTGCTTCAAACCAGCAGCAAATGCGAGTGTTAGCTGTATTTAAAGTATGGCAATATCATTAGACTTTAGAATAAAAGGAATTATTATGAAAAAACTAATATTTATCTTAACACTGTGTATTTCTTCTCTTGTTTCGGCCAATGAATCTTCTGGTTCAACTGCAGCAAAAGAGTGGCTTAAAATCGTTGATGCGGGTAATTACACTGAAAGTTGGCAAAAATCTGATTCATTCTTTAAATCACAATTGTCACAAACCAAGTGGGATACAGCACTTAAAGGCGTCCGAACTCCATTAGGTAAAGTTAAATCACGCTCTGAATTAGGCGCTAAAGAATATTCATCGCTTCCTGGTGCCCCAGAAGGTGAATACTTAGTTATTCAATTTCAAACCGAATTTGAATATAAAAAGTTAGCAACTGAAATATTAACACTTAGTAAAACTAGTGGGCAGTGGCTTCCAGTTGGTTACTTCATTAAATAATTTTGTTGTATTTACTTAGGCTTGCAGGACTAACAAGGCCGCGCAGCAAAGCTGGCGATGTTAGACGGCGCAGACAATCTATTTGTCATTGCACTGTTCAACCCAAATTCTTCACCGAAGTCCGATGTTTTTACCATTGACGCATATGCCGCACATTTGTTTTAGACGATAGTTAAAATGGTCTAAATCGACGCCTAATTGGCACTGCTTTTGCGGTGCTATTCAAAATTTCAGACATCATTATCAGTGATTTTTTTTACACAAAATGGAAAAGTCATCTTTAGGATTGAGTAGAAAATCTTTACCTACAATTGAAGTCATCTCAGCTTCGGAGATAAGAGGATTGTCAATTTTAAAAATTAACCTTTGATTCATTTTGCTTTTTATCAAAAAATCACAATGACGTTTGTAAAATAATCTATCAAACTCACCATTGTTGATTATTCTTCGAAGACCGACTTCTATTCTCTGGGCTAAGTGAGGCTTGTTAGGTGAAACATAAAAATACGTAGCAAGAGGAATATGCAGCAAAATGTTTTCATCAATAACTAGATTTGGATACTGTAGATTGAACTGCTCAAGTTCTTGATAAGCTTCGTTCACTCCACGGCCAAATGTAACAAACCTTCCCTTTGATAGCATGTTAAATAAACTATCATATTGAATGCTTTCTACGACCCCAAATCCAGCCTGTTGCATGGCAACTTTAGTTGACCATTGACTACCTGACCCTGTTTTAAGAGACGTTAATTGCATAATAGAGGTTATTTGAGCTAACGATTCCGCATTTTTCTTCTGAATAATGAAAATCCTAAACCCTTGAATTCCCTTACGGATAGGAATTTTTATTGGTATAAGCTTAGTATTCCACTCTGAACTAGAGGCTTCAGCTATAACATTAATAGTTTGACCATCTTGTAATTCTCTTAATATGCGATTTCTGCTCATAATGACATCGGAAACCTCCAGTGAGGCTTGGCCGAAATCGGCATTGGTTGCATCAATCACTAGCTGTAAAAGGTCATATGTATATTGGTACCTATGGTCAAGGTTCGATTCTGAGTGATTGATAATGAATTGATCGTTAGCATAAGTGATAGGTACGCTTGTTATGGCCATCAAGGGAATAACAATCAAAAAAATTCTAACTATTTGTAAGTTATACATAAGAAACTCATGTCCATGTTCAGAAACCTATTTACTACATCCTCAAATAGACTATAGCTTAATTGGTCTGAACGGCGAAAAAACTAATGACTTGTATAAATTATACTCATTAAATATTTACGATATGTGAGCATTCCACCAACTAGGATAAGCAAATATTCTAGCTGCTATTTTGAGGCAACTTGGGGTGTGGCTTTAAAGAGGCCTATTTAGCTGGTTTGTGGGCCGCATCTAAAACGATGTGTATCGACTGCAAATGAGAATCAAAAATGTTGGGAGTAAACAGATTTAACATGAAAGAATATTGAGGTTATACGTAATCTTGTTGTCTCAGAACAGTTAATTTGGAAGGTTATTAAACTGAGTGTGTACATGTGGGTGTACAGATTTGGAGTGTGTACATTGATTTTTATATTATTAATCAATGGTTAAGTGGTTATTGTTTCGTAGTCGTGCCAAAATATGCTTAGCTGAGAATGATTAGACATAAATTAAATTCAATGACAGTTTGTCGAATAATAACATCTTAACACCGATATTCCTCGAATGAACATTTACACTACAAAGGTGATTAAGCCATTATCTTGAAAATATAACGGCTTAATAGGTGATCTTCATTAAGATTCGACGGTACAATTGCGGTTAAATAGGAGAATAATGTCTTATGTACCATCAATTTCTAAATGAACCTATGGTGCTTGATGTTGCAAAGGCATCAATACTCACATTACGGCTACCCGACGATGTGAGTGATTTTATTGTGTCGCAGGCGATCAATGCCCCTTTACTAGAGATTATCGTCATAGCTGAAGCCGGAATTCAGCAAAATATAGTCATCCGCTTCCAGCCGTTTATGGGTCTTAAGGTCGAATCGTTACCGCAAAGCCCTCAGGCTTTCAATACACCAATAACCCGCGGCCTTGGGCAAGGTTTTAGGCTTTATACACGGATGGGAACTGCTGCGAAATTTTGTGCGGCTGAATTGAGGCGAGGTGTATCTTTTACCTTAGATACGACTCATCATTTAGGTGCAGATAATGACTTAATAGGTGCAGATAGTTACTTAACTTTTGCCTTACAAGCCAATTCAAAGTTTGAGTTAGTACCCTTAGAAGCGGATTTGCGGGTTTTGCATGAGCCCAAAGCGTTAATGGTTGCTAAAGCACTGTTAGCAAGGCACTACGACTATGCCGCATCATCTGAATCTCTTGCAATTTACATGACTGAAATCGAGCAGGTTAGATTAGAATTGCAGGCGTTTATGCGTGGGGAGCTTGGTCAATGTCATGCCAGCCTTGCTGATGAAGTATTAAGGATCGATCCCTTGCTACTGCAAAAACAACAATGGTTATTTAGAACCTATACCCATATGTTTGAGCGACCAAACTACAGCCGCGCTGCTAATGATGTCGATAACACTGATAAGCTATTAAGAAAATTAGAGTGTTATGAATTACTCGCTTCACCGGAATTGATCCTGATGGTAGACCGATTGATGGAAGACGAAACGTAAACTTTTTTACCCAAATTTAGCTAAATGATAAGAGTCCATTATGCATTATTTATGTCCCCTGTGTGCCGCCCCACTGACGTTAACGGAGCGAACTTGGGGTTGTTCACAGCAACATAAGTTTGATATGGCCAAAGAAGGCTATGTCAACTTATTACCTGTACAGAAGAAAAACTCAAAAGATCCTGGTGATAATAAACAGATGATGTTTGCTCGGCGTGAATTTTTAAACGCGGGTTACTATCAAGGTTTGAGTGATAGAGTGAATGAGCTCGCGCTTGAGTTTGGTGCCGAAGCAAAACAAATCCTCGATATAGGTTGCGGGGAAGGGTACTACAGTCAACGTTTACTCCATGTGTTGAGCCAGCACCATGATTGCAATTTACAAGGTATAGATATTTCTAAGTCTGCAATTAAATATGCAGCTAAACGTTACCCTAATTTGCAATTTTGTGTCGCAAGTGCCTATGAAATGCCAATCGCATCCCAAAGTGTCGATCTTGCCATTCGTATTTATGCCCCTTCAAAAGTAGAAGAGTTACAACGGATTATGGCTGATGGAGGCTTACTGATAACGGTTTCTCCGGGACCTTTACACCATTTTGCGTTGAAACAACAAATTTATGCTGAGCCAAGATTACATCCCGTTTCCACAGCGCATATTGCTGGATTTGAGTGCCTTCATCAGGAGCGCTTAATCTCCCAGTTAGAACTGGCAAACAGTGAACATATTGCTCATTTTTTAGAAATGACGCCCTATGCTTGGAAGTTTACTCATGCCCAAAAGCAAGCATTTGCGTTGCAAGGACTGAACTGTGAATTGGATTTCCAAATTGAAGTGCATCGGATTTCAAAGTAAGCGATAAGATTAAGCTATTGAAATAAAGTATTTAAAATGCTTAACTGTACTTGCTAAACAGCATGAACCTAGTGTTCTGCTAGCCGGTTGCAAAACCGTAAAGTAGATTTAGGCAAAATAAATAATCCAAAGTGTCGCAGTGTGTTGACTTATCTTTAGAATGGTTTATAGTCTTATCAGCTTGAAGGTTGGGCTTATATTTATGTGTTCAATACGACCAGTTCGTCCTGTAAACATAAGTAATACCGGCATTTTCCAGCTCCACCCGCCGTTAAGGCTTTAATTTTTTATTTACAGGATTTATATTATGTCTCAAGTTACTGGTGTTGTTAAGTGGTTCAACTCTGACAAAGGTTTCGGATTCATTGAGCAAGAATCTGGTCCAGATGTATTCGTACACTTCCGTGCGATCAACTCTGACGGTTTCAAAACTCTTGATGAAGGCCAAAAAGTGTCTTTCACTGTGACTCAAGGTCAAAAAGGTCCACAAGCTGAAAACGTAACTATCATTGGTTAATTTTCAGTGCTGTTAGCCTAGAGCTGATAGCAATGGATTAAAGGGCTATGGTTAATTCCGTGGCTCTTTTTATTTGTGCGAAAATAAGATTTCATTTAGTTTAGATTGTTGAATCCAGTATAAGTATAAGCGACCAGATCTACTTAACATGTCGCATTAATTTAATGCTTAAATCTGAAGTTAATCCTCTAATCTTTCTCTGTTAGAATCCAATTCTGATATCTCCAAGATTTTCAATAAAACCATTTGATACACCTCCTTATTTTTACCCCTGTAACATTCAATTCCATTATATGTTAACTCTTAACGCTTGCTCTTATCGAGTTTATTTTTTGCGTAATCTTATATTCAATGTCGAACGCGAATGTGTCTAATCATTCATTTGTTGTAAATCAGTGACTTCAGATATTGCCGAATATGATTGGTGCACTTGCACTTGCATTTCTTGTTCTTAGTCATCCTGCATATACTAAGCTGTATCTAAGGCTGAAAGCCTTGTAGTAAAGAGTTGAGACTAGCAAAGCATTTAGTGCTTGATATTAAAGAACACTAGCTTATTTATGATGTAGTTTGCAGCCGACCAAAAACGAATATTGCTATTCAGATGCCTTGCATTTCGTACATTTAAGCATTTTCGACGGAAGCTTTAGGTTGCTAATTCAACTTAATTATCGGCTACTTTATCGCGGAATAATGCTCTCCCTCGACTAGTTTTCCTAACTTATAAAGGAGGGGTCTACAGTTAGCACTAAATGGATTAAGAGCCCTTTCTACTGGCGGGTATTGGCCTGATATTTTGTTAGCATGTTTATTGCTTCTAATGTGACGTTAGTGACAACGCAAGAATACTTAAAGTTGAGAACTATATACCGAGGATCTTTTGATGGGTTATGTTATTCAAGGGACTACGATTAAGCCGAAAAATGGATAGAGCTAAATTTAAATATTGTGGAGTATTACAGTATAAATAGAAAAGCCATGCAATTGCATGGCTTTTCTGGTTTAGCTTAAGTGATTATGGACGCGCCATATCCGACTCTGCACCATTAGCGAGTTTGATTTTGGCTGTAGACTCTTCGTTCGCAGTATTCTCATACTCTCGTCCTTTAGGGACTGCCACTTGTTCTCTCACTTCAATGACAGGCTTGGTCATATCTGAAGACACCATAGAGCCAAAGCGGCTGGCGGCTTTCGGCTTGCTGACAACAACGGCATCCGTGATTTGCGGTGTTGTTGGAGCCGTTTGTATTGTGGCTTGAGGCTTAGCGATAGCAGCCGGTCTGGCCATTGGCGCAGAGGCTGTTGCTTTCACGGCTTCTTTTACTTCAACGCTCGGTGCAACACTTGGCTCGACAAGTGTTTCGGTTTTAGCTGCTTCAGCTTTGGGTACTGCTACTGATTTAGTCACTGAGCTTTCAACTGATGGGACTGTAACGACTACGGCTTCAGCAGTAACGCTGGTCACCTGAGTTTCAACGATTGACGCAAGGTCAACTTTTACGTCAGCAGCCTTTGGCTCTTCCGCTTTCGTTTCAGTGGTTTTAGTCACAACAGGTTTAGTTTCAACTTGCTGAGTTTCAACTGCTGCAACGTCATTTGCTTGAGGCTCAACTTTTGCATCTACTTTAACAACAGCAGGAGCTTCAACAGCTGGAGTTGCACTTGTTTCAGCTATTTCGACGTCAGCAGTTTTAACGGCCGGTTCAGTTACCGCTGTTGTTTGAGTTGCAACAACAGGAGTTTCCACTCGAACACTGACGATTTCGCTTGGGTACTCTTGGTCAGCACCTAATTCGTCATTAGGAACGAATTGCGCTGGCGTTGATGTACCTTGGTCATCTTCGTCGCGACGACGACGTTGACCCGCTGCACGAAGGTGGCGAGGGCTACGACGGCTACGACGTTGACCATCTCTTTGCTCGCGTTTTGATTGATCATCAGCATTCGCATTTTCGTTGTCAGCATCAACTTCGCTATCTTGCGATACAGCATCCGCTGCTACAGTATGAGCTGCTGTGTCAACCAAGGTGTTTTCAGCTACGTTAACAGCATCAACCGCAGGTGTTTCTACTACAGTAGAAATTACAGTTGTCTCTTCTAGCACAATATTTTCTTGCGCTTCTTGAGCAGGAGCAGCTTCCTTACGAGGCTGGCGACGTGTTCTTGGCGCTTTAGTTTCTACTGGCGTTTGTGCAATGACTTCAGCTTTGGTATTAACACTGATAGTACTTGCCGCTGCGGCGTTAAGGGCTGCAATTTCCGCTAACACTTCTGCGGCATCTTCAGGTGCAATTGGGATCGCATTATCTGGCGTATTATGGCCATTATCGATACGCACCTTACGACGCATGTTACGGCGCTGACGACGCTCACGGGCGACTTCTTGCTTAGGGGCATCATCTGCTTCAATGTCGGCAACAACATCTTTTGGCGCTTGTACGCGTGGCTTTGGTTCAGCTTTAGCTGGACGTTTAGCCGCTTCTTCTTTTTCGCGTACTGGACGTTCTTGTGTGCTGACTACTGCATCAGCCGGTTTTTTTGGATTGCGGCTACGCGGCTCACGAGTGCCTTCTTTTGCTTTGTCGGCATCTTGGGCATTGCGTGGGCGGCGAGTGTCATTACGACGGTTACGGCGATTTGCGTTAGCCGCACTGGTATCCGTTGCTTTAGTTTCAACAACTTTTACGGGTTCAGCTTTTTCACTTGGCGCAAACATGGCACTGATTGCACTCACAAGCTTGCTGAAGAAGCCTGGTTGTGGCGCTTCAACTTTCACCGTTGGTGATGGGGCTTGTTCTACTTTTTGTGGCGCTGCAAAACCTTTTAATGCCGGGATAGGCGCCGCAGTACGTTCCAGTTTGCGTGGCTCATACAATTTGGCTTCAGGATGCTCTATACGCTTATAGCTTGATTCACTGATTTCATCATCACTACGGTGACGGATCACGCGGTAATCAGGCGTCATCATGTGTGCGTCAGGTATCACATACACTTCGACATCGTGACGCTGTTCTGTGATGCGAATGGCTTTGCGTTTCTCGTTTAACAAGAAAGCTGCAACATCCACAGGCACAATCGCTTCGATTTGTGAGGTGTTTTCTTTGATGGCTTCTTCTTCCATCAAACGTAAAATTGACAGTGCTAAAGACTCGGTACTGCGAATCGTTCCTTGGCCATGACAGCGAGGGCAGATATGCGCTGCAGATTCTTCTAAAGAGGGGCGCAGACGTTGACGCGACATTTCCATCAAACCGAAACGAGAAATGCGACCTAACTGCACGCGAGCGCGGTCGTGGTGCACAGCATCACGTAAACGGTTTTCAACTTCACGCTGATGACGTACTGGCGTCATATCGATAAAGTCGATAACCACTAAGCCACCTAAGTCGCGGAGACGCAATTGACGGGCAATTTCATCGGCGGCTTCGAGGTTAGTGTTAAGTGCTGTTTCTTCAATATCGCCGCCTTTAGTGGCACGGGCAGAGTTGATATCGATTGAGGTTAAGGCTTCAGTTGGGTCGATAACAATCGAACCGCCAGATGGCAGACGTACTTCGCGTTGGAAGGCGGATTCAATTTGTGATTCGATTTGGAAGTGAGTGAATAATGGCACTTCAGCTTCGTACAGTTTTACGCGCTCAACGAAATCAGGGCGAACTAAGGCGATATGTTGCTTCGCTTCTTCAAAAATACGTGGATGATCGATGAGGATTTCGCCCACGTCACGGCGTAAATAGTCACGAATAGCGCGAACTATCACATTGCTTTCTTGGTGAATTAAGAAAGGTGCGCCTTTAACTTGTGAAGCTTCGGTGATCGCCGCCCAGTGGTGTTGTAGAACTTTTAAGTCCCACTTTAACTCGGCAGATTCTTTGCCTACACCCGCAGTACGCACGATAAGACCCATGCCAGCAGGCACTTCTAAGTCAGCCATCGCTTCTTTTAGCTCAGTGCGTTCATCACCTTCGATACGACGAGAAATCCCGCCAGCACGTGGGTTGTTTGGCATTAATACTAAGTAAGAGCCTGCAAGGCTGATGAAGGTCGTTAAGGCTGCACCTTTATTGCCGCGTTCTTCTTTGTCAATTTGGACAATAACTTCCTGTCCTTCACTGACCACTTCTTTGATGTTTGGGCGACCTTGGAACGAATATCCCTTCGGGAAATATTCTCTAGCGATTTCTTTCAGTGGCAAAAAGCCGTGACGATCGGCACCGTAGTCGACGAAAGCGGCTTCTAAAGACGGTTCTACGCGGGTAATTTTACCTTTGTAAATGTTTGATTTTTTTTGCTCATGACCTGGACTTTCAATATCTAGATCATACAGTTGTTGCCCATCAACAAGGGCAACACGCAACTCTTCTGATTGAGTTGCATTGATTAACATACGTTTCATGATGACGTCATTCTTCTTTAAATAGAGGTCATCAAACATCGCGCTTCGCTGCATTACGGGCCTAGCAGTAGGTCAACTGAGCCTCACGGCTGGTGGCTAGGCAAGAGGTGCGCATTACTGTTAGACGCAGTCGCTGCGTGTCGCATCCTATTTATGGCTTATTTTTTAATGATTACAAAAACAAGGAATTCGTTGTAAAACATCAACCAACCCCATAAATTCTTTAGTTTCGTTCCGGTAATGCCCAAGTCGAATCGGTTTGTCTGACGACAAGTTAAAATATCCTTCGAAATCGGGGAGGAAAACCTAGGGTAAACCTTATTAAAGTAAGGTGACTTTCTCGATTTAATCGTAAAAAACGCATTTGTGGTATTTTTACTCTGTATACGATTTGCAAATCAATGATTTGCTATCAAGAAAATCTTTTTTTATCCGTTAAATTTTCCGCTTGGGATCAGGGCGTTGTGAACACTTTATTCACGGCTTATCCCTAATCGCTGGTGAAATATAGCAATAATCAAAAAATTCAGCAATGGAAAGGCACAATTCTTCTCAGTTGTTGTACAATGGCGACCGTTATAATTAGATGGCGCATCATGAATATAGAATCCACCCCACAACAGGTTCAGTTGATCACGATTGATGAAGATCACTTCGAACAGCGTATCGATAACTACTTAATGACCAAGCTGAAGGGCGTGCCGAAAAGCATGATCTATCGCATTGTCCGCAAGGGCGAGGTTCGAGTGAATAAGAAACGCATCAAACCCGAGTACAAGTTGCAGATTGGCGACATAGTACGTATTCCGCCAGTCCGCGTGGCAGAGCCGGATAACCGTACCGCACCATCGGCGAACTTAAGTAAAGTCTCGCAACTCGAAGATCGTATTTTGCATGAAGACAATCATTTGATCGTGCTGAATAAACCTGCTGGCATTGCCGTGCATGGTGGTAGTGGAGTCGATTACGGTGTGATTGAAGCATTGCGTTCACTGCGTCCTCAACAAAAGTTTTTAGAGCTAGTACATCGTCTCGATAAAGATACTTCGGGCGTGTTGTTGGTGGCGAAAAAACGTAGCGCGCTTAAACATCTGCATGATCAGCTTCGATATAAAAAGATGCAGAAAGACTATTTGGCCTTAGTTAAAGGGGAATGGTCTGCTCAAGATAAAGCCGTTAAACAGCCTTTATTGAAAATCACTCTTAAATCCGGTGAGCGCATTGTGCGTGTTAATGCGGAGGGTAAACCTTCAGAAACGCGCTTTAAAATTATGCAGCGTTACCAAGGTTGTACTTTAGTGAAGGCAAGCCCTGTCACTGGACGTACTCATCAAATTCGGGTGCATTGCCAATTTGCTGGCCATCCTATCGCCTGTGATGATAAGTACAGCGAGCAAGGGTTTGACGATAGCATGCGTGCATTAGGTTTAACTCGACTCTTTTTACATGCTGCTGAATTGATGTTCATTCATCCAGAAAATGATGAAGTGATGCGGGTTTCAGCGCCTTTAGATGAAAATTTGTCGCAATTACTCGATAAGTTAAAGCGTGCGTAATCGACGGGGATAGGTTTCAAGGATGAAGATAAAGCAATACGATTTAGTGATTTTCGATTGGGATGGCACTCTGATGGATTCCATCGGTAAAATTATCACTTGTATTGAAAATATGGCTAAGGCATTGCAGTTACCTATCCCAACTGAAAGTGACATTCGCGATATTATTGGTCTTTCTATGACAGAAGCGCTGCGAGTCCTATTTCCACACGGGCTCAATCTCAGCGCTTCTTCTGCCAATTCTCAGCATCAGCAGCATCCTAAAAATGCATTTAGCCAAGGCGAAGATGATCAATATCAGCAGATGCGCGCTGAGTTTAAAGTACAATATTTGCATTTAGACACCACGCCAACGCCCTTGTTTGTACAAACTCCTGCATTAATCGATGACTTGTATAGCCAAGGCTATAAGTTAGCCGTCGCAACTGGTAAAGCCCGTGCGGGACTTGATCGCGTCTTTGAGCAAACAGGCTTAGGTCGATACTTTGTTGCGTCACGCTGCGCCGATGAAGTGCACAGCAAACCCCACCCTGAAATGATCTCAAGCTTGCTGAAAGAATTGAATATAGCACCGAACAGAGCCTTAATGGTGGGTGATTCTCTGCTGGATTTAACCATGGCGGCCAATGCTGGGATTGATAGCGTTGGCGTGACCTATGGCGCTCACAGTGCCGAAAAGTTGCTGCGGGCAAAACCTATCGCCTTGATAGATTCACCAAAGCAATTACTGCAATACCTCTAACACTGCTATTTAATGCTGGAGCGGCAATACATGCCGCTGCGCATGAGACTTCCTTATCACTTTTATTTACGTCTCATCTTCTCGTCGATGAAACGACTCAGTAGCTCGGTATTTTTGATGCGCGTCATTGATTCAATAAACTGAGCAAATAGAGCAAAGCCTTGGTAAACGTTTAAGCGAGAACGTCTACACCTTGGGCTAACAGCATTTCCGTCAGTAATATCAGTGGTAAGCCAACTAAGGTATTGGGATCGCGACCTTCGAGCGCTGTAAATAACGCGATACCTAAACCTTCGCTCTTAAAACTCCCTGCGCAATAATAAGGCTCTTCCTTTTCTATGTAGGCCACAATCTGCGAATGGCTAAGGTGCCTAAAATGAACCGTAAAGGGTTCAACCTCAGCGGCCATAGCGCCAGTTTTGGCATTATAGAGTGCAAGACCAGTATAAAAGGTGATGGCCTTGCCTGAGGCTTGAGTGAGCTGCGCGACGGCATTATTAAAATGATGGGGTTTACCGATAATCTTGCCATTAATGACGGCAACTTGATCGGAACCAATAATCAGACCATCGGGGAATTGTTCTGCCCCCGCGACGGCTTTTGCTTTGGCTAATCGCAGCACTAAAGCATGGGCCGATTCTTCGAGATACGCCGTTTCGTCAATATTAGGATTGCAGCATTCGAAGGGTAACCCGAGTTTTTGCAGTAAAGATTGTCGATATATAGACGTCGAAGCTAAGATTAATGGGGTTGGCATAATGAGATATCCGCAAAAGAGTGACTCATATTGTGACCAATCAATGCGGGAGAGTGCAAGAGTTTCGTCTTTTACGGTTTCTTTTCAATGAATGCGACTATTTTAGTCGGCTTGCGCTTGTATGCGGCTTCATGCTTGGGTACTATTTCGCTTCCGTCAATTTCAATGTTGGGGCAAGGGAAAGGCTTAAGTCGCAAACTGGGACTTAAGTTAGTATTTTTTCTTTGACTCTAGCGTTTTCAAACTATAATATGCGCGCCTTATGCAAACAGTAAAGATACCGGTTTCAATTGATCCATTTCGCGCCGCCTCGAGTCGCCTAGTTTATCAGGGCGTTGTTCCTGGTGTGCAACTGAAAAGATTAACTGAGTTATGTGCCGGCGACTGTTCCGATGTGGCAGTGTCGCTTGAATGTGGCGTAGATTTACAGGGGATAGTCTACCTGAAAGGGAAGGCTGTGACGGAGCTCACTCTGATATGTCAACGTTGCATGACACTATTTACCACTGAGGTTACGGTCGAGTTTTGTTTTGGTCCATGTCGGACTAAAGCAGAAATCGATGAGCTCCCGGATGCGTATGACCCAATTGAGTGCAATGAAATTGGCGAAGTGCGTCTACATCAATTGATCGAAGATGAATTGATAGTCGCTATGCCGATAATCCCAATGCATCAAGAAATTGATTGCAGTGCGGGATCTAAAGACATGGTTGTAGGCGAGATAGAACCCGCTCAAGAGGAGCGTCCAAATCCGTTTGCAGTGTTAGAAAAACTGAAGAGCAAGTAATCGAGGAGACAGGCCAATGGCTGTACAACAGAACAAAAAATCACGTTCAAAGCGCGGAATGCGCCGTTCACATGACGCACTGAGCACTGCTCAGCTGTCTGTAGACGCTACCAGCGGTGAAATCCATATGCGTCACAATGTGACTGCAGATGGCTTCTATCGCGGTAAAAAGGTAATCAACAAGTAATTTGTTGGTTTCCTAATGACGAATCTGACGCTTGCGTTAGATGCAATGGGTGGTGATCATGGCCCCCACGTCACGGTGCCTGCAGCCTTGCGGGCACTACAATTACATTCTTTTCTTAAAATCATTTTAGTCGGTGACAAGACTGAAATTGATGTCTATCTACGTCAAGCCGAAGTGAGTTTACTTTCGCGCATAGAAATCATTCATACCGATGAAGTCGTTAGTATGTCCGATAGGCCTGTGCATGCCTTGCGTACACGTAAAAACAGTTCCATGCGATTGGCTATTGAGTTAGTGCGCGACGACCGCGCACAAGCGTGTGTGAGTGCCGGTAACACAGGGGCGCTGATGGCAATGGCGAAAGTATTGCTGAAGACCTTGCCTGGTGTTGATCGACCCGCATTAGTCAGTTGTTTACCTGCGGTGACTCAAAAACCGGTTTATTTGTTGGATTTGGGCGCGAATATTTCCTGTGACTCGGAAACCTTATTTCAATTTGCTGTGATGGGCTCAGTCCTGTGCGAAGCGGTAGATAAGAAATCTCGGCCAAAAGTCGCCTTGCTCAATGTGGGCGTTGAAGAAATTAAAGGTAATGACCAAGTTCAGCAAGCCGCGCAGTTGCTGCAACACACAGAACAAATCAATTACACAGGTTTTATCGAAGGGGATGAAATCTATTCCGGTAATGTGGATGTGATTGTTTGTGATGGGTTTGTGGGTAACATCACGCTCAAGACCTCTGAAGGTATTGCCAAGTTATTAGTACATCAGTTAAAACGGGGACTAACCCAAGGTTTATTCGTTCGTTTTCTGGCTAAACTTATCGCCCCTCGTATCCAGGCGGTCCTTAGTCAGATGAACCCCGACCACTATAACGGTGCAAGTCTGATAGGATTGCGCGGAATAGTTGTAAAAAGCCATGGAAACGCGGATGAAACTGCCTATTTACAAGCAATTAGTTTGGCAGTAACGGAAGCTCAACGTCGACTCCCTGAAATGATAAAAGATCGTTTGGAGTCGATTCTTTTAGATATCAATCACTGATACCGCGACAAACAAAGATTTATCGCGACATTCGCTAGTATAAAACCTTTAAAATCCTCGTTATGCGTCAAATCACTGCGACAAACTAAGACATTCAAACTCGACATAAGACAAGCAAAACTTGTACAAATTTGTGTGCAAATTTACACTATGTACACCGATAGCCGCTCAGGCTAAAAAAATTTGTACACAAAGAGGGTTTATGGCGCTGTCAGATTCATGGCTAAAAGCTAACTCCGGCAAGGAGATCGACAAGGCTTATGAGAAGGCCGATCGTGATGGCTTAAGTGTGAGAGTGTCACCCAAAGGCAAACTTACATTTCAATTGCGCTATCGATATATTGGCAAAGCATCACGACTTGATCTCGGATCTTACCCTGCGACTTCATTAAAGTCCGCCAGGACGGAATGCTTACGTTTAAAAGGTGAGCTAGAGAAAGGTTATAATCCTAAATTAGTTAAAATTAACGATCGGATTGAAATTGAAAATGCACCAACGATCAGCGACTTGTTCTATCGTTGGCATAGTACGAAAAAAATCATAAATGAAAAGTGCCACAAGCAGGTATTACGTAGCTTTGAAATTCACTTATTACCTAGAATTGGCATGATGTTAGTGCAGGACACTAAATTACATACATGGCTTACTGTGCTTGATAACATCGCGAAGGGAACGCCAGCAGTGGCCGCAAGTATATTGGCCAATGCCAAAAAAATGCTTGGCTGGGGCGTTAGAATGCGGCTAATCAGCGATAACACTTTATCTGACATTGGTGCGAGAGAAGATCTTCATATCGTTAAGCGAGTTGGCAAGCGTTCGCTGAGTAATGATGAAATCGTCTTGCTTTGGGATGCGCTTAGACGCTCAAGAGTTGCACCTAAAAACAAAGTCTTTATAAAGCTCCACCTGTTCTTCGCTTGTCGCACAGGTGAACTACGGCTAGCTGAAAAGTCACATTTTGATTTTGATAAAATGGTCTGGACTGTTCCGGCTGAAAACCATAAAACTGGTTATAGTGGCAACCAAATTGTCAGGCCTATCGTGCCTGAAATTGTGCCTCTACTGAAAGAGGCTTTTCTATTAAGCTCAGGTAAATTTTTATTTGGGTCGGCAGATTCTTTCAGCGAAAAGCCTGATAGTGAAGCCAAGCCGTTAGCGTCGACATCGCATTTATCTATAGTGAACGTCATCAATAATTGGATAAATAAGCATCATGAATGCGGCATCACGCATTGGTCTATCCATGATTTACGTAAAACCGCGCGTACTAACTTTTCAGATTTGACAGATGAAAGGACTGCAGAGGTGATGCTCGGGCATAAGTTGCCAGGCATTCAAGGCGTGTATGACCACAATTTATATTTAAAAACCCAAGCGGCAGCATATACCGCTTGGCATCATAGATTGTGCGACATTATTGGAAGTGAGTTGTAACGATATACAGAACGATAGGGGGGGGGATGTTAAGCGGCTTGGCTGTTATTTGTTTGGTGGTTTGCTGCTTGAGTCTCCCACGCTTCTACATCATCGATGGCCCACAAGTTTTGACTGCCTGCTGCTAGCATCCGTGGTTTTGGAAATGGATGTTGTGGTTTTTGCATCCAGCGGTAAATGGTGCGGCTAGTGCATCTAAACCGCTCGGTGATGTCTTTTGTACACCAGTAACCTTTAATCATCATGCACCTGCCTTATTTAATATGCATTCGTCTAGTGCCATTAGGTCGGTTTTCATCCCCATCCTATCTAATCGAGCAATCACTGCTTGCTCACGGCCATGGACAGTTGATAGATCAAACTCATGGCGTTTGCTAAGGGTTGCCACTTGTTGCTCAAGCTCGGTAATTCTGGCTTTAAGCTCGGCGTTCTCAGCGATAGCTAGGTTAAGTCTGTCATTCATCTTCATGCTGCACCTGCCTTGGCTTATGCCATACTTCCCATGTTTTAGCCTGAAACATACCAGCAAAAGTCTTGAACGTACCAAGTATAATCAGCTTCCAAAATGCCATGATAATATGAACCAAGAAGACGAAAGCATTTAAAGAAATAACCGCGAAAATAGTGGGCAATGTCATTAACACCATTAACGTTCTTCTAATGCCGTTATGTTTGATTGTGCCAATATATCTAGGCCTTAAACTTTTTTTATCTTCAGTGAACTCAAACATTAATTACCACCTTGTTCAAAACATCTTTTATATCTATTCCTGTACTTTTCATCGCTAAGCTTTGATAAAAAGCTCGATTCTATTAAAGGCCAATCAGCAGAACTGTTAAAAATTGCCGCTTGCCTTTTATCGCATGACCACCCTGTATTGCTATCAGTTTCACCTTCAACCCATTCAAGGTGCTTGCATTGATGACACGACTTACTTAGGTTGCCCATCACTCACCACCCTTAGCCGCTTGCCTTGTTATCCATTCTTCTGCAAGTACCTTGATGAATGGCATTGAGCAACCTTCTGCCGATTCTTTTGCAAAATCGCGGACAGCTTTGGCGCGGATATCAGCAATTGATTTTGCATATCGATGTTCAGACTCATACCGCTCAGACCAGTGCATCACATCTTCTGAATTAAATGCGCAAGTATCGTCATCCTCGTTTTTTTCATCTTTGATACGTTCCATATAGCCGTCATACCAGCCATCGCCGATTGCATCTACAAAGAGCGCTTTTACTTCTTCAAGCTCGTTTTGCAACTGGTCGCGCAAGGCTGTCACGTTCTTAAGCGTTTCGGCTGTTTTAACTGCAATGCCAAGATCAACTTCCATCGCGTTTACTTGGTCCTTTAATTGCTGAATCTCGGTACCCAGTTTTTGTTTAACATCGAGTAGAACAGTGGCAGGAACATAAGCACCAAGACCTTCAACATTGATTTGGCTTGAGCCATTGCCGTCTAATAATACTCTGCGTTTAGTTGTCATCACTTACCTTCCTTTGCCAATTCCTCGGCGAGTCGTTTTAAAAACTGTTGGCAGCTGCCGGCTTGTTCGCGTGGCATGGCGTACCACTTCTTAAGCGCTTCGCGAATTGCGGTTGATTGCTTCATGCTGCTTCCTTGGTGCGCTCTATAGCCCACCAAGCAACAGGGCCATCTTCGGTATCGTGAATTGATAAAAGAATGGCATCTGCACTAGGCGCTTCTGGATTCCACTCACCAAAACCAGCATCACCATCTTCAAAGTAATGAATCCATGCAGGATGATCTTCAGTGATTTCGGTATCCATGCGGTTAATAACTAACTGAAAATCCATTTCAGCTTGCCACTGCTCAATCGCATCCTTAGAAATGCATTCGGCACCGTCAAAATTTGGAAGTTGTGAGTGCTGATAATCACCATACCCATCACGAACAACTGTTTCTGTATTGAATTTCATACTGACTCCTTAATGGCTTTTTCAGCTTTCTTTTTGATAGTGACAGCCGTTTTGTGCAGCGTTTTTTTATTACTGAGTGAGGCTGTGGCGGCAATTATTTGATTTGCCATTGAAAGGGCTTCTTGTGGATCGCGCTTGAGTAAATATTGAAGTGACATTTTTGCATCATCAGCGCTGGTATTAAGGTATCCCTGCAGCCTAGACATGATGGTCACCTTTAAGCCGTTTAGTGGACGCTATTTTTATACGCGCTAATAGCAAAACCGTTTCTTTAGCATCGGCATGAGCGCGGCCTAAACCCATCTTGTTGACAACGGCATGCTCTGCGGTGGTGACAAGCATTAAATTGCTAATATCACAGTTGGTGCGGTCGTTATCGATGAACCAAATTTTATGGCTTTCGGGCACTTTACCGTGGTGTTTTTCCCACTCGATAATGTGTTTTAGTCGCCATGTTCTAGGCTCAGATACTTTTACCATCACAAAGCCGTCTTTATTATCGATACGCTCTGATCCAACAGGTTTGTGGTTCAGTGGCATATCGCCTTTTTTAAACTGGGTTGCTGCAGAATTTCCGCCAGCTTGCCAACCTTTCATCCCAGCATTCCACGTTTTACAACCAGGATTAAATCGGCCAGTACGTCCCGATTTCATTTTATGGTTGCGGGTGAAAGCACGGATCTGATTAATCGTTTTTTCAGTACCAAAGGTATGGTTAAAAGCCGTGGTAATTTGCTCGATGGTGAGGCTTTTATATTGCAGCTTTACCCACTCATATTGTTCGTCGGTAAAACTGCGTAATTTGCCTTTCGTTATTTCACCTTGTTTGCGTCCACAGGTGATACCGTGGTTCGAACATGCAGCTTTAATCTGCGATAGCGTCTTGGTGTAACCAAAGGCACAATTGAAAAGTGCTGTGGTTTCAGCAAGTGACTTTTCAGGATACGTTGCACGCAAAAAATCAAGCATGGCAACAGTGAAGAAGAATCTAGCCATTCTTAGCCTCCAACATTTCAGGGAGTTTTCTACCTACGCCCATGTCATTTGCTGCTATTTGCGCATCGAGTGCTAAACGTGCGTTAGCCACAATTTGTGTCGAAATTTGAGTGACTGACTTGGAACGATGGATTTCATCTTGCAGCGCTTCACCTTTTAAGCTTTCGTCAGACAGTCGCTCAAGCTGTGCAAATAGGTGATTATTTAGGTCGATAAGTTTGTTTTTCATGCTGGTTCCCCTGCAATATTTTCTTGCTTAAGCGGGATTTCAATTGAGCCCTTTACCTCGTTACCAAACACATCCCAGCCTTTAGTTTTTGTCCTGGCGAACATTTCAAGGCGAGGAACATCACCCATTAGCTCAACGCATTTATCACGAAATTCATCGGGCTTTTGGCTGTGGCGAATGTTTTGATATGCGCCTACGTAGCAAAGGTGTGCGAGCACTTCATCAAGGCTTTCTGGATCAAAATTACCCACTGCGCGAACGCTGCGGCATGCGGGTGTTGGTTTTCCTTTTACTGCGATGATTGCCGATTCACTGCCTGCACGGGACCAAAAGCCCATACCAAAGAATGGATTGTTGTTCACTGTTAGCTTGTTCCACACAAAGCCATTCATGTTTTTAAGGGTGAATCCCCAGCTTTTAACCAGATCAATGGCATCCTGCGGCATGGCTCCCACGTACCACATCACCAGTACACAGTTGTCGTCGGCAATGCTGCCCACATCGAGGCGCTTTAAGTCCTCGGTGCTGGTGACTGTGTACTTGGCTTGGGCGCTAGATTTCATCGAGCCGCCCGTGTTTTGGTTGCTAAATGCCCATGGCGGATCCGCGTAAATCACTTGATATTTTTTGCTCATGCCGCATGCTCCTTTGAATCACTGATTGCAGCCCTAAGGTGCTGTTCAAGTAATTCATTACCATTCATATAGCTTGCTGCCATGCTGACCAACTGCTCGAGTTCAACGATCCGCACATTGGCCGCGGCTAATTTGGCAAGATGCTTTTCCCAGTCGATTTCTTTGATGGCTTCAACAACGCCCATGGTGTTGTTAAGCGTGGTTTGGGCGCGCATCAGGTTTGATAGCTCGATAAAGTGGCGAGCGGCGCAGCGTTCTGGATCCAAGCCTGTGGTGTAGTGCAGCTTTAGGGCGGCAATAGTGGGCTCGGATGTGATGCGCGTTAGCGATAGCAGTAAGTCGAGTTTTGGCTCAGGTTCGCTGCCTGCCAGCAGGTAGAGCATTTCGCGGGATGATTTAGGTGCGGTCATGCTTCACCGCCTGTGGTGCTGATCACCTTGAACTCAATTACCCAAACCCAAGGGTTTGATTTCAAAGATTGTTCGCCGTAGATTTTCTTCCATAAAAACTTAAAGTTGAATGCCGCTTTGAACTTCCATCCCATTTCTGGAATTTCTGGGTAATCACATCCTTCAGCGATTGCGTCTTCTTCGCTGATATCCTTCAATCGCTCTACACGAACATCGGTTATCTCTAGTATGATGCGAGCAGCCCATCGCGGCATATGGATAGATGGTTTCCACTTGATAACTTCATACCAGCCATCTTCTAAATCAGAAGGCTTATGCGTTGCTTTATAAGCAATGGTAGATTTGGTGCATAAACCAACTTGAAAAGTCTCACGCACATAAAGCTGATCGCCGACTTCACCAAACTGGCAATTTTGTAAGTCGCCGTTATTCACTTCGCCTGCAATCTCATTTGGACTGAGGTTGCATCCAAAGTTTTTGTCTTTTAATGGCTTAACAATTCTGCGAGTTTGCGTTTTACGACCATCAAGAATGGCTTGCACCATTTCGGTGTTGAAGATTATAGGGCGCTGTTTCATGCTGCTGCTCCTGCGCGTTCTGCTAACTTGTGCATGTAGCGAATGACTTTGGTATGGCATGAGCGGCAAACGGTGTCGGCAATAAACTCGCCTGACTTAGTGATGTTGCATTCATGCTTATCGGTTTCGATGCTGAATTTCTCGCCGCGCTTAACTTGTTTGGCGCATATATCGCAGGTTAATTGGAAGTTCATGCTGCCACCTCTGGGAAACAGGTTATTTCAACGCGGGCGCGAACTGGGTCGAGCTTTTGTTGCATCGTTTTTAGAATAAGGTTTGATGTCAGCATCACGGCATCGGCGTTGGCGAGTAACTTGCCTGTTTTGGAGCAAATGCAGCGGCCTGTGAAGTCTTGGCTGTTGCGGGTCCAAACGAGGTTTTGGTAAGCGTAGCGCCAGTGTCTTTGGCCGATTGACTCAGCCACATTTGCGGCGCTCGCCAGCGCTTTAAGCATTACTGTGGTGGTAAATAAGCCGGATTCGCGCTCTTTACTGCCAAGGGATTGGAGCTCCATTGCTGCGCCCATGGTGTTCCAAAAGTCATAGGCAAGGGTGGCGTGGAATGGCTCAAAGTTTTTCTTGGTACCCAGCATGATGGCCGTGGCGTCTTTAATTTGTTTAAAGGACCAATAGCACTCGCTCTGTGCAGTGGGTTTGTTTGTCGCAAAATCAACACGGCCTTGCATCCAGTCGATTTGGTTCACTAAATCCATGGTGAGCTTTGATAACTCATCCCTGTGGTTATAGGTATCTGACAAACCTTGAGGCGGCTTGCTGGCATTTTGGTTTATATCGGTAAACGCTTGCTGGCGCTCTTGCAGCGATAAATTCATGTACAGGGTGATAGAGATTGAGTCTTGCGACAGCTCCGGGGATTTTTCGAGTGCCTTTGCGATACCTGTGGCGCGGTGCTGACCATCGAACAGTTTGATAATCGAATCAAGGCCGATTTTTAATACACCAACCACGCCGCTGATTTCGGACGCTTCGAACTTTGGCGCATCGCCGCCTGTTGGCACTTCAACCACGCCGATAATGCCTGGCAGGTAATACCCCGTTGGATTCGTTACCATGTAATTGCCAATAGATTTAGCACGGGCAGGGTTAACTTTGCGCTGGCTGCGGTCGAGCACACTGCCGGCATCGTCAATGCGTAACATACGAACTAATACACGCATTGACATGATCACGGTGTAAAACACTTTACCGCCTTGTACGCCCACCACAGCGGGCATTGAGTAACACATATCCATCATGCTTCTCCCTGTTCTAGTTCGTTTTCTTTGAGTTCATTCACGCATTTGGGGCACACGCAGACAAAGTATTCATTGTCGTTGATGGCCTTTTGCCAACCTGACTGGCTTAGGCCTTCGGTGATATCTGCTAGCACGTTTAGGCTCTTGCGTGGAATGAAGTGCGTTTTAGTGCAGCTGGTGCAGGTAATTTGGTAGCCTTTCATTACCTCGATTTCTTCAAAATCGGGAGGGGATAGAGTTAGCATGCTGCACCACCTGTAGTGCTGATCACCTTAAACTCGATAACCCACACCCATGGGTTGTCCTCGACGTTGTGATAAATAGATTGCCACAACTTATGAAAAGCTCTTTTTGCGCTTCTTGCTAACTGGCAATTTCCATCATCTTTTTCGTGGGTGAATCCTTCGCAAAGCCCTAAATCTTCTTCACGAAATGTAACGCAATTTATTCCTTCGGCCTTGGCATCTTGCTCGCTGATATCATTTAGCCTTTCAACCCGAACAGCGGTGACTTCAAGCAGAATGCGAGCGCAAGAACGTGGCATGTGGATAGATGGTTTCCATTTGCTTTCGCCACTATCACCCATTGCTTTGAATAAAACTGTTCCGTTAGCCTGACATGAGCAAGGCGATTCACTGCAACCACATTCATCAGATGAATTGAATAATCTCCAAGTCTCACGTACCCAGAACTGATCGCCAATCGTGCCGAATGGTGAAACAAACGCGCAATCTTCATCGCTAACACCAAAAAGCTCATAATTTGCGGGTTGATAGAATCCGCGCTTATCAACAATTGTCGGTGTATACCATTCGGCATTTTTAGAAAATGGCGCCCAATCATAATGCGGCTGAGCTTTAAACATTCTGCGCGTCTGTGTTTTGCGGCCATCAAGAATGGCTTGCACCATTTCGGTGTTGAAGATAATAGGGCGCTGTTTCATGCTGCTTTTCTCCTTGCCTTGCTCACTTTCAATTCTTCGCAGGTATCCGACACAACAAAGCTAAGGCCATTGCGTTCGCTGTATTGCTCTGCGCAGCTATAGTTTTCGTAAGGATTTAAACCCCAAGTGATACAGCCGCAATGTGGGCAGTTACCGCGAGTTTTACCTGTGGTTTGGCGGGTGCGTGGGCGTTTGGGTTTGCGAATGCCTACAGCGGTGATCATTCGGCGTTCGTTGATGTTGGCGGCTTGGAAAGTACGGCGAGCGATGGCGTCTATATCCGGCTTGGCGTAGATGTTTGCATCAATGCCAAGTTCATCGATACGCGCAAGCGCGTTGCGGTAGCTGAATACCACGGCGCCTTTGTAGTTAACACTCAAAAAGTCAAAGGTTAACCAGTAAACGTCATTACCGTCCCATCTGCCTTTTTGAGAGATAACGTATTCATCACAGCCTGACTTTTCGCCAGAATCGCCTAGGTACTGACAATCAACACGCACGGTTGCCAATTCATCCACAAGCTCTTTGCATAGCGGAACGTCAGTGTGACGGATGTTGAATTTGCGCTGTGCTTCTTCAAGCGTAAAAACTTCAGCAAGATCGAGGTTACTGGTGTAGCCGCCTCGGTCTGCCCAAAACATGCAAGTACTGCCAACGTTAGAGCGCGAATCGCGCAGGTAGAATAATTGGCTCATGCTGCCTCCTTGCTGGCCAGTTTTTCATTTGCATGTGGATTAACCCAAATGCACTCGGTACGCAGTCCTGTTCCATTGGCTGCAGAGCAACGCGCTTGCTTTTTGTGTAATGACCAACCAACTAGCATGTCGTTATAAAGCTCTGTCTCGTAACCGCTCAACACGACCATCCCATCAACATTAAGCAGTTGATCAAGTAACGCTTGATGCTCATCAATAGTCATTTCGTGCTGATAAACCCCTTTATTATTTCTTAGCTGCCGAGTCTCTTTGACGTATGGCGGATCAACATAAAACAGGGTGCTATCGGCATCATGTGAGCGAATGCAATCAGGAGCAGGGCGGCTCTCAATGTTTACTGCTTGCAGGCGTTCACACACATAAGCCAGCATTGGAGGATATTTAGCCCATAGATGTGCGCTAGTGTTATGCGCTCGTTTTGCCTCTGAGCGGAAACCTGTAGGGTGGAATGTTGCTGCACCTGATCCAAATCCCATTGTCGAACGCACAATAGTGCGGCGGGCTCGCTCGATAACACATTCAGTTAATTCGTATGACTGCAAAAACTCATCACGCGAATAAGGTGTTAAGTGACAAAATTCAATCAGTTGCATGCATAAATCAGGGTTGCGCAACACTTGAAACAAGTTAAAAATGTCTTGATCAAGGTCGTTATAAACTTCGCCGTGTGAACGTTCTTTTTGTAGCAATACTGATGCGGCTCCGCTGAATGGCTCAACATAACAATGGTGTTCAGGAAAGAAGGAAATAATCCATTTCGCTAAGCGATACTTACCGCCGTGATAGCGTAAAACTGGGTTGGTTAGCTTGCTCATGCTTTCACCTCAACTTTTGCGGCTTGATAAGCACTTTTTACGGCTTCATATTCGCTGCCAAATATCTCGGTCGCATCGATAAGACTTAGGCGGGTATCGAGGTAAATAACATCATCGTGCAGGAACAGCGAAAGCGGGGCGAATAAGCAGTCACCCCAATTTGTACCAATCGCCTCTAGAAGAGGTATGCGTGAAACTTCTACTGGCATCATGGCATTGTATTTAGCTGTGATAGCTTCTAACGCTTCACGATCTGCGGCTTTCGGTTTGCCGCATTTTGGTGATGAAGCAAAGCAATTGGCCGCTTTAGGCTTGAACCATAAATGATTGTTTTCAAGCTGGTTGAAGTTGTGAAAGTTAATGCCAGCACACGAAATACTTTCAACGCGATTGCTAAAAATAGGTTTGCCACCGAAGTGGTCGGCTAATTTAGTCGCTTGCTCAATCAAGTTTGCTTTAGCTGCATCAAAGGCTTTGAATGCTTGCACTGCAGTTGCGTTGGTAATTTTGTAGTAACTCATATCGATTCTCTCTGCTCTGTTTTCACTGCACTTTGGGTTGCGTTACGCGGCTATTTCGCCGTTGTAGACCACCCAACTGACAATCTCTTTCTTGGTCTTGGGGTTAACCTTGCCTGTAGGTTTGCGATAACGAACATGCAGGTCGCGGCATTGATCCTGTTTTTTTTGCTAGCTCAATGTATTGCGCGCAGAGCGAAGGCGTTGAGAGCGAGTGCGACAGCTTTTGTGGCTTCATGGTTTCAAACTTGGCCTTTGCCATTTCATCTAGCTTGGCTTGGTATTCCGCGGGGCTGAGTTCGCGACGCTTCGGCTGTACGCCTTCGTATACGCTGCACTTTTTAGCCGCTTCTTTTTTAGCTATGGTCATGGACACGCCGTATACGAAGAACATGGTGAACTCCAAACTGGTGATTACTCACTAGGCTGATAGATGGAATAGGGTTGGTTTGAGTTGAACTTGTAACGATGACTTACACGTTCACATTGGGTGCTTAGCTTGGTTTGCAGGCGAGTCGTGCATATTCAGCGTTGAGCAGGTCTTGCGCGCTGCGCTGGCCGTGTTTTTGCTTTATCTCTTGCCAGCTTTCAATCAGTCGAACCCAAGTGTGTTTTGATTCGGGATAGTCGATGATCAGCTGGTTTAACTCGGCTATCGAGCGGTCGCAGTGGGCTGACATGGCATTTTCACGTTTACGCCCTTGTGCTTCTTGCTTAAGCTCGTTCGCTAGCATTCCCACTAATTTGTCGCTGGTGGCATGGGCCTGTGCATCAAACATGGGGCACCTGCTTTAGGCTGCTAATGACTTGATGTTGAAAGCAGCGATTAATCCAGCTGCAGGTTCGGTCGCTGACAGTGATTTCGGTCGCGATAGGCAGGGCTACTCGGGTAAGTTTCACGCGACCGCTGCGAGTTATTTGAATGTTGGCCACTTCGTTTAGTGGCGTAGTTTTTAACGGGCTTTCATCCAACTTAGTGACATGGAAGCGCTGGCGAAATGCATAGGTGCAAATGTTGTTTTGCAGGTAACGCTCTAGCTCATTTTTGCGTTGAATGACGGTCGGGCAGTGCATTAGGTTGGTTAATTTGGCGAGGCGACAGGCTATGCCAAGGTGCATTAGCAACCGAGCTTCGGTTGTGGCACGTTTATCTTGCGCAATGGCGCATGATTGCGCTGCGATTGGGTGTTGCATAGGTCACCTCGCTGAATCATGGTTAGGTTTGGCTGGCTTTAAAGGCTAGAAATTAAACGGAAGGTTTCGCGTTATAACATGTCGAACGGGATCAACTTGGCGAGTAGCATTATCACTAAGTCGAGAAAGTCGGGTTGCTGGGCTTTCATGGTTAGGCTTTCCCTTGCTTTACTTTCTGAGCAAACATAGTGAGTTCTTGCCTTAACCCTTCAAGTATCTGAACGGCTGCATCATCACTTATTGATGGGTCTGAGATGGAAAATTGAATTCTCATCATTGCTTCTGCACCAGCATAAAAGGATCTGCGCATTTCTTGCTGTTGATATGGTGCAGCATCTTTAGGAACCACTAGCTTTAAAAACAATAACCACTGTTCTTGTATCGTATTCATGCGTATTTACCCCAGCAGCATTTTTTAAATTTATGACCGCTTCCGCATGGGCATTCACGATTGCGCATACTGTTCTTTCGCTGATTTTTGGTCATAGGCTGCAGCTCTTTGAACTGCTGTTCATTAAGAGGGATGAGTGGAGAACCTAACATTCTCTGCCTCTCTATTAAGTCTGCATGAGTCAGCTCGTACAAGTTTCCTCGTGTATCCATATTTGCCTCAGAATTAAATTATTGAGTTTGGCTTGTTTGAACTATCCGGTAATTCCGGTTGGTTCGATTTTATTGATTGCCGGTTACGTCATCCGGCGGCCTGAACCCGTCCTCTGCCGCGCTATGCCGCTAATAACTGGTGCACTACTTTCAGGCGTTCGCGCTGCTTTACCAGTGGGACCTTTATTTATTAACCCTAACCAGATCCAAAGCTGGCTCAGAACGTGCTGACTCGGGGCGCTGTCATGACCTACGCTTGTAAGTGGCCGCTTCTAACGGCTGGTTAGTCACATTGGCTTATCCTCTGTTAATTGCCTGCTGGTGCCGCAGGCTGGCGTGATTAGTGTGATTTCAAAACCGCTAATTGTTTTGCAAGCAACAAGCAATTGACGCTTTCAATCTGTTCCTTTGTGCCTTCCCAGGCATCTAGCAGCGCTTGGCCTGCCTTTCTCAAATCAGCACCAAGTTCGCGGCGTTGAATGCACAGTCTATGTGCTTCACCACGGCTGATATTGAATATAGGGGTAACCAGTTCAATCAGGTTATCTTCGGCAATTTCTAATGAACTTCTGCCATATGTTTGCATGGCGATCTCCTTGTTTTTCGCATTGGTGAAGGTGGCTTTCTCTTTACGGCTTTACCGCCAGTTCGATGACTAAGTACCTCAGCCACCTTCCCAATGCGCCCTGTTGCCAAGGCGATTGTCCATCTACCACACCGCCGATGGTTGGCGGGGCTATACACATATTTGGGTCATGCTCGCAGTGAAACCATTTAGTACCTGTTCTTATGGGCTCTTCCCACTCAAACAGTCCGGTCGCCAATAGCGGTGTATAGGTCTGTTTACGCGGATTACTATCCTCCGCCGCGTGATCCTCGGAGTGACCTAGTCCGCTCTAGGCGGGTTTAGTCGTTCATGGGCCAGATTGTTAAAGAGCGTGGCATATCGCCGATGTGATAAATATTACATAATGGAATTATCGTGTCAATTACAAAATGGAATAATATTTTGTTTTGGTATATTATTGCTTAAGAAGTTAGTGTTGATATTTAGATGGGAAGTAATGGATGGGTAATAAAAAGGATGGATTTTAGATGGGTTCAACAAGGCGAACAGTGCTTATCGAGCTGAAGAGAGGGGGGGTAATCGTGGATAATAATCAATGTACTATTATTAAGTTTTCGGGCTCGCTAGCCAAAAAGTTTGGCCGTGAGCATAAGCGCTTTTTAGATACGGGTACGACGACAGAGGCATTTAGCGCCATTAAAAACACGCTGAATGGTTTTGAGCAGTTCATTAAAGAACAGGCCAAGCTTGGGTTACGCTATGCGATTTTTCGTAATGGCAAAAATACAGGCGAAGATGAGTTTAGTTTGGCGGGGTCGCGGGAAATACGGATTGTGCCTGTTATCGGTGGTAGTAAACGAGCAGGAGTAATGCAAACTATTATTGGCGCCGTTCTTATTGTCGTTGGCGTTTTTACAACAATATTCGGCGACTATAGCGGTTCGGTAATTCAGGTTGGTGTGGCAATGGTTGCCGGTGGGGTAGTGCAAATGCTTTCACCACAAGCGAAAGGGCTTAAGGGCAGGGAGGCTGCGGAGAACGCCCCAAGCTATGCTTTTGGCGGCGCAGTTAATACCACCGCCGCAGGGAACCCAGTCGGCATTGGTTACGGTAAGCGCCGTATTGGTGGCGCCATCATCAGTGCCGGTATTTATGCTGAAGATATTGCAACGACAAAGCGCCCAATCCAAAGTGGCGGCGGCAATGGGAATGGAACACAAGAGCCATAGATTACCTTTGTTCTGATAAACCCGCTGATGCGGGTTTCAAACTGCTTAATATCATTTGATTGAGGTGATTATGTTTAAAAAACTGAGCGCTTATTTAACTCGTGTACTGAAGAAAGCACAAAATAAAATAGAGAGATTGCTGATACGTGTTATTTCAAAGTCAGACTATTGGAGCGGAATAGGTTTGGAGGCAAGGGTTAAGTTTAATGAACCGCTTATGGCCTTTATCTATGGGCATATCACTATAGAACAGTTTGATGCCATCGGGCGTGGCGAAACGACTTTAACTGACATTGTCAGAAATCTAATTCCCGCCGAACAGTTTGGCGCTATTAAACGTGGCGAAATCACTTTAACTCAAGCGCTGAGTGTTTTCTACAAGGACGAAGAAAGGTTGCGAGACTTCTTTAACAGCTGAAGCGCTGAATAGTTTATACCACGACCAAAGCTAGCATGATCTTCACCAATCTCAATAACGACTACTGCATCCTCATTGAGTAATATACTGGGTTGGCGGTGTTGATCATCGCCGCTCAGCTTTGCTCTAATAATGCCTGCTGGCAGATAACTTTTTATTATAAGCCCTGCGGTAATGCCGTCAGTATCAGTAAACAAAATATGTGGTTTTGCGCCAGATATTGCCAGTAGTTGTTCGTTAACCTTTCTGAAAGCCTCTGACACTCTGACTGCATTAGTTTTAGTGCTGCCTTTTATTATGGCACTTCCTAAACGCACTATCACAATGTAATTTTTAACATTATCTTTATCGATATCCATGCTATCCACCTAATTATATGTCCATTTTATTCAGTCTGATAACGCTTACCTATGCCTCAATCAGCGTCATAAATTCATCTTCATCTAAAATTTTCATTTCGACGCCAGACTCGCGTAGTGCCTAGACTCTAACCTGCTTGATAGTAATATTTATATCAAATACAGCCAGTTAATATTGTATTCTAGACGATTTCTACTTTTTCTAATTTGAATGATTTTGAGGCGTTAGACTGGGTGCAATAAGCACTGAATGATCCATCGGCGTTAATTTTTTGAGGTTTAATTTGGCGAGACTTGCCCGGTGTTGAGCCACCGTGATAAATCATCTCGACAGGCTCATTAGACAAAAACTTATCTAGAAAGCTGGCCTTGTCTGGATATTCAGCTTTTAAGCGATTTACCGCATCGTATAATGCGACCACATCGGCAAGTTTCTTTTTTGATTGTGCTTCAAATTGCGCTTCGGTGATTTCAAGACGGATCATGTTAGTTCCTTCATTTAGCGTTAGCCTCAGTAAAGTGGTTTAAACTTCACTTCCGCAGTGTTTACATTTTTTTGCGGCCATTAATATGTCTTCAGCGCAATAAGGGCATTGTTTCATTTGTTTTGCGGGTGACGGCGGACTAACTGGGGCAGGTTGCGGTGTTACAGGTTTGACATCGGGCGTTGAAACAACCGCTGTTTTGACGGGTTCTTGGCTTTTTAGCGCCCAGACCAGTGCAACAACCCAACCCACTAGCGTCCAACCTAAAAAGAGGTTGAGGGCGAAGATTGAATAAAAGTTAGGTTGCTTATTAAAATAAGCTTCGTACATGGGGTAAAAATAAAGCGCTGGGGCAAGCAGGAAGAATGATGCAGCAACAAAAGTGCCAACTTCATTAAGCTGGTTAGCTGGCGTTTGCCCCATGCCAAAACTTAATGCTGTCAACAAAATTAGTGCCAGCAATCTTATAATAAACATGGTAAATTCCTTTTATTTTATAATTTAACTTTTAATTATACTGCCAGCTAAAATTTGCATATTCCCTGATGGATCAGAGTAAACGCGATAGGTTTTATGTTGCCCTTGCTTTATTGAGGTTTCTAAATTGCGAATGCTACTATTTACGCATAATCCATTGCCTGAAAACTGAGCGCCAAGATATAAGTCACCAGCTTTTACTTTGAATACAGCCTTTTCAGAAGTGCCCAGTGTTGCTGCCAGATCTTCATTTATAAATACGTTAATATTGCAAGCGCTACCCAATAAACCACTATCTCTAATGATGGTTATTGTGGCATTGCCGTCGGTGTTTTTAACGAATAATCGCTCTTCAGGTACTTCTTTAGCTATGTCTATATTTACTGCTGAGGTAGCGCAACCGCCGAGCATAAAGAGCGCTAGTGAAATAGAGATCATTCTCATGGTAATAATCCTTTATCATTCAAAATTCTAATTAGTTAGAAAATTTTAATTTTAGCATCAACTACTACACCAATAATTTTGCAATTCCCATTAATTGGAAGCGTAGGATATGAGTTGTTTAGAGGTTTAAGGAACTTTTGCCCAGCATCAATCACTAGTTTTTTAAATGTGGACTCATTAACGTCAGTTAGCTTTGCGACTACAAAAGAGCCATTTTGATGATCTCGCTCAGTATCAACGAGTATTAGAGTTCCCTCAGGAAAGCTAACGCCAGACGGTGATGTCATTGAATCGCCAGAAATACGCAACCAAAAACATTTTTCGCTGGTGCGCTCTGTTGTTTCATACCACTCATCTGAAGCTGGACAGGATTCAACAGCTTCAGTCCAAGCACCAGCTTGCACATAGCTGATAACTGGGAATGACTTTACATATGATATTTTCGCTGGAACTTCCTTAGCATTCCCCAGCACAGAATCAGGGTAATCAATCAATCCATCTGCCCCCAAAGTCATGTGACTAATCCCCACGATACTCATCATGGACGCAATATCTTCAATACTTGGTTTTCTGTTCCCACCTAACCAGTGAGCGATGGCGCCCTGAGACATACCCATCTTTTCAGCAAGCATTGACTGAGTTACCCCAGCTTCTTTCATTCTGGTTTTAACCAGATCAATCCAACTAATTTTCATAGTGCAATTATTACCTATTGTAATTGATTGCAGAATATCCATAATGTAATAAGTGTTTGCTGTTTCGTATTCCATTGTGTAATATCTGGGTTAGGCAAAAAACGGAGTCTATATGACAAACATCAAAAAAATACTGAAGGCCATTAATCGGTCTCAGGATGATTTGGCTAGCGAGGTTGGAATCTCACAAGGTTCTGTTAACCACTATGCCAATGGAAATAGAAAACCTAGCTATGACATGGCTTGGAAAGTAGTAAATGCTCTCAATCGTTTAGGCTCCTCATGTTCATTTACTGATGTTTTCCCAGATCCGTTGGAATGTGGTCTACCTGCTGCAAATCAATTGATTGATACACAGGATAACTAACCCTATGAGTAAACTCACATTAAAGCGCCAAAGTCTCTCATGTACCGATCCACTCTATGCCGCCCATGCGCTTGGGCACGATTACGGTGTAGATAAGCTAGCGAAGGATTTATTCCAGCAGCCCGGTGTGATGTACAACAAGCTCAACCCTGATAACGACAGCAATCACTTTTACTTACGTGATGCGATTCATCTTACTGAGTTGGCCGATGACGACCGTATTGTGTCGGCGTGGTGCCATAGCCGTGGGGGCGTGTTCGTTAAGCTGCCTGAGGCGGTTAACTGCGACGAAGAGTTGAGCGATCAACTGCTGATGATTAGCGAGCAGATGGGTATTGCACTGGCCGAAATTCGTGACTCCCGCGCTGATGGGGTGATCACCCCTGACGAGTTTGAACGTATCGGCCGCGAACTGACCAACACAGTACGCGAAGTGCTGTCACTTAAAGCCGTGGTGAGCAGCCAAGTGCGGGAATTGCCGCAAGTGAATGATTTTAGTATTGAGTTGAAACCTAGCAATCCTGTGACAGTGGCTTTTTCGCAAGCCTTATCAAAGAGCGCATCCAATGAGTGATATTGCAGATGTAGCTGCCATTGAGCAAGACATTCACATTAAGGCCGCGCTGGGCGTTCGCCAGCCGTCATTGCCGTTTACTGGGTTCTGCCATTACTGCAAGAGCCCAATTCATCATCAACAACATTTTTGTGATGCCGACTGTCGCCATGACCATGAGCGCCTAAAGGCTAATGGGAGAGTGTGATGGCAGGTAGAAACTTAGTCTTTACGCCACGGTTTAACGCAAATCAGTTAACTGATAAGTCACGCGAACAATCATACAAAATTATTCCTTACACACCTGAAGAAGATGAAGCGTTTGCGCGGATTCAGCGCAATCAAGATATTGCGTTGCTGGCTAACGTGATCCGCACATCGCCGACGACGAGTGCTGAAGGTATTGCGGCGCGGGTACTGGATGCGGGGTATCAGTTTTCAGGTAGTGCAGTGGAGTTGAAATAAGAAAGCCCACTAGAGCTGTGGAGGCTGTGGGCTTAATACCTAGAAACGTTTGAAGAAGTCGAGGTAAGACGATGTTACAAGAATCAATTAATAGCGTCAATCATGATGCTGGTGGCAGCAATGTGGTGCCGTTACGGCCCGTTGCTGAGCACAAACAACAAGCGCGGGGTGGGGTGGTGAAAGCAGACTTGGATGATGGTTATTTACGACTCTCCAATACGCTGGTGGATGCCCTGTGCCGTACTAAATTAAGCGATCGTGAGAGTCGGGTGGTGTTTGCGGTGATCCGTAGAACCTACGGCTATGGCAAGGCCACTGATTGGGTTTGCTTAGAGCAATTAGCCGACATGACGGGGATTACAACAAGCAATATTTGTCATGCAATTAAGTCGCTTACTGCGCGCGATATCATCATAAAAGACGGTCGTAAAGTTGGCGTTAACCCGATTGTTTCGGCGTGGCAAGACAAGAAATCGCATTCGATTAACGGTAAAAAATCCACTATTAAAACCGACAATATTATTGTCGATTCTGACAATGCCATTGTCGAAACCGACAGCGTAGGTTGTCAGAACCGAGAGATACAAAAGAAAGACACTAATACAAAAGAAATACAAAAGATCTCTTCGTCGAACATTGCTGTCGCAATGACCGACAAGCCATTAAAACCTGATGCTGCTGTTCAAACTCCGAATGGCAAACTTTGGGGCACTCAGGACGATTTAACCTGTGCTGAGTACATCTTCAACAAAGTCCTGATTGTTAACCCCACTGCAAAGCAGCCTAACTGGCCTGACTGGGCTAACCAAGTGCGCTTAATGCGCGTGCAAGACCAACGCACTCACCATGAAATCTGCAAGCTGTTTAAGTTTGCCAATAGCGACTCATTTTGGGCAAGCAATGTGTTATGCCCCAAAACCCTACGTAAACAATGGGACAGGCTCACCGTACAACTTTCAGCGAGAACATCACATGAAACCACTGCAAACGATTCTGCCGGACACGGTCAGCGCTATGAGAACCCCACAGCCAGAGTATTCCGCGAACTGCGGGAAATGGCAGAGCAACTCGAGCAGTCAACAGATCACCACTGTGGTGGCCACACAATTGATGCCGACTATGAACCTGTACAGTCGTGATTTTAGCAATCGGTTTGGTGCTGAGCTTGGCAGTGTAGTGGCGGAGTTTGTTAGCAAAATTGGCGAGGCAGGTTTGAGTGTTAGTGAGGTGATGATCGGTATTGAGGCATTTAAACAACGCGCAGCGACCGCGCCATGGAGCGTTAACCCTGCGGAGTTCGTGGCTATGTGTACGCCTACGCCTGAACAGTTGGGCTTGCCTAGTGCAGAACAAGCTTACCGGGAGTGTTGTTCACATGGTCGATGGCCGAGTGAGCACAATTGGAGCCATGGCGCTGTATTTGCCGCTGGCCGTGAAACGGGTTGGTATGAGCTGCAAAACCGTACTGAGCAGCAAACATGGCCCTTGTTTAAACGCAACTATGAGGTTATGTGCCGCCGCGCGGTGAAGGGTGAAAGCTTTAATGCGTGCATTCCTAAGGCGCTTGCTGCCCCTGTAAACAAGCCAGTTGAAAATCAAAAGGCATGTTCGATTATCGCTGATCTGCGCCAAAAGTTTGGGCTAAGGACTGCCAATGGCTCTGGCAATTAAACCGTTACCTGCAGATGCGCCTGATTTTTATAGCGCGATTGTATCGCCAACTGCGGCTGCTATCACGGTTAAAGATGCCGTTAACGATGCGGTGTTGTTTGTGCCGACTCAGTACTCTGCAGCTGATCTACTCGCACAAGGATTTCGGTGTGCGCGTGAATACCCCCAGATGTGGCACTGCCGTGGTGGGGAGTCTGACGGCAAATGGATTCAAAAGCACATGGCTGTTATTCCTCAGCAGTTTAAGCATTCAGTGTCTATCGAGTACGAACGTTTATTTGCCATTGGTGGGCGTGATGGTCGCTTTCAGGCGAATCGGTTTTTAGTGCAGCAGTCGAAACATTTTAGAGGGGTATAGCGTGATTCGAATTGGTATTGATCCTGACCTGACTAAAAGCGGTGTAGCGACTGTCGTAAACGGCGAAATAGTGACGCTTAAAAGTATGGGGTTTAGTGAGTTGATTGAGTTTGTTATCAGCAAAAGCCATCTTCCTTACGCTGTATTGCTTGAAGATGTGGATAACAAGAAGCCGGTGTTTCCTAAGCGGTTAAGGCAGTCGGCTAAAGGGCAAAACCCATTGCTTGCCTACGTTGGCCATGCACCTAGCCAAAGCGGATCTAACGCCAAGGTGAACATGAGTATTGCAGAAGATTTGGGCAAGGTGAAAGCCACGGCCAGACTGATTAAAGAAGTGCTTGAGGATAAGGGCATCAAAGTCACTTTGGTAAAGCCGCTGCGTGGTCCGATTAAAAAAGCCAAGGATAGCAGTGTTTATTTTAACAAGATCACTGGCTGGACGGGGCGCAGCAATGCCGATACTCGCGATGCTGCACTGATCGCCATGTTTGGGCAGGGGGAATAATGACTATAGCCACTAGAGACTGTACCACGGAAGAAAAGCTTGAAACGGCGGTTAGGCTTTACGTTGTTGAAGGATTACCAGTTATTGCTGCATCACAACAAGCTGGCATAGGTACCCGCAGATTAAGTGCAGCACTAATCGAACGCCAACTTATGCGAACTGATCGCCGCAGTGCCAATGCGAATGGGAAAAAATCTGGTTCACGCATTGATCCGCTGGAATCGAAAGAGAGTCGTGTTTCTCGCATGGCGCTGGCCATTATTCACAAAAGTGCGGCACCGACTGCGCAATCACATCAAGGGACTGACCGATGATATCGATAGAGCGCTTATTTGAGTTGTTGTCGCCCCGTGGTGTTGCGATTGGCGCTGCAGTCGGTGGCAAAGGGGTTTTTAGTAAGGAGGATGCTATGGGTGTTGTCGCGCAGGTGCAGGGTAAGTATTTAGTCGGCGTTAAAGTATTAGAGGCCAGTATTTGCGGCGATATTGATGCCGAAAATTTACTGATCAACGCCTTAGCCAAACAGTATGAAACCGACTTTAGGCCTGTTGCTGCTACTGCGTTGGCAAAGCTGGCAGTGAATGAGGTTTGTGGATCCCGCGTTTGCACTAAGTGCCATGGCACTAAGCTGAATTATCACCGCAATGGTGAGTGTCTACATTGCTGCGGTACCGGAAAGATGTTGAACACGGTTGAGCAGCTGACTAAATCGTTTTGTGATTTAAGCGGTACCAAGATCACTGCAGAACAATTTAGCCAGCATTTTTACGACAAGTACATGACTGGTGTCGACACACTGCACCATCATCAAGCCGATGCCGAACGCCATGCAAAGCGGGTATTGCGCTTAGTCGCTGCTGAAAATGAGCAGGTGAACTAATGAGTGCACCAGATAACAGACTTACATTTAATGACGTCCCTTGGCAGCAAGGTCGCGTTCTTTCCACAAGGCACACTCGCCGCTGGAGTAAGCAAGAACTTGAGAAAGTCACAAGGATAGAACGCCGCACCGCCTTTGCTCACTTTTATTCCCATGATGAAGGTCGCAGCCGTGAGCTTGTGTATCAATTTGATAGCGCTGAAGAGTGTGCGAAAGCGGTTAATGAGCACAATAAAGCGCTAGCTGAGGCACTATCTAAATGATTGAGACAGTAAACGACTTAGTTAAGCGCCTAGTTAAAGAGGCCGATCAACTCGAGTCTATGGGCTCGGTTGATTTGGCCTGTGGCGTTCAGGCTGCAGTGCGGGTGATCCGTGATGAATTAGACGCCAATGCCGCGATTGGTAATGCTGACAGCCACCGTATCGAGCCACTAGAACGCCAGAACAAGCGCTTGATGGCGGTACTCGCCAAGCAGTCAGTAATGAATGAACGCTTTGATTTGCTCTGTAAAGACAGCGTGTTATCAACGCCTGAATATAAAGCTATGGTGTTTGCCAAAGAGGCGATTAAACGCCAGATCAATGCGCTGCCAAAGTGCAGAACCTGCCGCGGCGTTGGCAAAGTTAGGCCGATGTTTGCGCTGCATTGCTGTGATAAATGCGGCGGTGTTGGCGTGAATATAACGGCCAATAATGAGCTGATTAAGCTGCAGCAATCCTTAATCCTGACTGAGTTTGAGTTGATTGAAAAACTGACTGCTGACTTGTTTAAGGTTGGGTTATCACCTGCAGATAAAGAAGCCATTGCGATCGAGTATTTTTACGCGGATTGCCGCACTAACCTGAGGTGTGACTAATGGCCGTGACCTGTATTGCGTTAAGTGACGCCGCCATTAAACGGGCGGTTGCCGATAAGTCTATTACTGAAATCAGGGACCCAAGATTTCCGCTGCGACTGCGTTTGGCGAGTTCACGCAGCCGTGGTAGCTGGCACTTAATCACCTATAAAGACGGCAAGGCCAATTGGGCTAAGGTTGCCGATTGGCCGCTAGTTAGCGCTAAGGCCATGCTGGATGATTTACCGTCGCTCAGCATGCAGCATAGGCAAGATCAGAGTGTGAAGGTTAATACCTGGCTAAGTTGCTGCGGGTTATTGAATTGGTATTTAAGCCGGTCACAAACGGATACCAGTTTATCGTTGAAGCGTAAACGCAACATCAAGTGCGCCATCACCAAGCACTTAATCCCTGTGCTGGGTGATGTGATGCTGAGTGAGCTTAATCATCATAAGGTTGATGAGTTATTGATTTGGCCCCTACAGGCTCGCTACGCATTAGGCAGCGTTCGCCAGTATTACGCTATTTTACGTAAGGCATTTAAACAGGCGACAGTGCTTAAGTTGATTAGTGATGATCCTCTGGCATCATTGAGTTTTACCGATTTTATCTCGACCCCCATTGCGACTAAGCCCCCAAAATTACAATCCACTGATCTGCTGCAGCTGCTGACGAATATCGGCAACGCTAACGATGGTGCCGCCATGCTTATTTTTATCATGCTGGCTTACGGTACCCGTATCGGTGAAACCCGCTTACTGCGCTGGACCTATTACGACGAGGCTAATGCTAAGTTGGTGATCCCTGCCGACATTACTAAAACACATGCCCAACTGACTATCCCGATCACCCCATTAATGGCTGATGTATTACGTTGGCATAAAGCCATGCAGGAAGCTGCAGGGTATCGCGGTGGGTATTTATTTCCGCATCCTTGTCGCAATGGTGGATTAGATGAACGGGGTGCTAATAGCTTGGTTAAGCAGGTGAGTAACAGTGAATGGACGGCCCATGATTTACGCAAGCTAGCAAGGTCGTGTTGGGCTGACTTAGGGATTGATTACATGGTGGCAGAGCAGATGTTAAACCACTCGATGACCAAGCTAGATCAAGCCTACATTCATACCTATTTAGCAGACCAAAAGAGAGCAGCAATTGAGTTGTGGCACAGTCATTTAATGGCAATTTATAACCCATTTATTGGTCGTGTAAATCAAGACAGTGCCAAGACAGGAATTAATTGTAAATCAGCCTAAACCGTTGGTGTAATTGGTTTGCGGGTGAGTTTATGCATCTTCACAAAGGGAAGATATTTAATGAGTAAAGCAGCATAGTTCAAGTTTTATTACTTTGGAGAATAAAGTTCACTATAATCGACAATTTGTTGAAATATTTTACAACATCCGTTGTCGAATAGTTCACACAAAAAGAGTTAATGGCAATCTTGAAGTTCTATATCCTTAGACTAATGAATTGGCTATATAGTCAAGGAAATAGTTCTTGCCAATTTTATCGCCATCAAGCGTTTAATTTACGGGTGTTTTTATTGTGAAAATTGTTGATCTAAATGATGAATGGGCTCTGAATATTGGTAAGGTATTTTTGTCATTTGGTTGTTTGGAGAAGTTAACTATTGATTGTATTAACAAATGGTTAGATGGACAAAGGATTGTAAATCATTTAGTTAATGGACCTCTTAATCAGAGGGTAAATATAGTTATTGACTTAGCTAAAGACAAATATGGCGATTGCGAAGAATTTCAGTCATTTTCTAAACATCTAAAAAGCCTTCAAGAACTTGGTAAGCAGAGAAACTTAATCGCTCATAACCCTTTGATGATAGTCTTCTATGAAGACTCTTTTGAAGAGAAAATTTGCTCGTTAAGGAATGATGATGTGACATTTACTCTGAGTGAGTTGCATCAATTTGTACTTAATTCAGAGGTTTTGTATCAAGAGTTACTTACTGATTTAGTAAAATTTAAAATTTTAGATTCCCCAAACTACATGAACATGAAATTACTGGAGGGGCTTCACGGTCTCGAAAAAGTCTGATGTAACACACATGAGATAAATACTTAGAGATGGGCTAAAAGTGCGAGGCGTTCTTACCCTTATAAAGCGATAGTTGCAGGAGCATATATGAGTGTAGATTGGATGGATAAGTACATGACAGGAAATGCTTTTCGTTTCACGGAACTAATAAACGATGATTTTTTTCAACCTTTCAGATTAATGTATCAAGCAGGTTATTATGTATCTAGTATTAAGTTGATGCTTGTTGCTATTGATTCAATTGGTTACATCGAGTTTGGTGAAAGTAAAAGTGGAGAAGATACCCCGTTTGTAAAGTGGTTAAATAAGTATGCTGACTTAACTTCTACCAATCTCACTCCTAGAGAACTTTGGGAGCATAGAAATTCGCTTTTACACATGAGTAATTTAAATTCACGCCAAGTTCAAAAAGGTAGCATCAAGCGGTTAATCGCCTATGTTGGTAGTATGCCGCATGAAGTTAAGTTGCAAGAAGGTAATGCGAAATATTATGACTACCGGGCTTTAATTCATGAGTTTGGTCAGGCCTGTAACAGGTGGATTCAATCATACGATGATGATCCATCAAAATATAAGCTGTTTATTGCTCGATACGATCTTATTGTATCTGACTCGCGTATGCTACATATTCCGCTTCCAAGCTAACAATGTTCGCTTCCATGTTTAGATAAAATTTGATTTACAGTATGATTTTTATATAAAAAATTAGTTTAAATAGTAGCAATATGCTAAATATTGTGACCAATTTTTTAGTTGAACATAAGGTAATCATGAATTTAGCAGTAAAGGAAATTGTCGAAATTTATACTTCTAATCCTAATTATAGGGCTGAAGTTATCGATTCTCTTGGGTATGCGGGTGGTGATGATGCCGTTGAAGCTATTATGCGTATCTATACTCTTCATCCGAATTTTAGAGAAGAAGTACTAAAAGCTTTAGGTAAAGCAGGTGGTGATAAAGCAGTGCAATCTATAATGAGTATTTATCGACTCCACCCTAACTTAAGGGCTACAGTTTTGCAGGCATTAGGGCAAGCAGGAAGAGGCTGTAAATAAACTTCGATTTAGCTCTATCTAATGTAATTTAAATTTTTGAGAGCTAAATATCGATAGTCACTGAGGATTAGACATGTAGACATTATCAATGTTTAGTGACGTCAATAATCAGTTAACTGATAACTAAATCATTCAAAATTTGCTAACCACAACTCAAGCGCTATAATCACTGTAATTATATACAGTGATTTGGTGCTTTTATGCGTGTTTTGCCCTTTATAGCTTTACCTGCACACGCTGGGGTTCATGGCTTTGAAAGCCCTGCAGCAGAATACACACAGCTAGGTTTAAGTCTGGACGAGCTTTTAGTGCAACATCCTAGCGCTACTTACATTGGTATAGCGCAGGGGGATTCGATGCAGGGCGTTGGCATCTTTGACGGTGACGTACTCATTGTGGACAGGTATGTTACAGCTCAACAAGGTAACGTTATCGTTGCAACGCTGAACGGCGAGTTCGTGTGTAAAATCTATGATAAAGCCAGAAAAATGCTTTTATCATCTAATGAACAACAGCAAGCCGTAGAGGTTAAAGATTACGATGACTTCCGTATTGAAGGGGTTGTAACTCGGTCTGTTAGGTTGCACACCCATTGTTCTATATTGGCGTCACAAATATGTATGCCTTAGTTGATGCCAACTCATTTTACTGCAGTGCAGAGCAAGTCTTTCGACCAGATTGGCGTGGCAAGCCAATAATCGTACTAAGCAACAACGATGGATGTATCGTTGCCGCGAATAGGCAAGCCAAGGAAGCTGGTATACCTAAATTTGCGCCTTACTTTCAAGTAAAAGATCAGTGTCAGAAACTCGGGGTAATTGCTTGCTCTTCAAATTACGAGTTGTACGCCGACCTATCGTCAAAGATGATGGAGATTATTGGTCGGTTTGCACCGGATCAACATGTGTATTCTATCGATGAAAGCTTTCTTTCCTTCAAGCATTGTTATCCAGCGATTCAGTGCCTAAAGACGCAAGGACAGTTAATCCGCCGTGCAGTATGGAAAGAGGCTTGCTTACCTGTATGTGTTGGCATTGCTGCTAGCCTTACGCTGGCTAAAATTGCCAACCACGCAGCTAAAAAGTTACCAGGTTATAGCGGTGTTTGTGTCATTGATAATGAGACAGAACGGCTAGCCATTTTAAAGCAAACACCCGTTGGTGAGGTGTGGGGAATTGGTCGGCGGATTAGTAAAAAGCTTGAGTTAATGAACATCAACACTGCGCTAGATCTTGCTAAAATGCCAGCAGGACTTGCTAGAAAGCAATTCAGCATTGAGGTTGAACGCACAGTGCGTGAACTCAATGGACAAGAATGTAAAAAATGGGACCAAGCCAGAGCAGATAAGCAACAGATATTCTCCACCCGTTCAGTTGGCGAAAGGATTATGGATTTTGATTCACTCCTGCAGGCCTTGAGTAAACATGTCGCAATTGCCGCATCCAAGGCAAGGGCGCAAGGCTCAAGTTGTAAATCAATGCTACTGTTCGCCAGCAATTCTCCTTACGACGAACATACTGCAAGTTTTAAATCTATTGTTCACTTCCCCTGTGCTACTAACTGCACTGTCGAAATGACCAGAGCGATGACAGCTGCTGCACCTAAATTATTTAGAGAAGGTGTGAGGTATTACAAGATCGGCATTGGGCTCATTAATCTAAGTTGTGACAAGTATCAGCAATTAGACTTATTTAACGCACCGAAAGCAGATCCAGCTTTGATGCAAACACTTGATGACATTAACTTACGCTATGGCCGTGATACCTTGTTCTTAGCCGCTCAGGGTATCGAACAAAAGTGGGCAATGCGGCGTGAGCTACTGACACCCCAGTACACTACCAAGTGGGGCTGTTTGCCAAGGATAAAGTGCTAAGTTAGTTGTTTAAAATTAACATAGTAATTGAGTGTGACTGAAACTATTTAATTAATCTTTAGCAATCCATTGGCAGATATTTAATCTATTTTAATTGGTGAGAAAAATTTATGAGTCATGCTGATATTGGAAAAGCATTTTCAACATGTGTTTACCAAAATGTACGGATAAAACAGGCTGATGCTTTTACTCGTTTCATAGATAGTAGAAGTTCTACAAAAGCATATGTTGTTAATCTAAATGGAGCTTGGGGCACGGGAAAGTCATTTTTTGTAAACAATTGGTGTCATCGACTTAAAGAAAATAGTTATGCATCAATAAAGATAGACGTATGGGAATCTGATTACCTGAATGATCCTCTTGCGATATTGACATCCGAGTTGCTCACTGAGCTTGAAAAATATGACATTGTAGACTTTTATGAATCTGAAAAGAGAATTTTTAATGTTGGATGGAAATTGGCTAAGAATTTTTTTCCAGTTATCATGATGGCAATTGGGCAACACTATTTTGGTAAGGATTTTAATGAGATTCTTAAAGAAGTTGGTGTTTCAACTAAAGATTTAGTAAATGACCGTAGCTCTCCAGTAAGTAGAATGGGGGATTTTGGTGAACATATTTTTTCTACGCATAAAATGCATAAAGAGTTTGTTCATGATTTTAAACGTGAACTAACTGATCTTATCTCTATAGTTTGCGAAAAATCTGGGAAGGATAGGGTTTATATTTTTATTGATGAACTAGATCGATGCAGGCCTACATATGCAATTGAAATGCTTGAGGTTGTGAAGCATTTGTTTGATATACCTAGACTGGTATTTGTTATGTCAACAGATACAAAACAACTAGAGAGTTCAATAAAGTCTTTATATGGTGAACAATTTGATGCTGAAGAATATTTAAGTAGATTTTTTCAGAGGAGATTAACGTTGTCAAAACCTAAATATTTTGACTTTGTTAAGTCAATGGATGCTTTTTCTCTGGTGAACTTTGATAATTGCTTAATTTATCCTCCGATGAACAAAGAGTCTGCTCAAAGTGTTTTTGCGCTGTTTTGTGAATATAACGATGTTTCACTTAGAAGAGCAGAACAACTATGCGCAAGAGTTGATGCTGCGTTAGTTAATTTACCAAGTAACGCTGCAGTTTTTTTCATAGAGTTAGTGGGTAGCATTTTTTGTTATGAGTTATATCCAAAGTATAACATTAAGTATAACAATATATATGAACATGGTCCGCATGAACAAAATGGATTTAAATATGATATAAAGATTATAGGGGATGTTAATGACGTTAATCCAAATACTGTTTTAAATTTTCATAGAGGCGTATGGGATTTGATTTTGAGTTTTAAAAATGCCTATGGTAATAAACATGGGTTTTCTTCTGCATTAGAAAAAGAAATTTTTCAGAATTTTACAGGAGGTATAGAACGATGTTATGTACATAGGCGTGTTGGAGGTTTACCTTATTTTGTTGGTCACCTACCAACTTCTGATGTTAAAGCCGTTGATATGTTGGTTGAACTATTAAGTAAAATTAATAGCGACAATACAATTATTCTTTCAGGAGATGATTTAGAAGAATTCTTACATATATTTGAAAGTATTTCGTAACGATATAAAATGAAATATTTGTCGCTTACTCGAAAGTGGATACTACTCGTAATTTGGTGGCAACAATTGATAAGGTGTGTTTATCTAACTAAAAAAATTACTGCTTAGTGTTGGAAGTCAATGCGAGTTGCTTACCTTTACAAACAGATAATGGCAAAATGATTTATGATTATAAAGGTAGATAAACACGCATTGACCCAGCAAACACTATTCACTATCCTATTATAACAATGCGGGTTATAGCACCTAAAGCCACCTAACAGGTGGCTTTTCGCTATCTAGACCTTCTGGATTATTCAAGCCTCAGCACCTGCTGGGGCTTTTTGTTTTGGGGCTAATTCAATGCGCAATAAGATGATAGTCACAGGTCTTAGCCTATCAGCTGCAGCATTCATTACCTTGATCACCTCAGAAGGGTTTGCGCCAGTCGCAACAGTGCCGGTGCAAGGAGATAGACCAACAGGTGGCTTTGGTTCCACGTATCACGCAGATGGACGGCCCGTAAAGCTTGGTGAGAAATTCACCCCTATTAATGCGCTTACAACAGCTAAGGCTCACATCTCAAAGGATGAGGAACGCTTCCGCAATAGCTTACCGAATGCCGAGCTTAACCAAGCATCTTACGATCTCTATATCGATTGGGTTTACCAGTACGGCATTGGCCGATGGTCAAACTCACCCATGCGTGATCATGTAATCAAAGGTGAATATCAACAGGCATGTGATGCGCTGCTACTGCCGCAGTATCGCACTGTCGCTGGCTATGACTGTTCAACGCCTGGCAACAAGCGCTGCTATGGCGTCTGGGTTAGAGTACAAGAGCGGCATGAGCGCTGCCTTGATTCACTGCAGTAGATTCACTCTGAATAATATCCAACATAACGCGATTAGAAGCGATTACAGAAGGGTTTGAATTCATGATGTCAGCGGCCAAATCATTCGGTAAAGGCTCTGAAATCAACGCCTATGAATCGGTTGAGGCGTTGTCAGTGGGGGTGGGGCGGGTCGAAACCTTGGGGCTTTTGCCTAACTGACCGTGCGCTCCCATCTTTATACAAAACCGCGAAATGAAACCTTTTTTTCTGGCGCAGGAAGGTCTTGAAAATGTTCAGTACATTAAAGAATAAAATCATTGCGTTAGTTATCGGTTTATTGGTCGTTTCCATTTTTGCTTTAGGTGTGTTTTTGATGATAAATCAGGGTCAAATAGCACAGTTAAAGAGTGATTTGGCAATATCTGATCAATCAAGGGAAAACTTGCAAAAGGATTTGACCTCTGTTTCAGACTCGCTTGAAGTTGCTGAAAAAGATAAAGAAAACCTGTTATCTAGCCTTAGCTTATTAGCGAAAGCATTAAGCGATCGAGAACGTGATCGGAATGAAATTAAGCAGGAATTTGCCGCAAGTAATAAAGAATTGAAGCAAATTTTTAACGGGGCCAGTGATGAAAAAACGAAGTCTTGGGGTTCTGCTGATATCCCTGCAGATCTTAACCGCGTGCTCGAGCGTTCAGCCAGATGTGCGAACCGTTACCGTTACCAAGATAAAGTATGTTTTCCCGCCACAGGAACTGATCAGCCAGTGCCTAGCGCCACGATATTCCAGCAAGAAAAACCAAGAGCTTTCTGAATACACCAATTCGTTGATTGAAGTGATTTCATTGTGTGACCGAGATTGGCTAGCACTAGAAAACTGGATTAACGAGCAAAAATCAAAACTGTCTACCGAGTGATCGGAGGCTAACAATGAATATCAAACCATTGGCGCCAATTATGGATAAAGCTACGACAACCGGAAGCTATATTGCTTCGATCTCAACAGCAATAGGCGGCTTTTTGTCACTCAATAATATTGCGTTGTTGCTTGGTATCGCATCAACAATCGCTTTATTCGTAGTTCAATTTCGCCTCTCGCGAGAAAAGAAAAAACAAAACCGAGAATTTCACGAAGCGAGAATGGCCGCGATTAAACAAGGCAACTTAAAAGTAATCAATATGGATGATGGCAATGAATAAAGTCGTAGTTGTCTTTAATGGCACCATTGTTTCTGTTCCAGCAATAGAAACTAACGAAAATGGCATTATCACGCTAAATCCACTTATTCCCAGCGACTGGGAAGACGTCACTACGTTAGGCAGTCCTTATCAATCGTTTGTCGGAACCACAAAGCCTGAGCTGCTTAATCCAAGCCAGCAATCATCAAACGATAGCCTAATTGAACAACTCAAAGCCCTTACTGCAGCACTAACCGCCCAAACCACAGCGATCAGTCAGCTGGTAAATAGTAACCTTGAAATCGTTGATCAGATGATGGCCGCAGAGCCAGAAGAAGAAAAACAATCAGGCTATTTAGATGGCTCCGATGAGTTATGAGTCAAAAACCTAGCTGGCGTGATGATAAGCGTAAAACCGCTGAACGTGGGTACGGTGGACGCTGGCAAAAAGCCAGAGAAACATTCTTAAGTCGCCACCCGCTTTGTTGCTTCTGCGAACAAAAAGGCAAGATCACAGCCGCGACAGTCGTGGACCACAAAATTCCACACCAAGGTGATCAAGCCTTGTTCTGGGACACCAACAACTGGCAACCGCTTTGTAAGCTTTGCCACGATAGCACTAAAAAAATAATGGAGAGCAGAGGGGTAAAGCCTGGCGCTGATGAAAGCGGCAAGCCTACAGACCCTAACCACCATTGGAACAAGAGTAATTGAGGTGAAAAGTGGCAGTAGGAAGAAAATCCACCCCCACTGCGCTCAAGCTAGTTACAGGGAACCCAGGCAAGCGGCCACTCAATAAAAAAGAGCCGAAATTGCAAGCCGGTATTCCTCGCATGCCAGCTCACTTAAGCCCAAGAGCCAAAGCCGCATGGAAGAAACTCACCCTGCTACTAAAAAACATGGGCGTTCTTACCCTTGCCGATGGTATGGCCCTTGAGCGTTTATGTGATGTTTACTCTGAAATCCTTGAGCTCAGAGACGAAATTAAGCAAAACGGTCGAACCTACCAAAGTATCAAAATCATCGGCGAAAACATCGATGAAGAAACCAAAGAATTTACGCAAGTCGAGCAAATGCTAATGAAGGCTAACCCAGCCGTGCAAATGCTGGCTGATGCCGATCGGCGCTTTAGAGCCTATCTCGTTGAATTTGGGCTAACCCCATCAGCCCGTAGCAAAGTACAGGTAACTGATGGCCCCAAGAAAAAAGACGAAGTCGACCAATTCTTCGGATGATATAGAAGATCGCGTCACTCGTTGGGCTAAGCAAGTTGCATCAGGTGAATTCTTAGCAGGACCAGACATCCGCAACGCCTGTAAACGGCACTTAAAAGACTTAGAAACAGGCCACGAACGTGGCATTTATTTTGACTTAGCCGCAGCAAACCGTGCGATCAGCTTTTTCCCAAAAGTATTGTGCTTAAGTGGCGGAGATCACGAAGGTAAGCCGTTCCATCTTCTAGATTGGCAAGCCTTTATCGTGGGCTCCTTGTTTGGTTGGAAAGATGCCGACCATACCCGCCGATTCCGCATGTGTTATGTCGAAAGTGGCAAGGGTTCAGGTAAATCACCGCTTGCAGGTGGCATAGGGCTTTATGGTTTAGTCGCTGATGGCGAGGCAAGCGCCGAAATTTATGCCGCAGCTACGAAAAAAGATCAGGCGATGATCTTATTCCGCGATGCGGTTTCCATGGTCAACCAGTCGCCGCAGTTAAGCTCAAGATTAAAAAAATCGGGAACTGGCCAGAGTGTTTGGAACCTTGCATATCTAGAAAAGAACTCATTTTTTAGGCCAATAAGTTCGGACAACGGCCAATCTGGCCCACGTCCACACATGGCGCTGATTGACGAAGTACACGAACACAAGAATAACAACGTCGTTGAAATGATGCGCGCCGGCACCAAAGGCCGCAAGCAAGCGCTGATCTTCATGATCACCAACTCAGGCCACGACCGCACCAGCGTTTGTTACTCATACCACGAATATGGCAAGGCCATTTGTGCGGGTACCAAAGAAGATGATTCATTCTTCGCCTTTATCTGTTCTCTCGATGAAGGTGACGACCCAATCAATGATGAAAGCTGCTGGCCGAAAGCAAACCCGTCACTCGGGTATACCTTCACGCACAAATACCTGCGTGAACAGGTTACACAAGCCAAGGGCATGCCAGCTAAAGAAAGCATTGTTCGGCGCTTAAACTTCTGTCAGTGGGTCGATTCCGCCTCACCTTGGCTATCAGCCGACACATGGACAGATTGTGAAGATGATTTTGATATCAGCGAACTCTTCGGCGAAGAATGCTACGGCGGACTCGACTTATCCGGTACCAGAGATTTAACGGCATTAGGGCTCTATTTCCCTAAATTAAAGACCTTATTAGTCGAGTTTTGGACACCAAAAGACACCTTGCTTGACCGTGAACGCACCGATAACGTGCCGTATTCAGCATGGTTAAGGCAAGGTTTTATCCATGCACCACCCGGGCATGCAGTGGACTACAGCTTTGTCGCCGAACGCATCGCCGACTTATCAGCCCAGTTCAATATCAAATGCATCGGCTTCGACCAATACAGGATTAACTACTTAACGCCAGCGCTAACAGAAGCAAACGTGTTTATCCCGCTGGTTAAGCATGGGCAAGGTTACTACAAGGCATCAGAGTCAAACCTCTGGATGCCACGCTCAATTGAAGAGTTCGAAAAGCTGATCACCAGTAAGCAGATCAGAATCAAAACCAACCCATGCCTAAGGTGGAACGCAGCAAGCGCAGTGCTTGAGGCCGACGCCAAAGACAACCGTATTTTTACCAAGAAAAAATCCACAGGCCGCATCGATGGCGTAGTCGCCGCCGCAATGGCAGTGGGAACGGCATTAGAGTCAGATGGCATAGATGATACCGAAGATTGGTTAGCAGCGATAAGGGACCCAATTTACTAATGAACACACCACTTGCTCTATTCATTGCCCTAGCGCTCACAGGTTCATTACTGGCTGTCGCAGGCGTTTACATTCTTTTTGGGCTTGGCTGGTCATTACTAGCGGGTTCATTGTTTGCATTCGCTGGCGCCTCATTTTTACGTAAAGGAATGGCTGCGTGAAACCAACCAACTCATTAGGTTCAGTCATTGCGAAAGCGGCAAGCCAACCATTTGCATCGTTAGATAGTTTTATGGGTAAAACCTTAAGGCTCACAGACGGTGATTTTTGGTCGCAATTAATGGCAACCTCAAAAAGCGGCAAAACGGTTAATGTGAATACCGCCCTGCAGCTTGCAGCTGTTTGGGCCTGTGTTCGCCGCATTGCTGAAACCGTTGCCATGCTGCCATTGGGGTTATACGAGCGCCAAAGTGATGGCGGCAGAGTACAGGTTCAAAGCAGCCTATCGAATGTATTAAGTCTTAAGCCAAATGCAGATATGACAGCAATGCAGTTTTGGGAGGCCGTCATTGCCTCCTTACTGCTAAAGGGCAATGCATTCATTGAGATCCACCGTTCAGGGGCTGACATTATCGCGCTCGATTTCCTTATGCCACACCGCATGGATATCGATCTCGCCGACAACGGCAGCCTAGTGTATTGGTACACGCCAAGAAAAGGTAAAAAACGTCAAATCGAAAAGCAAAACATGATGCACATTCCCGCATTCTCGCTGGATGGCTTGATTGGCTTATCGACTATTTCCTTTGGTGCCAATGTGTTTGGCGGCGCTATGTCAGCCGAAGATGTCAGTGCTAACACCTTTAAAAATGGTATGACAAAGACAGTCGCCTTTAAAGTTGACCGGATAATGACTGCACCTCAACGTGTGGAATTTCGCGAATATGTAAAAACCATCACTGGCGCAATGAACGCGGGTAAATCCCCCGTACTTGAGCAAGGTGTTAGCCCCGAGTTGATCGGCATTAACCCTATTGATGCCCAGTTACTCGAGTCGCGAAACTACAGCGTAGAGGAGATCTGCCGATGGTTTCTAGTGGACCCTTCATTAATTGGTTTTGGTGGTAAAGATAGCAATTTTGGCACAGGGCTAGAGCAGAAGATGATCGGCTTTATCACCTTAACCCTATCTTCTTGGATCCGCCGCATTGAGCAGTCAATTAGCATTAACTTGCTCACACCAGCACAGCGTCAAACTCAGTACGCTCAATATAACCTTGAAGCCCTACTTCGTGGCGATAGCGCATCACGGGCAGAGTTCTACAGCAAAATGACTCAAAACGGCATTTATACCCGTGACGACTGCCGCGTTAAAGAAAACTTACCGCGCCGTGGCGGCAACGCCGATGTGTTAACTGTTCAAACCAACTTAGCCCCCATTGATCAGCTGGGTGCTCAATCTGAATCTGCAAAAGTACAAGCCGCATTAAATAGCTGGCTTAATCAAGACAACCAGGGGTAAACCATGCCATTTCCAAAAAGCTTCTCGCAGAGCGGAGTGCGCTGCGATATTTCTCCGCGTGCGCAAGAGCTGTGGAACCCAGCGATTCAGGCCGCGGTTGAAAACACTGAATCTACCATTACGGTTTACGGCATCATTGGCGAGGACTGGTATGGCGAAGGCGTCACACTGAAGCGTATCGATGCTGCGCTACGCAGTATTGGCGCAGATAAAGATGTGACCGTCTACATCAATTCTCCCGGTGGCGATATGTTCGAAGGTATCGCCATTTATAACCGCTTGCTTGAGCACAAAGGCAAAGTGACAACTAAAGTGCTTGGCCTCGCAGCTTCTGCTGCATCCGTCATTTACATGGCTGGTGCTGATGATGCGCGCTTTGTCGCCAGCTCTGCCTTTCTAATGATCCACAACTGTTGGGTATTTGCCATCGGTAACCGCCATGCATTGCGAAACATTGCTGATGACATGGAAGAATTCGATGCTGCCATGGTCGATTTGTATGTTGAAGGCAGTGGGCAAAGTGAAAAAGCCATAGCAACCATGATGGATGAAGAAACCTTTATCCGCGGCAAAAAGGCCGTAGAACTTGGCTTTGCGGCTGGTACCTTATCCGCTGCTGAAATTGGCGAATCAACCGACAACACCAGCGCAAACTCACTACGAAAAGTCGATGCCGCCATGGCAAAAGCAGGCGTTCCGCGCAGTGAACGCCGTCAACTATTGCAAGATTTAAAGTCCAGTACGCCGAGCGCTGCTGGCGGCATCACGCTAAATGCTGATGTGTCCGATACGCAAAACGCTGTCGCCCCCGATCTAACTGCGTTAATCAACGCATCAAACACCATTTTATCTAAATAACTGGAGGCGATTATGCCAACCCCAAATTTTGAAAAACAAGTAGAAGAATTAGGTGCCAATCTAGCCAAGATTGGTGATCAAATTAAATCGGCGGCAGAAGAAACCAATAAGCAGATCAAGGCTTCTGGTGAAATGCATGCCGAAACCCGCGATAAGGTCGATAAGCTGCTGTTAGAGCAGGGTGCCATGCAAGCACGATTGCAAGAAACTGAGCAAAAGCTACTTAAGGGGCCGCAAAGTCAGCAAGAAGAACGTGAAATGTCGATCGGTGAGCGAGTAGCGAAAGACAAAGAAATGGAAGGGGTAAACAGCTCTTTCCGTGGTAGTCGTCGTGTGCAAATGCCACGTTCAGCGATTACATCCGCCACAGGCTCAGGTGGTGCATTAGTCCGCCCTGATCGTATGGCTGGTATCATTGCACCTCCACAGCGCACCTTCACGATTCGCGATTTGATTGCACCAGGTCGAACTGGCAGCAACAGCGTTGAATATGTGAAGGAAACTGGCTTTACCAATAATGCTGCACCAACTGCTGAAAATACTCAAAAACCGTATTCTGATATCACTTTTGGTTTAGTGAATAATGCAGTACGTACCATCCCGCATCTTTTTAAAGCCAGCCGCCAAATCTTGGATGATGCCGAGCAATTAGCTAGCTACATAGATGCTCGTGCTCGTTACGGCTTAATGCTTGCTGAAGAAACGCAACTGCTGTACGGCAACAATACTGGCGCTAACCTGCACGGTATTATCCCGCAAGCCAGTGCTTACGTTAAACCAACAGGTGCAACAGTTACTGCAGAGCAGCATATTGACCGTATTCGTCTTGCAATGCTACAAGCTGCTTTAGCTGAATACTCCTCCGACGGTATCGTACTCAATCCGATCGACTGGGCTGTAATTGAAATGCTTAAAGATAGCAATGGGAATTACTTAATTGGTAAACCTCAAGGCCAAACATTCGCAACCTTGTGGAATCGTCCTGTTGTAGAAACTTCTGCGATTGTGCAAGACGAGTTCTTAGTCGGTGCATTCCAAATGGGTGCGCAGATCTATGACCGTATGGATATTGAAGTCTTAATCTCTACCGAGAACGACAAAGACTTTGAGTTAAACATGGTGACTATCCGTGCTGAAGAACGTTTAGCACTTGCGGTTTATCGTCCTGAAGCGTTTGTCACTGGCGATTTCACTTTCGCTTAACAGCGCAAAATCACTTAACTGATAACTAAAAGCAAAAAGGCCGAATATCTTCGGCCTTTGTCGTTTTTATCAATACCAATTTATAGGAGTAATACCATGGCTAAAGTTCTCGCCATTGCACTTAAGTCCTTTTACTTTGAAAAGGAAGTAAAAACCCGCGCATCAAAACCATTTGAAGTGGATGAACATCATTTCAATGAGTTAAAGCAAAACAAATTAGTTGAGCGCGCACCGGAAGAAAAATCAGATGAAGTAGACGCTAAGGCCACTGCAGAAGCTGAAGCAGATGCTAAGGCAAAAGAAGAAGCTGAAGCAGATGCTAAGGCAAAAGAAGAAGCAGATGCAGATGCTAAGGCAAAAGAAGAGGCAGATGCAGATGCTAAGGCAAAAGAAGAGGCAGATGCTAAGGCCGCTGCCGCTGCTGCAAAAAAAGCTAAAGCTTAATCCGTTATTCAGGAGTCCTCAGTGAGCACCATTTACCTAGAGCAAGCCAAGCAATTTCTTGACGTTATCCACGATGAGGATGATGCCAAACTGCAATTATTGCTCAATGCCGCCGAGGATGAAGCCTGTCAATTTATGGGAAGGGAATCCCTTACTATTCTGCTTGATGAAACGACTGCAGAGCTGCCAGCAAGTATCACTATGGGCGTAATGATTTTACTGCAAGCAAACTATCAAGCAACACCAGAAGATGCGGCAAAACTGCGCAAAGCAGCAGAAATAAAATTAACGCCATATCGAATAGGTTGGGGCATCTAATGCTAGCTCATCGTTTACGTCATCGGGTGCATATTCAACAACCGATAATAACTCAGGATCCTCAATCAGGTGGTGATCTCATCGAATGGCAAACCCTCATGTTAGGGGTAAAACCTCTCGATAAGCTCGCTGCAGAAGTATTAACAGGTGCAGGCCGTGAGTTTTATGCCGCAGATGCCAAGCAAGCTGAAACCAGCGCAAGAATTAATTTTCGTTGGTTCCCCATTGATTTAAGCCTCTTATACCAATGCCGCATTTTATGGGATGGCAGAACCTACGATATCCAATCGGTAGAAACCGACATAACAGGGCGTCAAGAGTGGCGGTTACGCTGCAAAGATGGCGTTAATCAGGGGCTTTAAGATGGCCGCAAAATTTGATTTCAGTCTCATTGGCTTAAAAGAAGTTAAAGCCAAAATGAACAAGGTGAGTCAAACCGTGCTTGATACGGGTACTCGCACCGCGCTGCGTAAAGCCGCTGGCATAGTAAAAAAAGCGGCTCAAGAAAACTCACTTAATGTGGACGACCCCAAAACAGGCAGGCGCATTCGCGACAACATCACACTGCAGTTTGCTAGCCGGCTATTTCAACGCGAAGGCGTGATCATGTATCGAGTGGGTATCGCCACTAATCGCGGACGTATTCCAACCCCGAACGCCGACGAGGGTGCGCGCGGCAATACCCCACACTGGCATTTAGTCGAGTTCGGTACCGAACACGCCCAAGCACAGCCATTTATGCGCCCAGCATTGGCCAATAACATCAATCAAGTGATCGGCCGTTTTACGGTTGAATTTGATAAAGAACTCGATAAGGCACTTTCATGAGTATCGCGCCCATTTTTGTCGTGTGCCGAGCAAGCACGGCGGTAACTGACTTACTCGGTACTAATCCCACAAGGCTTTATCCCTTTGGCCAAGCGCCGCAAAACGTAGCCAAGCCTTATGCGGTTTGGCAAGTGATCGGTGGTAGCCCTGAAAACTATATCTCAGGCCGACCCGATACCGACACCTTTGCACTGCAAGTGGATGTGTATGCCGATTCAGGCAATTCGGCTAATGCCGTGGGTGATGCAATTCGCTTCGCCACTGAATTAGAGGCGCATACCACCAATTACAACGGTGATAGTCGCGACAAAGAAACAGGCAATTATCGTCACAGCTTTGACATCGATTGGATAGTCACACGCTAGCCCACTAAAACCATTTCATAAAACCAAAAGCCTCTGCAACCGCAGGGGCTTTTTTGTATCTGCCGCAAGGCTATTGTTAGGAGCACACACATGAGTATTAAAACGCAGGGCACCCAGCTCTATGCAATCGATCCGGCAGATGATTCCGTTTTATCGATCACTGCCGTCACCACGATTGATGGCATTGACAGCCCAGTTGATTCTATCGAAACAACACCACTCGAAGCTTTAACTCGTGAATTTGAGTCTGGATTAAAATCACCTGGTGCGGCCACGTTTGGTATTAACGTCGACCCAAGAATGCCAAGCCATTTACGTTTACATCGTTTAAAAACCGCAGGAACCACACTGCAATGGGCAATTGGCTTCTCTGATGGGCTTAATACAGCCCCTACAGCCATTGCAGATCAAGGTATTGGCACAATTATTCTTGAAGAAGGTGGTTCAGGATATACAACTGCACCTACAGTAACATTTGTCGGTGGCGGAGGTTCAGGGGCAACTGCAACTGCAACTGTAGCTGGTGGTAAAGTGACAGGTTTTGAAATTACAGAGGCTGGTAGCGGATATACTTCAAATCCAACAGTTATTTTAACTAGTGAAGCTGGTTCAGGAGCAATTGCTAAGGCAATTCCGTCGCTTGTTTTGCCAACTAACCGCACTTGGATTGCATTTCGTGGATTTATGACTGCTTACCCATTCTCGTTCAATCAAAACGATGTAATCAAGTCAACCGTAGGAATTCAGGTATCAGGCGATCCGATTCTAGCGCCTGCCGCCGTAACGCCTTAATCATAGACACGCCTGATTAACCTAAATGAAGCCCACTTAATCAGTGGGCTTTTGCTTAACCGTATTAACTTAATCCTAAAGGAACAATCATGGAATTAAGTGTTGCTAGCCTTATTCAGTCGGGATCTTATGCGCCCGCAAAGCCAGAACGTCGCGAAATTTCGTGGAAAAAACCTAATGGTGACATTCATAAAGCCACGGTCTTTATCCGAAAAGAGTCATTTGCCACCGCACAAGCCGAAGCCCGTAACTACAATCTCGGCGTTGACTGGCTAACCTCGCGCATTGTGTCAAGTGTGGTCGATCACGAGGGTAAACCCCTATTTGAAATTGATGACATTCTTGGCAATGAGGCCCATGGCCCTATCTGTGACTCATTAGGTTACGCCTTAATTGGCGCTATTAACGAAGTCAACGGCATTGGACTGAAACCTGACCCAAAAGCCTTACCGCCGACGACGAATTCTGGCACGAACTCGTCCTCGCAGGCGTTGGCGGACGAACCATCGAAGAAGCCCAGCAAAACCTCACGCATCGAGAAGTCATCAACTGGATCGCCTACAGAGCAAAGTTCGGCCCCTTAAGCCTTCAAGCGCGGCAAGAACGCATTGCCGCCGCGCAAATGCACCACCTCAATATCATTCACGGCGGCAAAGCCGATCTTGAACACTTCATGTTGTTCAGCCAGTTGGATGAAGCGCCGCAGCAAGAAGCCACCGTTGATGACGTGCTTATGATGCTAAAAGCCAGCGCCATCAAAAAGTAATTCAAATTAGTAGCAATAAGGCCAAGGACGGCCACCAAAAACCCTTAAACCAAGCAGGAATCCCCATGGCAAATAAGTCACTCGGCACACTAACGCTAAACATGGTTGCTGAAACGGGCAGCTTTGTTGAAGGTCAGTCTAAAGCTGAGCGCGCATTAGCTAAAACCGAAGCTGCCGCAGCAAAGCAAAAAGCTGAGCTAAATAGGCTTATGGGCCAGATTGATCCTCTGGTTGCTGAATACAGCAAATTAGACAAAATGGAGCAGCAGCTTCGTCGCCACCGTGAAGCCGGAAACTTAGGCCAAACGGAATATGATACCTACACGCAAAAAATCGCCAAGATGCGCAGTGAGGTAGGCAAGACCAGTGTTGAATTTGATAAAAATGGTAAATCAGCAAAGGAATTAGCCTTTGTAACTCGTGGCCTACCTGCCCAGTTCACCGATATCGCAGTATCGCTCCAAGGTGGTCAAAACCCCATGACCGTGTTCTTGCAGCAAGGCGGTCAGCTAAAGGATATGTTTGGCGGCGTGGGCCCAGCGGCTAAAGCTATGGGCGGCTACATACTGGGATTAATTAACCCATTAACCATTGCAGCCTCTGCTGCTGGCGTAATGTCGCTGGCGTATTACCAAGGCAGTGTTGAGGCAGATAGGCTACGTAATGCATTAATACTGACAGGTAACTCTGCAGGATCTACATCAAGCGAATTGATGGAGTCAGCCAAACGTATTGATGCCATTAGCGGCACTCAGCGCCAAGCAGCCGCAGCGCTGGCTGAGATTGGCAATACAGGCAAGTTTACCGCCAGCCAAATCGAATTAGTTGGACGTGCCGCAGTGCAAATGGATAACGTCACCGGCAAAGCGGTCGCCGATACGGTAGCCGAGTTTGCCAAACTTGCGGATGATCCGGTCAAAGCGGCTGAAGAACTCAACAAAAAGTATCACTTCCTCACTGCATCTGTGTATGAGCAGATTGTAGCGCTTAAGGAAGCGGGTAAAAGCACCGAGGCATCAGAGTTAGCTTTTAGAGCCTACGGCGATGCCATTAGCCAAAGAACGAAAGAGATCACCAGCAATCTTGGCAGCATAGAAAAAGCATGGAAGGCGATCAAATCGGGCGCTTCTGAGTCTTGGGACCAACTGCTTAATATTGGCCGTATCGATACATTAAAAGAAAGACTAGCCGATAATGCTAAAGAGATTAATAAGTTAGTTTCTCTAGGAAAAGGTTCTGGCTTTGAGTCAACTCGCCGTGAAAATTTATTATCTAAGCTTCAGGCAGAAGGTAATGAGCTCGTTAAGCAAATCCAGCTAGAAGATAAACTCGCACAAGAACAAGCAAAACGGGCAAAGATCAACCAAGACTCAATCGAGGCTCAGCATGCCATTGCCAAGGTGACCGAGGAAACCCTCACCAATGAGCAAAAGCGCACTAAGGCAATAAAGGAATATAACAACAATATCGAAAAGGTGCGTAAAGGTGATGCTAATAGCGCCTTGCTGGATCCTGAAAAAATTAAACGTGATCTAGCATCGATAGAAGAAAAGTTTAAAGACACCGCTAAAAAGACCAAAGCCTTTGCTGACGACGCAGCAACCACATACCTAATGCGTTTGCGCGAAACTCAAGCAGGCTTGCAAGGTCAGCTAGAGTCAAATATCAAGCTTACTCAGTCGCAAAAAGAGTTAGTGCAGTTTGAGCAGCAAATCGCCGATATCAAAAACAAAGATGTACTTACCGCACAACAAAAAAGTTTGTTAGCGGAACAATCAGCGATCCGCGCTCAACTCGAAAAGAACGTTGCACTCGATGATGAACTTAAAAAGCGCAATGAATCTATCCGCCTGCAAAGCTACAGCGCCAATCTCACCGCTAACCTTGCTGCAGAACAACAGCGCAACGCCGATAAACTTGCCACCTTTGGCCTTGGTGACAAAGCCCAGCAACGCCTAGGCGATCGCCAAGGGATTGAGCGAGATATCGAGCGCGCTCAGGGTAAGGCGTTATCAGATAACCTCGCTGGCCGAACTACCGACGAAGAGTATCAGCAACAGCTTGCTATGTTGAAAGACAACCTCACCGCACGCTTGGCCGTTCAGGATGAATACTATTCAGCGCTCGATGCTAAGCAAGCCGATTGGACTAACGGTGCCCGTTCATCAATGCAAAACTACATTGATGCCGCGGCTGACATGGCAGGCCAAACCAAAACCCTCATGGATGGGGCTTTTGGTGGCATGACCGACGCGCTTACCGATTTTGTAATGACGGGTAAGGCTGACTTTGCCGGGCTCGCTAAATCCATCATTGCGGACATTGCCAAAATTGCCATGCAAAAAGCCATTGCTGGCATGGCTAGCAGTATTTTTGGTGGATTCTCTGAAGGTGGCGCTGTCGGTGATAGCGGGTTCTCATCCGGCGGTTTTACTGGCTTTGGTGGGAAATATGAGCCTGCAGGCATTGTTCACAAAGGCGAGGTCGTTTGGTCGCAGCGTGATGTTGCAGCAGCTGGCGGCGTGGCCACAGTGGAAGCCATGCGCAAAGGAAATAAAGGCTACGCCAATGGCGGCATAGTTGGTGGCGCAGCCTATAACGGCGTGCCAGCCTCGGCAACTACTGGCGCAGGCGTGGTGCATGTTGAGGTCAACATAGATCAAAGTGGCAATGCCACAACCAAAGCCGATACACCAGCCTTAAGTCAGTTCGGCAGCGAGCTGGGTAAGTTTGTCGAGCAAAAATATCGAGAGTTATTGGCGAAGGATTTACGCCCTAATGGTCAAATTGGCCGCACTATGGCTGGAGGTTATCGCTAATGCCGCAGACATTCACTTGGGCACCCGATAATGGCGCTACAGGCGATACCCAATATCGCACCCGCACGGCACAGTTTGGCGATGGTTATAGTCAGGCAGTTGGCGATGGTATCAACAGTAAAGTTCAAAGCTGGCCGCTGACGTTTACCAAAAATAAAGCCACTGCTGAAGCGATCACCGCATTCTTTGATGATCACCAAGGCTTTAAGGCTTTTAAGTGGACGCCACCACTCGGTACCACATCACTGTGGAAAGTGACTCAGCAAACAAACACTCCACTCGGCGGCGGCATGTACCGCATCACCGCCACTTTTGAACAATCATTTCATCCTTAATCAATTCTGGAATTATCTATGACCATAGCAACAATCAACTTAGGCACAGCACCAAGCGGTGTCGGTGGCGATGCAGCCAGAAACGCATTTGAAAAGGTTAATGCTAATTTTTCACAAACTGAAAATGCAGCAAGTCGTACTGTTGGCACCGTAAATGATAATCAAGTGCCTGACAAAGCAGGGCTGCAAATTCTAATAAAAGACCCACGCCGACAAGAGGTTGAAGCCTTGTCCGGTGGACGTAATACGGTCATTTACGATGCCCAAGGCAATCCAAACGTGATGGTAGTTATTCCGCGTTTTAATGTTGAAGACCTAGGGTTAACGGCATTAAATTTAGGCTCAGGTACACACCCTGCATTTATAACTAACGGAGCGCCGCGCGGTGAGATATTAATCGGCAAGTATTTAGCCTCAACAGCTGCCAATGGTAGCGCAGTCATTGGTGGCGTACAGCCGCGCACATCCGTTAGCTACGATGCAGCCAAAGAGCTGTGTACGCGCAAAGGCGCAAATTGGCACATGATGTCAGTGCATGAATGGGCAGCTATTGCGTTGTGGTCCCTTGCTAATGGAACTGTGCCGCGCGGCAACACAAACTATGGGCGCTCACACGAGAAAAAATGGGAAACCGCGCGCCGCTCTGATAATGGCGCTCCAGGGGACGTGAGCGGCACGGGTAGAACGGACACGGGTAAAGGACCCTCAACTTGGAACCATGACCATACCAATTTTGGCGTGTGTGATTTAGTTGGCAACGTTTGGGAATGGTTAGATCAATTTAAGCTAGATGATGGCCAGATTATTACAACGCTGGACAATAACCCTGCAGTGGCTGAAGCAAACTGGCACAAACACGCTGCTTATTTTGATTCACCTACTGATAGCCAAACTGGCGCGGGCAGCGCTGGCGCGCCAATCCTCAGCAATGCAGTGACTAAGCGCAACGGTCCTATAAATGACGATTCAAACGATTACCCATACTTAACCGCCTCGCACTTTGCTGCAATCACTAAAGCAGTGAGCTACGTGCCTAACGAGCTATTGCGCAAGCTGTTAATTGAATCGGCCACAACATCAACGGTCGGGGGTTACATTGCCGCGAGAAACTACGGTGACCGGTTCCCTATCCGCGGTGGCAGCTGGGGCGACGGCGCGGGCGCCGGGCTGGGTGCGCTCGACTTGAACTTTCCGCGCTCGCTTGCGAGCATCGGCATCGGTTTCCGTCCAGCTTTCTTTGTGTAGTGAAGCCTGAATCTTTGTGTGCTGCGCGATAGCGCAGCTGTTCTCTTACCCTTGGAGGCAGATTGACCGCCTTACTTATTGAAGATAAATGCCGAGAAATGTTGTTGTACGGCTATCAAGCGTTAAAGCAGTTCCCTAAGCATGAAACACATGTACTGGGCGCTGAAATTCGTTTGTCTATGCTGCAATTGCAGCGTTTAGTTATCACAGCTTTTAAACGTTATCACAAAAAGACCACGCTCACCGATCTCGACATTGAGTTGGCAATTCTGAAGCGACAGGTTCGACTGGCAAAAGACTTGCGCTATGTCGATCTTAAAAAGTATCAGATATGGATTGAAAAACTCGTCGAGATAGGTCGCATGATAGGCGGTTGGATAAAGTCTGTTAAAACCAAACAACAGGCGATTGCATTATGAATATGCGGGACCGGTTCCCTATCCGCGGTGGCAACTGGAACAACGGCACGAACGCCGGACTGGGTGCGCTCAACTTGAACAATCCGCGCTCGAATGCGAACAACAACATCGGTTTCCGTCCAGCTCTTGATTACGCCAGAAGCAAACATCCTACGGGATGCTGCCAGTGCAACAATGAAAAGGATGCCGTCGCCTCAGCCATTGCTGAAACAAAAATTAAGCCGATTGATGCGTCAATAGGCTGCTCTTTTGAGCAAATTTACAGCTTTGAAAATATCTTGAATGCGGCTTACCAATGTCGCAGGGGTAAAACAAAAGCCAATGCAACACTGGCATTCTTCAATCATCTTGAAGAGAACGTTATTCAAATTCAAAACGAGTTAATGTGGGGTATGTATGAAATGTCGCCATACCATCACTTTTATGTCTTTGAGCCAAAGCGTAGATTAATCTCGGCGCCTCATTTTAAAGACAGGGTGGTGCATCGTGCGATTTACAACATCATAGAGCCGCTTTTTGACCAGCAGTATATTCACGACTCTTACGCCTGCAGGCGCAATAAAGGGACGCATAAAGGCGCTGATAGAGCGCAGCTTTTTATCAAGCGTGTGGAGCAAAAACACGGCAAAGCTTATGCACTTAAGGCGGACATTAGTCGTTATTTTTCTAGCATTGATCACCACATTCTTAAATCGCTGCTTAATGCAAAAATACAATGTGAGCGCACCAAAGCGTTGCTGTTTTATATCATTGACAATAGCCCGAGTGATGCGCCCGGCGTAGGCATTCCTCTGGGCAACCTAACGAGCCAAATATTTGCCAACATCTATCTCAATGAGCTTGATAGATTTGTTAAGCACAATCTAAAGGCGAAAAACTACGTGCGCTATATGGATGACTTTGTCATCGTGCACCAGGATAAAACCAAGCTCCATGCGTGGAGGCATGAGATAGAAACATTTTTGCATCAATACCTCAGGCTCAAAACCAATAGCAAGACGCAAGTTTTTCCCATTTCAACCAGTCAAGGTAGAAGCTTAGATTTTCTGGGGTATCGAATTTACTCAGGCCATAGGCTATTAAGAAAGTGCAGCGTCAATCGAATAAAAGCCAAGCTAAAGCAGTTCCATAGGAAGTTTGGTGAAGGCGAGATCAATCTAGTGGAGATAAAGCAAACCATCCAATCATGGCTAGGACACGCAAGCCATGCCAATACTTACAACCTAAAAAAGGCTTTGCTTAGCAAGCCGTTCAGGAGAAACAGCAATGAATGAAAAATTCACCTATTTATTTAACGGCGTATCGCACACTGATGTGTCGCGTGAATACATGAACAACCTAGGCATGAGCACTGAGCAGGTTAATTCTGTGCTCGCCCAGCGTGACTTTGAATTGTCGCAAAACATCGAAAAACGTAAGGCTGCGTATCGAGAAGAGTCAGACCCGCTTTATATGGAGTGGCAATACGACCAAACGCCAGAAAGCGAGCAACATTGGCGCGATAAAATATTAGAAATTAAAGCCCGTTACCCAATCTCAGGTGCTGCCGATGCTTAGTGCCGATATTCAAACCCTCGAACCGGGCAATGAGGTTATTCTCTACGAAATCGATGGTACCGACTTTGGCGCCGATATCCTGCGCTTTCATGCCCACAATATTCCGTACTCAGATGCAGACCTTAATCAACCAAATTTACCCGCGCGCATCATCCATTGGCAAGGCGAGCAATACAGTGCATGGCCAGCGCAGTTAGAAGGGGTGGAAGTTAACTCTGATGGCTCACCCAGCACACCAACGTTAACCGTTGCCAACATCGATGGCAGTATCAGCGCCTTGTGCTTGTATTTTCAGAACATGGAACAAGCAAAGGTCACAATTCGCCGAACGCTCGCAAAATACCTTGATGATGCCAACTTCCCAGCAGGCAATAGCGAAGCGGATCCAACGCAAGAGGCGGTAGAGATTTGGTACGTTGATAAAAAAGTGAATGAAGATAATGTCGCTGTCACGTTTGAGCTATCAAACCCTGCTGACTTGTCAGGCCAAAAAATCGGCCGACAAATGACTGCTTATTGTTCATGGTGTCAACGCGGTGAATATCGCGGCGCTGATTGTGGATACACAGGTGAAGCCATGTTTACCGAAGATGACGAGCCAACTGATAACCCCGCACTAGATCAATGCTCGGGCACGATAGCCGGTTGCACTTTACGATTTGGCGAAAATGAAGAATTACCCCACGGCGGATTCCCCAGCGTTAGGCTTATACGTTAAGTCTATGCGTTAAGTGATCGGCTATGCGTTAAGACCACAATGAGTTAAACAAGCGCTAGCAATCAAGCATCCATCAAAAATTGATCAAGCATTTTCCCGCCGTCGGCAAAATGGTCTAACACAACCAAAGTAGGTCCCTATGCATCAAACGCTCTTGCATGCTTTTACTCAGCATGCGGCAAACTGCTACCCCAATGAATGCTGTGGGCTGATCATCCAGCAAGGTAGCAAGCCTTGTTATGTGCCATGCGATAACAAGGCAACTAACAAAGCAGATGAGTTTGTGATTGATCCACTACAATATGCTGCCATTGAAGAACAAGGGCAGATCATCGGTATCTGCCACAGCCACCCAGATGCGAGCAGCAAGCCTAGCCAACGTGATATTGCCATGTGTGAGGCGAGCGGATTGCCTTGGCATATCCTAAGTTGGCCTGATGGAGATTTACGTTCTATGGTACCAACGGGTGAACAAAAACCCTTGTTAGGTCGTCCATTTGTTCATGGGGTATGGGATTGCTATAGCTGTGTTCGCGATTGGTATCACGATGTTCAAAGCATTTTATTGCCAGACTTTGAGCGCCAAGACGGTTGGTGGGAAGGTGAGCAAGAGCTGTACCTCGATAACTTTGCTAAAGCTGGCTTTAAGGCACTCCCCAATATTAACTTTGCCGATCTGCAAATTGGTGACGGCATCTTAATGCAAATTCAAAGTCAGCGAGTCAATCATGCCGCCGTTTATGTCGGTGACGGTAAAATTTTACACCACCTCTATGGTCGCCTTAGCCGCTACGATATTTACGGCGGGTACTGGCAGCGCAATACAAGGATGATTGTGCGTTATGCAGCATAGCTAGGCTAGAAACTTTACAGCTTAGTGAGTCGTTGTCATAGTGGTAAAGTTAATATTTTTAGTATGATAAGGATATAATATGAGAGTGATTGTTCTGATTTTATTGAGCCTTAGTTCGTTTTTTTTAAACGCACAAGAATTATGGAAAGGAGCCATGTACGGTGATAGCGTTGAAAAAGTATTAGCGTTATTCCCGCAACACGAGAAGCCATCTACAGAAGCAGAGCTTCGTAAAATAGGTCAAACATCATTAAAAGCATTAGTTGTAGTGCCTATTGAGTTAGTAAAAAGACCTTTTGAATCGGTGCTATTTTTTGATAAAAACGGACTTTTCCAAGTCATCATAAAGTCGAAATCTTTATTAACCCATGCAGAAGCCAAATCTACTGAAGACTTTCTTCTAGTTGCACTCCGTTCAAAATATGGTAATGCCATCAAAACGGTTGATCCACTCGAAGTTATCACAGAAAACAAGCCATTTTGGGCACAATGGGAAATTAACGCTTTAAAGATATTATTTGTTTCACAGCATGAGAAAGACTCAATTATGATCTCTTACAGCCTCACTGATGCAGAGAAAGATCTATTAGAGAATGCCGCCGCAAAGAAACATCTTGAAGGAACAAGTGTTAACCAAGAAGCAGAAAAACTGTAATACATAAACGCTGATCTACTAGTTCTTTTCCTAGTAAACATCCAGAAAAAATTCTTCATTAAAAGCCACCTTTAGGTGGCTTTTTTATTGCCTCTAATAAGTTGGACAACATGATCAAACATCAACTTACCACGATAAAGCTATCAGGATCTTTGGCTTCTAAGTTCGGACGCATTCACCAGCGTTTACTAGAAACGGGGACCACAAACGAAGCATTTAGCGCCTTAAAAAATACCCTGCATGGATTTGATCTGTTTATTAAAGAGCAGGCCAAGCTTGGGCTGCGCTATGCCATTTTTCGCAATGGACATAATACAGGGGTCGATGAATTTGATTTAGCAGGTACGACTGAAATTCGTATTGTCCCTGTCATTGGTGGCAGCAAGCGTGGTGGCATTCTTCAAACGATTCTAGGTGCTGTGATGATCGTAGTTGGTGCTTATTTTGGACAAGGCTGGCTAGTGCAAGCGGGTATTGGTCTGGTTGCTGGTGGTGTGGTGCAAATGCTCTCACCGCAAGCAAAAGGACTGAAGGGTAGGGAAGCCGCAGAGAACGCCCCAAGTTATGCCTTTGGTGGCGCAGTTAACACCACTGCAGCAGGTAACCCTGTCGGCATCGGTTACGGTAAGCGCCGCATTGGTGGCGCCATTATTAGTGCAGGTATTTATGCCGAAGATATTGCTACATCAAAGCGCCCAATCCAATCGGGTGGCGGTAATGGTGGCAATGGTGGCGGCAGTCAACAGGAGCAATAATCAGCATGGGTATTCCTGCATTAAATCAACAACTGACTATTCATGGCGCTAAAGCGGGTGAAGGCGAACAGCGCACACCTGTCGAATCCCCTGATGACCTGCGCTCAATTGCTAAAGCTAAAATCTTGCTGGCAATCGGTGAAGGGGAGTTTGATGGCCAATTATCAGGACAGAATGTCTTTTTAGATGGCACTCCACTACTGGATCCCAATGGCGCCGAAAACTTCCCCGGTGTTATTTGGGACTTTCGCCCAGGCACTGCACATCAAACTTATATCCCCGGGCTTCCATCGGTTGAAAATGAAGTAGCCTTAGGTATTGAGTTAAAATCAGATCAGCCTTACACCCGCGCCATCACTAACTCATTACTCTCTGCTGTACGTGTGCGCTTTCGCTGGCCAGCACTGCAACAACAGCTCGATAACGGTGATGTAAATGGCTATCGCATTGCATACGCCATTGATCTATCTACTGACGGCGGCAGCTATCAAACCGTGTTAAGCACGGCTGTTGATGGTAAAACCACCCAACCCTACGAGCGCAGCCACCGCATTGATTTACCAGCGGGCAATAACTGGCAAATCCGTATTCGCCGACTTACCCCAAATCAAAACAACAATCGTGTCGCTGATTTAATGCAAATCGCGGCGATCACCGATGTTATTGACCGCAAGCTAAAGTACCCAAACACGGCACTGTTATATGTCGAGTTTGACGCCAGCCAATTCCAAAACATTCCAGTGATATCCTGCGAGCCCTTTATGCGCAAAGTAAAGGTGCCCACTAACTACAATCCGCTAACGCGTGATTATGCTGGAGTGTGGGATGGCAGCTTTAAAATTGCATGGACCGATAACCCTGCTTGGGTGAGTTACGACATCATCCTCGATGACCGTTTCGGCACTGGTCGCAGGATCAATGCTGCGCTGGTGGATAAGTGGGAGCTTTACCAGATTGCTCAGTATTGCGATCAGCTGGTTCCTGATGGCAAAGGCGGCATGGAGCCTCGCTATATCTGTAATATATACATCCAGCAAGCCACCGAAGCGTGGCAGGTATTGCGCGATTTGGCTTCTATTTATCGCGGTATGACATATTGGTCAAACGGCCAAATGTACTCAGTGGCAGACATGCCACGCGATGTGGATTTCATTTATAACAATAGCAATGTGATAGACGGCAAGTTTAGCTATTCATCCAGCAGCGAAAAGGTGAAATACACTCGAGCACTAATCAGCTGGGATAACCCTGATAATGCTTATGAATCCGATGTTACCTCTGTATCAGATCAACCATTACAGCGCCGCTATGGCGACAACGTGATCGAATTATCGGCCTTAGGTTGCACCCGTGAATCAGAAGCGCAACGCCGTGGCAAGTGGGCTATTTATACCAATAACAATGACCGTGCCGTCAATTTTAAAGTGGGCATGGATGGCAGCATCCCATTACCTGGCTTCGTTATCGGCATAGCAGATCAATTGATTGCAGGTAGCCGCATTGGAGGTCGAATCTCGGCGGTTAACGGCAAGCAGATCACTTTAGATCGTGCGGCCACAATTGCGGTTAATGATCGACTCATCATCAACTTACCCAGCGGTAAAGCGCAGGCGCGTACTATTGAGGCCGTTAATGGTCGTGTGGTTACGGTAACAACGGAATACAGTGAAACCCCACGGCCGCAACTGCTATGGTCGGTTGAGTCAGACGAGCTAAAGCTGCAGCAATTTAGAGTGCTGCGCGTAGCCAAAGCAAATAGCGACAGCATTGAGTACGAGATCACCGCAGTTGAGCATAACCCAAGCAAATATCCTTACATTGATACAGGCGCACGGTTAGAAGAACGCCCTATAAGCAAACTGCCCATCGGTGCCCAAGAAGCTCCGGCTACTGTCACCATTTCACAGTCAGTATTCACCGAGCAAACACTCGCAGTCACTACTATGACGATTCAGTGGGCGACAGCAAAAAATGCGGTTGCTTATGAAGTCGAATGGCGCAAAGACTCTGGCGAGTGGATAAAACTGCCAAAAACTAGCAGCACATCAGTTGATATCCGTGGCGTTTACACCGGGCAATATATTGCTCGAGTCCGTGCAATCAACTCTGTCGATGTTTCGTCGGTACCAAAGTCATCATCGCTGACCAATATCACAGGTAAAACTGGCTTGCCGCCAGCAGTCGCATCATTTACTGCTACGCCGCTAGTGTTTGGTATTGGCTTAAATTGGTTGTTCCCTGCAGGTGCAGAAGACACGCTTCGTACCGAGCTTGAGTACGGGCCCAATAACAGCGAAAGCGGCATGATTAAATTGGGTGATTTTGCTTACCCAATTGCAACTCACACCATGACTGGATTAAGTGCAGGCGCTAATTTTTGGTTTAGGGCTCGGTTAGTCGATCGCACTGGCAACGTTGGGCCATGGTCAGGATTTATCAGCGGACAATCATCGACAGACCAATCTCAATATGATGCGTATTTCAGCGAGCGCATTACATCATCAGCGTTAGGGCAAGAACTACTCAGTGAAATAGAACTGATCCCGCTGATTAAAATTGAAGCGGACAAAATTCCGAGCATTGATAGTCAGCTTAATGAAGTTGTCATCCCTAAGATTGAACTGATCCAAGTCGAAGTTAATAAAATACCAGATATAGAGGATACGCTTAGTCAAACAGAAACTAAGATAAATCAACTTCAAGCAGAAATGGCTGATATTGCTGGTGCTCCAGATTGGGATAGCAATACTGCTTATCTAACTGGGCAATTAGTTAAGTACCAAGGAAAACTTTATTCAGCAAAACAGACCATTCCTGCAGGTACATTACCAACAAATACATCTTATTGGACAAAAATAGGTGAGTACTCATCTATTGGTGAGGCAGTATCTGCTTTAACTGTGCGAGTTGATAATGTTGAAAACTCGATTGAGACTATTGATGGTAAATTAGTATCACAGGCATCACGCATTGACGGTATATTTGCACAAGTAAACCCACCTCTTGCTGGCGATATGAGCTGGAATGCTGGAACTACAGTTGTACTTGCTGGCGTGTGGTCTGAGCAATATGCAAGGGCTTCATCTGATGAGGCATTGGCGAAAAGTATTGCAAGTGTTGCTGCGACTATGGATAAAAACACTGCAGCAATTATTACTGAGCAAATGGCTAGAACGACAGCCGATGAATCGCTCGCTAATCAGATCATCAGCATTTCCGCTACTGTGGATGCCAATGGCGCCTTAATTAAGGCAGAGCAAACCGCCCGCGCTGATGCTGATAGTGCTTTGGCACAAAATATCACTACAGTTCAGGCCGCTGTAAATATCGCCCAGCAAGGCGTCACCCAAAACGCTGCAGCAATTCAGACAGAGCAAACTGCTCGGGCTGATGCAGATAGTGCTTTGGCACAAAATATCACTACAGTTCAGGCGTCGGCGACCGCAGCTAATACCGCAGCATCTAATGCGCAAACGGCCGCGAACTCAGCTGCCCAAGCTGCTGCTGACGCAGCAGGTTTGGCGGGTACCAAAGGCAAGGTGCTGATCCAGTCTACGGCCCCTGCTGCTGCTGATCGCTTAGCGCAAAACCTGTGGATTGATACGACTGGCAATGCCAACACACCTAAACGTTGGAGTGGGTCAGCTTGGGTTGCTGTCACTGACAAAGCCGCAACCGATGCCGCCAGTGCTGCCGCTGCCGCCCAAGCCGCCGCGAACGCAGCCCAGCAAGGAGTCACGCAAAATACTGCTGCTATTCAGGCAGAGCAAACCGCTAGGGCTGATGCAGATAGTGCTTTGGCGCAGAGTATCACTACAGTACAAGCATCGGCGTCAGCTAATGCTGCTGCAATACAAACTGAAGCAACTGCAAGAGCTGATGCAGATACTGCTCAGGCATCACGCATTGACGGTATATTTGCACAAGTAAACCCACCACTTGCTGGCGATATGAGCTGGAATGCGGGAACAACAGTCGTGCTGGCAGGCGTGTGGTCTGAGCAATATGCAAGAGCCTCGGCGGATGAGGCATTGGCAAAAAGCATTGCATCAGTCGCGGCAACCATGGATCAAAACACTGCTGCAATTATTACTGAGCAAATGGCTCGAGCGACAGCAGATGAGTCGATCGCTAATCAGATCATCAGTATCTCCGCGACTGTTAACGCCAATGGTGCATTAATTCAGACAGAGCAAACCGCTCGATCTGATGCTGATAGCGCATTAGCAACACAGATCACCATAGTTCAAGCCTCGGCGACGGCTGCGAATGCCGCAGCATCAACCGCGCAAAGTGCCGCTAACTCAGCCGCTCAAGCCGCTGCTGATGCTGCAGGTTTAGCGGGGACCAAAGGCAAAGTGCTGATCCAGTCAGCAGCACCTGCCGTGGCTGATCGGTTAGCGCAAAATCTGTGGATCGATACCACTGGCAATGCGAATACGCCTAAGCGTTGGAACGGTTCAACTTGGGCCGCCGTCACTGACAAAGCCGCGACCGATGCCGCCAGTGCTGCCGCAGCCGCCCAAGCCGCCGCGAACGCAGCGCAGCAAGGTGTTACGCAAAACGCTGCAGCGATTCAGACAGAGCAAACGGCTCGGGCCGATGCCGATAGTGCATTGGCGCAGAGTATTACCACTGTTCAGGCCTCGGCAACGGACGCTAACTCTGCGGCATCGACTGCGCAAACTGCTGCGAACTCAGCCGCCCAAGCCGCCGCTGACGCTGCAGGTTTAGCGGGTACCAAAGGCAAAGTACTTATTCAGTCTACGGCCCCTGCAGCTGCTGATCGCTTAGCGCAAAACCTGTGGATTGATACCACTGGCAATGCCAACACACCTAAGCGTTGGAGTGGTTCAGCATGGGTTGCCGTCACTGACAAAGCCGCGACCGATGCCGCCAGTGCTGCCGCAGCCGCCCAAGCCGCCGCGAACGCAGCTCAACAAGGCGTTACGCAAAACGCTGCAGCGATTCAAACCGAGCAAACAGCGCGAGCCAATGCTGATAGCGCATTGGCAACACAGATCACCACTGTTCAGGCGACAGCTAATAACGCATCAGCTGCAGTTCAGCAAACATCAACGGCTCTTGTAGCTTTAGATGGCAAACTGCAAGCCATGTACTCGGTAAAAGTAGGCGTAACTACCGACGGTAAATACTATGGTGCTGGAATGGCGATAGGTGTTGAAAACACGCCTGCAGGCATGCAATCGCAGGTACTCTTTACTGCTGATAGATTTGCCATCGTTAATCAAATCACGGGTGCATCGACCATCACGACTCCTTTCGCTGTACAAGGTGGTCAGGTATTTATTAATAGTGCGGTAATTGGTGATGGAACTATCACAAATGCCAAGATCGGCAGTTATATCCAATCAACAAACTATGTTGCAAACTCGATTGGTTGGAAGCTTGATAAAAATGGGCTTTTTGAGATAAATGGTTATCAAGCTGGACAAGGACGAATGAGAATTACCAATGAAAGAATCGATGTCTATGACGCAGCTGGCACACTTAAAATCAGACTTGGCAAACTTATATGAGTTATGGATTAGCGCTTTACGCTCAAGATAGAACCATAGATATCACCAGCGGATGGTATCCAATGGCATTCAAAGGAACAATTGAGTTTACAGTAAAATATCTATCTGCCGCAGATGTTGTACAAGACTTTGTCATACCAAATGGTTGCAGGCTGTTTATTCAGCCTGCTGGCTCCGCTGTCAGGCACACCTCTTATGTTAGCTTTGGTAGCACTGTTTACACGGGGTACATAGTTAGCAGTAAGTGCGACGGTGGAAGGGTAACGCTATCACAAAGCCTTTGGTATGGTGGCGCAGACTCCCCGCTAAATAACTCGGTAGTAAAATTTAATGTTTATGCGTATTACCCTGTTGCCAATGTTCCAGATAACTACGGGATCTTATTTGCTGACGGAGGTGTCGCGGTGGCCTTATCAAATGCTAACCGCTTAAACGTAGAAAGATTTAAATACACAATTACCAATGCAGATAGAGAAATAGATGTTTCAACCGCGATTGCATCAACAGAACCGCCTCCAAGTGTTTATGTCAGCGATACTGGTTACAACGCCATGGCATCTTACGTTTATTCAAGTGGCGGATATTGGCGCGTTAAGTGTTTAAGAGCAGGAGGTTTGTATAATGTTGGCTCGACGTATAATGACGAACCGCCAAGATCTGGCACAGTTAAAATTATCGCCTTTGGTTCACCCTTGCAAACTCTTCCAAGCTGGGGTTTAGCGTTTTATGGTGACGATGGTGGCGTGGCATTCAGTTCAGCAAACCCACCAGAAATGCCAAGAGGCTATCTCATCTCTCCTACGCCATTAGCAAATCCACCAGGCTCAGCTGGTTGGCATGCGATCGGCGATTCAAATCCGCAGCAATTCCCAAACTTCGCCACAAAAAAACCGATGTATCAGGCCAGATTGATTGGAGCAGCAAAGCTAAGTTTTACTCCTTTCCCTGTCGGAATTTGGCTTAAGTCAGATGGGACTTTTACTTGCGGAGTGTTGACCAAAGGAGCTGGCAGCATGCCTGTTGGGGGTAGTGCATTTGGTTACTGGGGCGAATCTTCAGTTAACTCACCAATCCCTTACATACATGAAGATGATTATTTCTGACTTAAGTCACAATTACTCTTTGCTCATGAAAATATCACTTCAATTAATGTGATGTTGTCTGATTCTTAATGTAACTTTGCGACAAGACTGCATAGCAAAGCAGACCAGTTTTGCGGTATAAATTCTATTGTCAGCAGTTTTTTTATGTTACTTTGCGGCGATAAACATTAGTGCGTACAAATCTGGCTAACTTTTAGATGTGTACAAAACAGCGTACAAAATCAAGATTTATCGACATGGCTTAAGTTGAAATTAATAGCAAGTTCAACAGCATGTAAAGTAAATCAATTATTATAGATATAAATAACTGATCCCTCCTTATGCATACAAAAATTCTCGGAACTGGTAGTTATCTACCGGTGCAGGTGCGTAGCAATCAAGATTTGGAAAAAATGGTGGAAACCACTGACCAATGGATTGTTGAACGTACAGGTATATCAGAACGTCGCATTGCGGCTTTCGATGAAACCGTTTCAACTATGGGCTACCAAGCGGCATTAAAAGCGCTAGAAATGGCTGGCATAGAAGCATCAGATTTAGACATGATCGTCTGCGGCACCACCAGTGCTCCCAATGCTTTTCCGGCTGCAGCTTGTGAAATTCAAGCCATGCTTGGCGTGCATACCATTCCAGCTTTTGATATCGCAGCGGCGTGTTCAGGCTTTGTTTATGCTTTATCTGTTGCCGATCAATTTGTAAAAACGGGCGCGGCTAAAAAAGTATTAGTGATTGGTGCCGATGTACTGTCTCGCTTATGTGAGCCAGAAGATCGTTCAACGATTATTTTATTTGGTGATGGTGCGGGCGCGGTTGTGATAGGCGCATCCGAAACACCAGGGATCATTTCGACCCACATTTATGCCGACGGTCGCCAAGGTGACTTATTGAAATGCGCTTTCCCACCACGTAAAGGCGAAACTTCTGAAGCGGTCGGTTTTATGACCATGAAAGGCAACGATGTCTTTAAAGTGGCTGTGACTCAATTGTCCCATGTGGTGACTGAGACGCTGCGCATTAACAATATCGATAAGTCAGAAATTGACTGGTTAGTGCCACATCAAGCCAACTTCCGAATTATCAATGCTACCGCTAAAAAGCTCGATATGAGTCTTGAGAAAGTCGTATTGACTTTAGCTAAACACGGTAATACTTCTGCCGCGTCAGTGCCCATTGCATTGGATGAAGCCGTACGTGATGGCCGTATTCAGCGCGGACAATTACTGTTGCTTGAGGCCTTTGGTGCTGGATTTGCGTGGGGCAGTGCGCTCATTCGTTTCTAAGTTCTACATGTGTGTTCCACATGATTTTTCAATAAATTAAGTTAGCCATAGGTAATTTGAATATGGAAAATGTTGCTTTTGTATTTCCGGGCCAAGGTTCACAAGCCCTAGGCATGTTAGCCGAGCTTGCCGAATCTCATGCTGTTGTTGGACAAACCTTTGCTGAGGCGAGTGACGTCTTAGGTTATGATCTGTGGGCATTGGTTCAGCAAGGTCCTGTTGAAAGCTTAAATGAAACCGATAAAACTCAACCAGCCCTATTAGCGGCGAGCGTGGCGATTTGGCGTACCTACGTGGCTTCAGGCAAACCTATGCCAGCTATACTAGCGGGTCACAGCTTAGGTGAGTATTCTGCTTTAGTTTGCGCCGGTGTTATGGATTTTAAAGACGCGATTAAGTTGGTGGAATTACGTGGTCAACTGATGCAGCAAGTGGTTCCAGCTGGCACGGGTGCTATGTATGCGATTATCGGTTTGGACAACGAGAGTATCGCTAATGCCTGCGCCGAAGCGGCTCAAGGTGAGGTGGTGAGTCCAGTTAACTTTAACAGTCCTGGTCAAGTGGTCATTGCAGGTCAAAAAGACGCAGTTGAGCGCGCTGCAGCAGCTTGTAAAGCAGCGGGCGCTAAAATGGCGGTGGCTCTACCTGTCAGCGTGCCATCACACTGCGCATTAATGAAACCTGCGGCGGATAAACTGGCCGTGGCATTAAACGATGTACAGTTTAATACCCCAACAATTACAGTGATTAATAACGTTGATGTGGCATCACCCACCTCTGCTGATGACATTAAAGATGCGTTAGTGCGTCAGTTATATTGTCCTGTCCGCTGGAGCGAAACGGTTGAGCTAATGGCCCAAAAAGGCATTACCCAACTGGTGGAATGTGGTCCAGGTAAAGTATTGACAGGATTAGCAAAACGAATTAATAAATCACTATCAGCCCAAGCGGTTAATGATGTTGCTTCATTAGCAGCATTAACTGAGTAAGGAGTTTATATGAGTTTCAACCTGAATTTAACAGGCAAAGTGGCTTTAGTGACAGGTGCGAGCCGCGGTATTGGCCGTGCGATCGCAGAGACACTGGTCGAAGCGGGCGCCGTGGTTATTGGAACCGCAACCAGTGAGAAGGGCGCTGCGGCGATCCAAGAATATCTGGGTGACAAAGGTTTTGGTTTAGTGCTTAATGTCACAGATAGTGAATCTGTTACACATTTATTCGCCTCGATCAAAGAAAAAGCGGGTGATGTTGATATTCTAGTCAACAACGCGGGTATAACCCGTGATAATCTGCTGATGCGGATGAAAGATGATGAATGGCAGGATATTATCGACACCAACCTGACATCGTTATTTAGACTGTCAAAACCTGTGATGCGTACCATGATGAAAAAGCGCTTTGGCCGAATCATCAATATCGGTTCAGTGGTAGGCACCATGGGCAATGCAGGTCAAGTTAACTACTCGGCAGCAAAGGCGGGTTTGATTGGATTTACAAAATCTCTTGCAAGAGAGGTTGCATCTCGTCAAATTACAGTTAATGCTATCGCTCCTGGATTTATCCAGACCGATATGACAGATGAGCTGACCGAAGAGCAGCAAAAAGCTATCATGTCACAGGTTCCGATGGAACGATTAGGGCAAGCGCAAGAAATTGCCAATGCAGTGCTCTTTTTGGCCTCGGACTCAGCCGCTTACATCACAGGCGAAACTTTGCATGTGAATGGCGGCATGTACATGGTTTAAGGGCGAATGGCAGGGATTTCTGTCGCAACTGAGTAGTGATCTGTATCAATTGATAGTGAAATTTCGTGGTTAGACCACGAAAACTAAGCTTGCATTGTCAGCCAAATCTAATAAACTACTCGCAATCTTACGCAAGTGCGTAATTTGAATAGGAAAGAAAACTAATGAGCAACATCGAAGAACGTGTAAAGAAAATCATTGTAGAGCAACTGGGCGTTAAAGAAGAAGACGTTAAGCCAGCGGCATCTTTCGTTGACGATCTGGGTGCAGATTCTCTGGACACTGTTGAGTTGGTTATGGCTCTGGAAGAAGAGTTTGATACCGAGATCCCTGATGAAGAAGCTGAAAAGATCACTACTGTTCAAGCAGCGATCGACTACGTTTCTAAGAATCAGTAATTCTGAATTCTTGAAGACAGGCGGCATTTTTGCCGCCTGTTTTTGTTTTACCCCCGTCAAATTCTGCCTCCGTGCCATTCAATCGTCTCTGGATCGTGTTTTAATTATTATCCACGAGATGCTCGCCGCAGATTGGCGAATTTTTCTAAATAAAAGTTATTTAAGAAATTGTCTAATGATAGAAAACCCTGCGTCCTCTATCTGAATTAACAAATTAGCATTTAAAGGTGACTGCCGTGTCTAAACGTCGTGTAGTGGTAACCGGTTTGGGGTTAGTAACTCCAGTGGGCAATACTGTCGATACTACTTGGAAGGCTTTGCTTTCGGGTAAGAGTGGTATTGCACCGATAACCAAATTTGATGCCAGTGAATTTACCACTCGTTTCAGTGGTTCAGTAAAAGATTTCGATGTTGAGCAATACGTAACGAAAAAAGACGCCCGTAAGATGGACCTCTTTATTCAATACGGTATGGCGGCTGGCATCCAAGCTATCCAAGACTCAGGTCTGGACATGAGTAAAGAAAACCCAGGTCGTGTCGGTACTGCTATTGGTGCGGGTATGGGCGGTATGTGGTTGATTGAACAAGGTCACAGCGCATTGATGAATGGTGGCCCGCGTAAGGTTTCTCCTTTCTTCGTACCTAGTACCATTATCAATATGATTTCAGGCCACTTGTCGATCATGTTTGGCATGAAAGGCCCAAATTTTGCCGTGACGACCGCTTGTACTACGGGTGTGCATAATATCGGTTTCGCGGCGCGTACCATTGCCTATGGCGATGCAGACGTGATGGTTGCGGGCGGTGCTGAGGATGTCACTTCTCCTTTAGGCGTTGCAGGTTTTGGTGCAGCGAAAGCGTTATCGACACGCAATGACGATCCGACTGCGGCGAGCCGTCCATGGGATAAAGACCGTGATGGTTTTGTGATCGGTGATGGCGCTGGTGTTATGGTGATGGAAGAGTACGAACACGCAAAAGCGCGCGGTGCGACCATTTACGGCGAATTAGTCGGTTTTGGTATGAGCGGTGATGCGTTCCATATGACATCGCCTCCAAGTGACGGAGCAGGCGCTGCAGCTGCTATGGTCAATGCTATTAATGATGCTAAGTTATCACTGGAGCAAATTGGTTATATCAATGCCCACGGTACGTCGACGCCAGCTGGTGATAAAGCGGAAGCGGCAGCGGTTAAGTCAGTATTTGGCGACCACGCTTATAAAGTACTGGTTAGCTCGACTAAATCGATGACGGGTCACCTGTTAGGTGCTGCGGGTGCGGTTGAAGCGATTTTCACTTTGCTAGCACTGCGCGACCAAGCCGTACCGCCAACCATCAACTTGGATAATCCAGATGAAGGTTGTGACTTAGATTTTGTTGCCCACACAGCCCGTGACGTGAAAATGGATTACGCTCTGTGTAACTCCTTCGGTTTCGGTGGGACTAACGGTTCGTTACTGTTCAAGAAAGTGTAAAACACGCATTTATGGTGTAAAAAACAATGAAAAAATGCGCCTGAGGGCGCATTTTTTATGGGTCAAATTCATTGCTCATGTGAGTTGAACTCCGTTATCTTATGACTTTATTGTGATGGATGTCACTTTCTAACTGTATGATATCCATAGTGTTAACATTTGTTCATCAAGCTTGTTTAATTCTAATGACCACAGATAATGACAGACATATTCAATCTTAATGGAGTGTGTCATGTTAAATCCCGCGGTGATCCCGCTTGTTCCCCTCATTGGCGCATTAACTGCCAATCTGACCGAATTGATCCGTGGTGAGTTTAAAGTGTGGCATCCAAACATGGACATTGGGATCAAGACTTTTACCTTAGCAATCGCTGCTTACGTGGTGGTTTGGTTTGCCTTATTGGTGACGGCGATTAACGTCGGTGGCGATAGCAATATGTCTTCGGGCCTCGAAGTGCTTGGTTTCTTTATGTTTGGCTTAGGCGTTTACACTTTTGCTAAGGGTACGCGTTTCGTCAGTAGTGAATTTCAGCTATGGATTTATCGTTTAGCGTTGCCGAGTTTATTGCTTTGCTGCGTGCTTATTAGCCACTTTGGTTAAATCGAATTTTTTGACGAGGTCAATCGTAATTATTTTTACGCTAATGGCGCTTTCTATCGTAAACTCAGCCTATTGCACGAAACATTGAGCCACAGTGGCTGAATAAGTTGAGGTTATATGGCTGGTATCGATAGACAAAGTACCCTGAGATTTTTGTCAGAGCCTGCGGATGTGAATTTTGGTGGTAAAGTTCACGGCGGCGCTGTGATGAAGTGGATCGATCTCGCGGCCTATGCCTGTGCAGCGGGCTGGAGCGGTAAATATTGTATTACTGCTTATGCGGGCGGTATTCGTTTTGTGCAACCCATTTTGGTGGGCAATATCGTTGAAGTCAGCGCAAAAGTGATTTATACGGGTAAAACTTCTATGCATATCGGTATCGATGTGCGAGCGGGCGATCCTAAAGTTTCTGAGCGTCATCTCACCACCCATTGTATTGTGATCATGGTAGCAGTTGATGAAGATGGCCTACCTACGCCAGTGCCTGAGTGGATACCACAGACGGAACATGATATTCATTTGCGGGATTCTGCACTGCGCTTGATGGAAATGCGTAAAAAGATTGGCGCCGAAATGGAAGCCCATGTGGTGAAATAGCCCCATAAATTAAATCAGCAAAGGCGCTTAAGGCGCCTTTGTTGTTTCTAGCGAAAAGTGCGTTTATCACTCGCTCCGATTTCACTCTGACGTTATCGTAGATGGATGTTAAACTGCGGCTACTATTTTGAATCGATTCATTTTGTTTATCTATTTAAGGATCAGCTCATGGCAAAAGTCGCATTTATTGGTTTAGGCGTAATGGGATATCCCATGGCGAGGCATTTACTGAACAAAGGCCATGAGGTCACTGTTTATAATCGTACTTTTGCCAAGGCGCAAACTTGGGTCGACACCTATGGTGGCCGCTGCTGTCCAACACCAAAGGAAGCGGCAGAGGGTCAAGATATTGTGTTTACTTGCGTGGGCAATGATAACGATCTGCGTGAAGTGGTATTAGGCAGTGATGGCGTTATTCATGGGATGGAAAAGGGCGCAGTGTTAGTTGACCATACTACGGCTTCGGCCGATGTTGCCCGTGAGCTTCATCAAGTGTTAGCGGAAAAGGGCGTTGATTTCCTCGATGCGCCTGTGTCGGGTGGTCAAGCGGGCGCCGAAAATGGCGCCTTGACTGTGATGGTCGGCGGCGATGAAGCGGTATTTGAGCGTGTTAAACCCGTGATTGAAGCCTTTGCCCGCTGCGCCGAACGTTTAGGTGAGGTTGGTGCAGGTCAGTTAACTAAGATGGTGAACCAAATTTGTATCGCGGGTGTGGTGCAAGGTTTGGCGGAAGCGCTGCAATTTGCTCGTAAAGCGGGACTCGATGGCGAGAAAGTCATTGAAGTGATCAGCAAAGGCGCGGCGCAAAGCTGGCAGATGGAAAATCGCTACAAGACGATGTGGGGCCAAAGCTATGATTTTGGTTTTGCCGTCGATTGGATGCGTAAAGATTTAGGCATCGCCTTAGAAGAAGCTCGCCGCAATGGTTCACACTTGCCATTAACCGCGTTAGTTGATCAATTCTATTCAGAAGTACAGGGCATGGGCGGTAACCGTTGGGATACGTCTAGCCTGTTGGCACGTTTAGAAAAATCGGCGAAATAAGCTTTACCTTAAGTTTTATCGTTATAAAAACTTAGGTTATCGTAGTGATAAAACTCTGGTTTCGTAGTGATAAACACTCTGGTTTCGCAGTGATAGGTTTTGCAGTGATAAAAATGCCCAGTCCCAATTGCGTTGGCAAATAGGACTGGGCATTTTTGTGTGTATCGTTTTTTGACTAGGACATTAAGAGCTAGGATATTTAATCGTTAGTCTTTCCAGCGAATATGGGTCACTAAACTGTGGGTTTCACCTGGAGCAAGCACGACTTTATCTTCTAATACATTGGCCGCTTCTAGGCAGACCATGGTCAGATAATCCTCTGGATTAAATCGGCCAAGGCGTTGTGACTTTTCAATCCATGGGTTCCATAATACGGCGGATTGGCTGTTTTCACGGCTGACTTCGATTGTCCCCTGCGGCGTATGCAATAACTGCGCAGGGCCGAGATCGGTATAGACACGGTCTGTCTCACGATCAAACAGCACTTCATCCGTGTTTTGCGGATAAGGCCCTTGTGCAAATTCGATGTATTTTGACCCACTAAAACCGCTGGCTTTGAGTTGGTGGATATCCTCAATCGGGAAATAGCTGTGCAGCGCTTGGGTAAGCGTGACGGTTTCATCGCCTAAATTGGTATTCACAAGGCTAATGCTTAGGGTGTCGCCTAGGGTGAATAACACGCTGACCTCTGTGTTATGCGGCCAATAGATTTTATCTTGCTCACTGATTTTTAAGCTAAAACGTAAATCCACTAACTGATTACGCATTTCTACCGATTCCAGCGCCCAAATGCGGGTACGGGCAAAACCGTGTTGGGGAAAGTTCGCTTCACTACTCATGCCAAACCAAGGCCAGCATACGGGCACACCGCCACGGATCCCATTACCGGGTTGATAATCGTCAGCCGATGAAACCCACAGCAAAGGTGGTTTGCCTACGGATTGAAAATAGTCTATTTGCGCGCCCTGCAAAAAAATTCTTGCCTGACATAACGCCGTATTCACTTCGACATAATCGAGCCCGTTGGCGTGTTTTTTAGTAGTGACAGAACCCATAGTAGCAATATCCTTAACTCTGCTTGCATATCAGAAAAACAGGCAGTTAGCTTACAAAGTTTTCCGCGATAACATAAGGCTTTGTTGCGATCAATTTACGGTTTCGCTGTTCGTTTGTGTAAACAAAAGTCTGTGGCGGATACTGAGGTGCTTTCTTTTTCGGCAGATTTAGCTAAAGTGGTCAGAGCACCAAAGTGGTCAGATCACTTAGTTGAGTTGCAGTCTAACAAGAAAAGGGAAGCGATTATGCCAGTTTATCAAGCGCCGCTGCGCGACTATCAATTTATCCTCGATGAAATGTTAAATATTTATCAGCAAGATGCACTCAAGGGGTTCGATGAAATCGATCCAGATCTTGTCGATGCGATCCTGCAAGGTATGGCCGACTTTAGTACTGAAGTGATGTTACCGCTCAATAGTGTCGGCGATCTGCAAGGCTGTAAGTTGGTCGATGGTAAGGTGATTACACCGGAAGGATTTGATAATGCCTATCGGCAGTTTGTTGATAATGGCTGGCCTACGCTGACCTGCTCCCCTGAATATGGCGGCCAAGGCTTACCCGAAGTGGTAGGGATTTTTGCCACTGAGATACAAACGGCAACCAACATGGCCTTTGCCATGTATCCCGGTTTGACCCATGGCGCCTATGCCGCCATCCATGCCCACGGCAGTGATGCGCTCAAGCAAAAATATTTGAGTAAACTGGTTAGCGGTGAATGGACTGGGACCATGAATTTGACCGAGTCCCACGCCGGTACTGACTTAGCCTTATTACGCACCAAAGCCGTGCCAGTATCCGAAGGTGTTTTTGCTATCAGCGGTGAGAAAATTTTTATCTCCTCAGGCGATCACCAACTCACCGACAACATAGTGCACCTCGTATTAGCTCGTTTGCCCGATGCACCTGAAGGTGTGAAGGGCATATCTTTGTTCGCCGTGCCTAAAGTATTAGTGAATAACGATGGTAGTTTAGGCGCACCGAACACTTTATATGCCAGTGGCCTTGAACATAAGATGGGCATTCACGGTAACTCAACTTGTGTGATGGTATTTGAAGGTGCATTGGGCGAGCTTGTTGGCGAGCCGCACCAAGGACTGCGCGCCATGTTTACTATGATGAACCAAGCGCGTTTAGGCGTGGGCGTGCAAGGGCTGGGCGTCTCTGAAATCGCCTATCAAAATGCGCTAGCCTATGCCAAAGATAGATTACAGAGCCGCGCCTTAAGCGGTGCCAAAGCCCCCGAAAAAGCCGCCGATCCGATTTTGGTTCACGGCGATGTGCGCCGCATGTTGCTGTCGCAAAAAGCTTTCAATGAAGGCGCAAGAGCCTTAGTAGGACAACAAGCTTTGTGGCTAGATGAAGCTGAGCGTCATACCGATCCCGCCAAAGCCAAAGTTGCTTCCCAATTAGCGGCACTGTTCACGCCAGTGGTGAAAGGTTTTATCACTAACCGTGGTTTTAATGCCTGTGTCGATGCACAGCAAGTGTTTGGCGGACATGGTTATATTCATGAGTGGGGTATGGAGCAATTTGTGCGTGATAGCCGTATTGCACTGATTTATGAAGGCACTAACGGTATTCAGGCATTGGATTTAGTGGGGCGTAAGCTGCTTAGCGACCGCGGCGCGGCGATGCAGCAATGGTCGGCGTTAGTGACTGAGTTTATTAAGTCACATAGCACGAATGCGGCGATGCAACACTACGTGAGTGGTTTAATGGATTGTGCGGGTGATTTGCAAAAGGCTAGTGGTTATTTAGCTGCACAAGCTGCGACCAATCCAGACATTATCGGCGCAGCCTCTATGGCTTATCTGGAGTTATTTGGGGTGACTGCACTGGCATGGATGTGGGCCAGAAGTGCCGCGGTGGCATTAGCGGCGTTGGAGCAGGGCACCGAAGAAACCGCATTTTACCAAGCTAAATTGAAAACTGCCGATTTCTACATGGCTTACTGGGCGGTGCAAGGTCGCAGTCTGCGTAAGCAAATCGAGCAGGCGAGTGAAATGCTAACTCAATTGGATGAAGCTATCTTTTAAGCATTTACCCTATAGGCTGAGTTAAATCAGCTTAAGAACAGCACAACAACAGCCAAAAACCAGCGCACTGTCGCTGGTTTTTATTTTTATATCGTTTAAATATTTAACTTTTTGTTTTTATTAGGTTACACACAAATACATCAGCTTGATGCTGTGCGTCTCTTTCTCATTCCACATAAAAACTTCCATCGAAGGTTTGTGTTACTGGCGCTCTCTTTCGTTTGAGTCATAACCAAACATAACAAGGATTATGTGGGCTGATGTCGATGATTTATTAAACGCCTTTCACAATTGTGTAAATTCAAATGATAATTATTGTCATTCGTAAATCATTCTTTATAATGACGGCCAATTCGTTTGAATACATTTGTAAACCCTTTGGTTTATGCCATTTTTATGCGCTCGCGCTGGGGACATTCTGTGAAGACTCGTTTCGCCTACTCATTAATCGCACTTGCACTCGCTCAACATCAGTCGGCATTTGCCGCTGAAACCGTACTCGATAAAGAGGCTCCACAGCAGACCTTGTCTACGAGCTCACCAGTTCCCAGTCCTGCATCGACTCAATCCGCAGCCGATGGGGAGATAACACTCGCAGCACCTGAGCGTATTACCGTCCATGGCCGCGCGATGCAAATGTACGTCGATAAAGAAACAACGGTTGGCACTAAGACGGCGATTAATGTGATGGAATTGCCGCAGTCGGTGCAAGTGCTGACCGAGCAGTTAATCGTTGACCAAGCAGCGCGCAATATTACCGATTTATACCGCTCAATCGCTGGCGTAAGTGAGTTCAGTTATTCTGGCGTGACCTTTCGCGGTTTCCGTGACGATGCCAACGTCTTTTATGATGGGGTAAAGGGCGATCCCTATTCGGGATTTTCTGTGCCGCAACTCTTTAATGTGCAGCGGGTTGAAGTGTTAAAAGGCCCTGCATCCGCACTTTATGGCGGCGGTGAACCCGGCGGCATGATCAACTATGTCACTAAAAAACCAACCTTTGTCGAGAGTAAAGAGCTGACCTTAAGTACGGGCAGCGAGGATATGATGGGCGGCTCGCTGGATTTCACCGGTGGCTTAACCCAAAATCTTGCCTATCGCTTTGGCGCCTATTATCAGCAGGAAGATAGCTTTCGAAATAATGCCGATAGCCAAAATGCCGAAGTGGCGGGTGGGTTACTCTACGAAATCAGTGATGATACTAAGCTCACTACCACTTTCGATATTATTAAGCAGGATTTAGGTGGCAATCGACTGCGCGGCGTTCCTGTCGATAATGACGGTAACTTCCTGGTTGCGCCATCCTATAATGCCAATGAGAAGAGTGACTTCCAGAAGATGGATGCACTGGTGCTGCAATCGATTCTCGATCATCAATTTACCGATAATTTCTCGGTCAAGACTCAGATCCGTTATCTGAATAATGATTCGACGCAGCAATATCATGAATCGAGAGGTTGGGCGACCTTAGATGCCAATAAAAAGCCCATTATGGGTGATGGCACCATTAAGCGTGAATACCGAGTTCAAGTACGGGCTAATGATGAAATCAGTTTAAGCAATGATTTTGTCTATGCATTCGATGCTTTAGGTTTTGAACATGAATTCCTGTTCGGCGGCGACTATCACTATGTCGAAACCGAATATCAGTACAAATTGGCGACTGATAAAGATGGTGTTGGTAACCTGAATATTTTTGACCTTAACTATGGTGAAACCAACCCTAATAGTTACAACTTGAAGGATAAAAATACCGATGGTACCCGCGCTAACCGTTACGGCATTTATGTACAGGAACATCTGCACTTTAATGAACAGTGGTCATTGATTGCTGGTTTGCGTTTTAGCCAGTTTGATGATTATGATAAAAATACCGGGTTCTCTTTCAGCGATAACGCGATAACGCCAAGAGCAGGGCTTAATTATCGTCCAATCGATTCAATGTCCTTTTATTTGAATTACTCAGAGAGCTTCAATCCAGCATCTTTAACCAATCAAGCTGAAGATATTGGTGACGGTTTCCTCGATCCAGAAACGGGCAATCAAATTGAACTTGGGATGAAAAATGAATGGCTTGATGGCCAGTTTATGACCACGCTTGCTGTGTATCGTATTGAAAAACAAAATGTCGCCCAAGCTAACCCTTTAGATACTGGCGATGACGATGGTATTCCCGCTTTACTTAATTTGGGTGAAGTACACAGTCAAGGCCTTGAATGGACGCTGGTGGGGGATTTAACCGATAACCTGACCGTCACGGCAAACTATGCCTATAACGAGACCGAAGTGGTTAAAGGGGTAACGAACGACAGTTTAACCAATACGTTTGATAGTAAGCACTTTGCCAATGCGCCACGCCATCAAGCAGGGATATGGACCCGTTACGATATCAATGCACTCGATTCGGCGATTGCCTTTGGCATGGATTACGTGGGTGAACAGTTCAGCCTCGATGGCCAAACGGTGAAGCCCCATACGATTTTTGACATGAGCTGGACGACCCAGTGGGATCAAACTCAAGTTCGCTTAAATCTTAAAAATATCTTCGATAAAGAATATGCCGTCAGTGGTTTTAGCGAGCGTAATGGCCATTTCCCCGGTGAGCCGCGTAATATCACGCTTGAACTGAGTCATAAGTTTTAATGCATTGATGTAAAAATAGCTTGTTCGTTAATGATGATGAGCAAGCTGGAGCGAATGGGTTAATCTTGCGCGAATAACCGCCGTAGCTCTCTGTCTGTATTCGTGCCTTTAGCATGGATTAACCTTGTGTAACTATCATCTTAATAGTGTTTACCTATTAAGATGATAGTTTCTATCCGTTATATTTTCTCATTCAGCTTGTTTAGACTCGCCTTATATGAATTATTCGATAAGGTTTTCCTATGCACGCCGTCAGCCACTTAACCTCCAAAGACGCTCAATCTAACGCTAGCCCACAGGTGGCCCTGATTGCAGAAGGTGGCGGTCAGCGGGGTATATTCACCGCAGGCGTGCTCGATGCTTGGCTTGATGGCGGATTCGATCCCTTTGATTTGTTTATCGGTACCTCAGCAGGCTCACAGAATCTCAGCAGTTTTTTGGCCCGCCAAAAGGGTTATGCCAAGCGCTTAATCCGCGGTTTATCGCGTCATAAACGCTTCTATCGACTCGGTCGCGGGTTAGTCGGCGGCAATGTAGTCGATTTAGATTGGTATTTTGAGCAGACTCGACAAGGGATGTTTAAATTAGATCTTAACGCGGCGACAGCCTCACTCGGTCATCGGCAGTTACTGATCACCACCACTAATGCCAGTGATCGCAAAGGTTATTTTTTAAGTCCAAGCAGTAAAGGCCAGTGGCGCGAATTGCTAAAAGCTTCTAGCGCATTACCATTTTTATATAAACAAGGGGTGAAACTCACGCCTTGGCTGAGTGACAACGCCTGTAATAGCGACAAGGCTTCTAATAACGGCGCGGCTAATCATAGCGCTTCTGATAACAGCGCCTCTGATCATGGCGCTGCATTAAGCGAAGGTATTGATAGTGATTTTTATCTCGATGGCGGCTTAGCTGCGCCTTTACCTGTGCGTGAGGCCTATCGTCGAGGTGCCCGCAAAATTGTGGTGATCCGTACTGTGAGCGAGGATTTTCAGGCGCAATCGGCTTGGGTTCACAAATTAAAATCTTGGATTTGTGTTTCTGGCTTTTGCCCGAAAACCATAGATTACTTAGTGCAGCACGAACAAGCCTATCAGGATGAATTGGACTTTATCGCTAATCCACCAGAGGATGTGGAGATAGTGCAGATTTTTGCTGCTGAAAATTTGCAAAGTAAATTGCTGGGCAGTACCGATGCGGATTTACGCCATGATTATCATGCGGGGCTGAGTGCTGGAAAGCAGTTTTTAACCCAAGATCCGATGGCATTGACGCAGAGTAATGCTTATTTTCAAACTCAAGTGCAAACCAACGACAAGACTCAAATTCATACTAACGCTCATACTCAGGCTCAAATCCAGCCATTCAGTGCGCTGTCGGCCTAGTTTGGTATTTTAGCTAAGTCACCATTTTGTACGCGAGTAAGCAATAAAAGTAAAAAGCATTAAAATACAAGCGCCACCCTAGGGTGGCGCTTGTGGTTTGCAGTTTTAACCAGTTCATCAATCTAATTAACTTAGCTCATCAATCTAGCTCATCAACCTAATTTATGAACTTAGTCCTTCAACGTTAGGCTATTAATAACTTGAGGTGTGCACTGAGCGTACGGCTCGGCCCGATGGGTCGATAATGCCGCGTAAGCTTTCGTCCCAAGCCAATGCTTCTGGCGTTGAACAGGCGACGGATTTACCGCCTGGAACCGTTTCTGCAGCGCCGCTCAGTGGATAATGTTCCTCAAAGAAGCAGCGATAGAAGTAGGCTTCTTTGGTTTCTGGCGTGTTGTATGGGAAACGGAATTTCGCGTTCGCCAATTGTAAATCATCCACCCGCGCTGCAGCTTGTTCTTTCAAACCGTCAATCCAAGAGTAGCCCACTCCGTCACTGAATTGTTCCTTTTGACGCCACGCCACTTCTTTTGGCAATTTATGCTCAAAGGCTTTACGCAGAATATGTTTCTCAATACGGCCATCCTTAGACATTTTCGCTTCAGGGTTGATGCGCATCGCCACATCCATAAACTCTTTATCGAGGAAGGGCACGCGAGCTTCTAATCCCCAAGCGGCCATGGCTTTGTTGGCTCGCAGACAATCGAACAGATGCAGTTTATCGAGTTTGCGGACTAACTCCTCGTGGAATGCCTGTGCGTTTGGCGCTTTATGGAAGTATAAATAGCCGCCAAATAGTTCGTCAGCACCTTCACCCGACAACACCATTTTAATGCCCATCGCTTTGATTTTTCGCGCCATTAAATACATTGGCGTGGCAGCACGTATGGTGGTGACATCGTAGGTTTCTAAGTGATAGATCACTTCTTTAATCGCATCTAAGCCTTCTTGGAAGGTGAAATGGATCTCATGGTGAATCGTACCAATCGCTTCGGCGACCTTTTTGGCGGCGATTAAATCTGGCGCACCTTCAAGGCCGACGGCAAAGGAATGTAACTGTGGCCACCAAGCGTTGGTTTCGCCATCGTCTTCAATGCGGCGTTTAGCAAAGGTTTGCGTCACGGCGGAAATGATCGATGAATCTAAGCCGCCCGACAGCAACACACCATAGGGCACGTCTGACATTAATTGGCGCTTGACCGCCGCTTCTAATGCGTCACGCAATTCTTCTTGGCTGGCTGGGTTATCTTTAACCGCATCATAGCTTTGCCAATCGCGAGTGTAGTATTTCACCGCAGCGGCATCGCTTGAGTACAAATATTGGCCCGGTAAGAATTCTTTTACCGTTTTACACACTGGCATCAAGGCTTTCATTTCGGAGGCAACATAGAAGTTACCCGCAGCGTCACGGCCCGTGTATAGCGGGATAATACCCATGTGATCGCGGCCGATAAGGTATCTGTCTTGGGCTTTGTCATATAACACAAAGGCGAAGATACCGTTTAATTTATCAAGAAATTCAGTGCCGTATTCTTGATACAGCGCCAAGATCACTTCGCAGTCAGAGTTGGTTTGATAGCTGTACTTATCGCCTAATTGGGCTTTCAATTCTTTGTGGTTATAGATTTCGCCGTTGACCGCAAGGATCAAGCTGCCATCTTCGGTCAGCAGTGGCTGGGCACCGTGTTCAATGTCAACAATCGCTAAACGTTCGTGGGCAAGAATTGCCTTATCACTGGCATAAATACCTGACCAGTCAGGGCCACGGTGGCGCATGAGCTTAGACATTTCTAGCGCGACTTGGCGCAGTTCTTTGGCATCAGATTGGATATCTAAAATCGAAAAGATTGAACACATAGTACAACTCCCACACTGTCTGTCATTTGAGGATGTCTCAATTGAGGTTTAATGTGCCAGCAATTTAGGCATTTGCCAAACACTATTTTTGATGTTTTATCTGTTTATTGACGCTTTTGTTGATTTAGGTGTTTATGTTTTATGGTTTTATTTGAGAATAATTCATTTAATTCGAGTTATTTTTGATGATTTGTTTTTATTTTTTGATTTGGTGTGAGGGGTTTTGGGGAATTCACAATGTGTTTTAAAAAAGTGTCGATGACAGAAAAACCGTTAAAAAAGACCATAAATAATGAGTTGGCTCGTTTAAGTGTTTTATTTTTAATCAATTAATGCGTCGAGTTTGACATCAACAAATGGCATAAGCCTATTCATAATGGCGTTGTGGAATGGATATTTCGCGATAACTGCATTTTTGTGAGCTGAAAACAAAAAAGCACGTGAATGGTTCACGTGCTTGTAGGTCTTGTTTGGCGCTTTGGCTGGCGCAGGAGGCTCTTTATTCAGCTGGCGCTTTATTTCACAGGTGCGACTAGCAGGCGTCAATAAGAGACGACTAACCCAGCTGCCTTTCGTAAGAAGCCACTGACTTAGCCTGTTATTTTGCGTCCGTTACCAGCGTTGTTTTGGCTGGGCGCAGGCTATTGAATTCTGTGCCTTGATAATATCCCGGCCAATCTTCACTGTTGCCCAATGTGCGTGTGACTTGGTAGTAGATTTGCAAGTCTTGCAGCGCGCCGCTCAAATCCCAATCTTCACGATATTCATCGCAGACATTGTGATAACAGCCTTTCATTGTCGCTTGCATCTGAGTTTTATAAGCAGCCGTGGCTTCATCAACGGGGTCGCTACCGCCGCCGGCAAAGACGGCGGGCACGCCTAGTTTGGCAAAGCTGAAATGATCTGAACGGAAGAAACCGCCCGAAGCGGGATTTTTCTCACCCATGGCGATGCGGTTTTGTTGTTTAGCCGCATCGATAAGATAAGTTTCTAACTCAGATTTACCTTTGCCGACGATGGTAAAGTCTTTGGTTTTGCCATAGATATTAGTGCTGTCGAGGTTTAACACTGCCACGGTTTTGTCGATAGGATAAAGTGGATTAGCGGCGTAATAGCGTGAACCGAGTAAGCCCTGTTCTTCACCTGTGGTGGCAATAAAGGTGACCGAGCGCGCTAAACCATGGCCTTGTTTCGCATTGTCGGCTAATTGTCTGGCGATTTCGAGAATGCCGGCAGTGCCCGAGGCATTATCCATTGCACCGTTATAAATCTGATCGCCTGCTTTTGTCTCGTCTTTACCTATGTGATCCCAATGGGCGGTGTAGAGGATTTGCTCGTCGGCTTGTGTGCTGCCGGGGAGTGTGGCGACCACATTGTAGCTATTCGCGTATTCGGCTTTATTTTTAAAGGCGATGTTGGCCGTTTGTTCAAGGGATAAATTGATGGGGCTGTCGGCGGCGCGTGCCATTAAATTAGGCAGTGATAAACCGGCTTTATCGAACAGTTGTGTAGCTGCGTCCAGTGTAAGCCAGCCTTCGACTTGGATACGGCTATCTTGTTCTGCTTTACTGAGGACCAGATCTTGCTGTGGTCCAGTCCAACTATTTTCTATCACGGACCAAGGGTAAGAGGCGGGCTCGGTATCATGGATAATCAGTGCGCCGAGTGCGCCTTGTCGACTGGCCTCTTCAAATTTGTAGCTCCAACGGCCGTAATAGGTCATGGCTTTGCCGTTGAATTTACCCGAGTCAGGGCGAGCAAAGCCGGGATCGTTCACTAAGATCACCGCGATTTTGCCTTTCATGTCGAGATCTTGGTAATCATTCCAACCATATTCAGGGGCGTTCACCCCATAGCCGACGAAGACTAATGGCGCGTTCTCAATACTAATACCACCGTTATCGTGGCGACTGCTGAGCACTAGATCTTTTCGGTATTTAAAGGGTAATCCTGCCAGCGTGACTTGCTGCGCTTCATCTGCGGTATAGCTCACCATAGGCACAGGTTGTAAAAAGCTGCCTTGGTACGCGCCCTTGAGTCCCATCTCTGTAAAGGCTTTGGTCAAATAATCCAAGGTGAGTTTTTCACCGTGAGTGGTGGGCGCACGGCCTTCAAATTCATCGGATGACAGGGCTTTAATATCATTTCTAAAGCGCGCTTCATTAAACTGTACTGGTTTGAGTTCAGCCAAAGTGCTGTTGCCATCAGGCTCTGATACATTTGGACTACAGGCACTGAGCATGGCCAACGCACAGAGGGGATACAGACGTCGCATAGGTTAATCCTACTGTTGTTTTAATTACGGTATTTTAGATTTATGTTAATCAATCAGAAGCGAGGCTTATCATGAAGCAAGCCGCTGTGAGCCACAAGGCTGAGAAGAAGGCGAATATGTTACTTAATGTTGCTTTACCCTATGCAATACGCCTTTGGGCGAGGCGTGTTGCATAGGTAATGTTTAAGCGACTGGCAAGGATGAATTGCTAGACGTAGGATTAGACATCTGTTTAAACAACGTCGATATCGCCAGCGCAGGCAAACACATGGTTCGGGCGGAAGGGTTCTTTGTCGATATCTTCGAGCTTACTCACACCACTGGTGACCAGAATGGTTTCAAGCCCAGCTTGGAAGCCCGCCAAAATATCGGTACGCATATTGTCGCCTATGATGACAGTATCTTCCGAGTGTCCATCAATATGATTAAGCGCCGAGCGAATAATCCAAGCACTCGGTTTGCCCACGTAGAAAGGTTTCTTACCGGTAATACGTTCGATGGGTGAGCAGAGTGCACCACAAGCAGGGCTGTAGGCTGGACCGTGAGTATCGGGGTTAGTGGCAATAAAGCGCGCGCCGCGTGCGATGAAGCCTGCCGCTTTATGGATCATCTCCCAGTTGTAGGAGCGGGTTTCACCGACAATCACAAAATCGGGATTAATATCGGTAATGGTAAAGCCTGCTTTGTAGAGTTCGTGGGTGAGGGCGCCTTCGCCAATGACATAGGCCTTGCTGCCTTCTTGGTGTTTTAAAAAGTCGGCGGTGGCCATGGCAGAGGTGTAAAAGCATTCTTCAGGAATATCAATACCAGCGGCACTTAAACGGTTTTGCAGATCCTTACCCGTTTGTACGGGATAGTTAGTCAATATCACTAACGGATTGCCTTGCTCTAAAATGCGCTGGATAAATTTGTCGCTGCCGGGGATCAGTTTATTGTCGTGCAGTAGTACACCATCGATATCGCAGATAATATTTTTCATCTAATAGTCTCTTGTCATGCCGATCAAAAATCACTTTTTCGTTAAGTTATCTAATGCCACATTGCCTAAGAAAACAATGCTTTTGTTGAAAATAGTTAAAAAAATAGAGACCAGAAGGTCTCTATTTTTTTGATTGGTACAACTTACTATCAAGTGGAACTAATCGGGCGCGTAACCGCTTGGGCCGATAAGGTTGCCATCGAGATAGGCTTGGCCATTTTGCATGTTAAGACGTTGCTGACTAAACCATTTCACCACGAGCGGATAAATGGCATGTTCTTGCTCATGCACGCGGGCGGCGAGCATATCAGCCGTATCGTCTTCATAAACAGGCACTTTGGCCTGTAAAATCACCGGGCCTGCATCCAGCTCAGGCGTGACAAAATGCACGCTAGCACCATGTTCGCTATCGTTCGCGTCTATGGCACGTTGATGGGTGTTTAAGCCAGTATATTTAGGTAGCAGCGAAGGATGAATATTGATCATGCGACCTAGGTAATGATTCACGAAATCATCAGTTAAGATCCGCATAAATCCCGCCAGCACGATTAAATCGGGCTGATACTTTTCAATCACAGTCATTAAACGTGCATCGTATTCAGAGCGAGATTCACCTTGGTGAGCTATCACGCAGCTGGTATCAATTTCGCCATGATGGGCGCGCACTAGGCCATAGGCATCGGGTTTATTACTGATGACTCCGACAACTTCGGCCTGCAGATTATCGTCGCAACCGTCGATAACCGCTTGCAGGTTACTGCCATTTCCGGAAATTAATACAACTACACGACAGCTCTGGGGCATTACAGGATCTCCACTTGCTCTTCATTGCCTTCACGATGTGCGATAGCACCGATAAGCCATGCTTGTTCGCCTTCTGCAGCCAGTAATGCAAGTGCTGCATCCACTTTATCGGCTGGCAGCGCAACTAACATGCCGACGCCACAGTTGAAGGTGCGATACATTTCGTATTCTGCAATGTTGCCATTTTCCATTAACCAACTGAAAACAGCAGGCCATTGCCATGAATCGCCTTGGATAACCGCTTTTAAATTATCTGGCAGTACGCGCGGGATGTTTTCCCAGAAGCCGCCGCCAGTAATGTGCGCCATCGCATGGACATCAGATGCTTCAATCAGTTTGAGCAATGATTTTACGTAAATTTTGGTTGGCTCAAGTAGATGTTCAATCAGCGGTTTGCCGTTGAGATCTTGTTGAGGGTCTGCTTGGCTCACTTCTAATACTTTACGTACTAAAGAGTAACCATTTGAATGAGGGCCGCTTGAGGCTAATGCAATAAGCGCATCACCCGCTGCCACTTTGCTACCGTCAATAATGTCGGCTTTTTCAACTACACCCACGCAGAAACCCGCTAGGTCGTAATCTTCACCTTCATACATGCCTGGCATTTCAGCGGTTTCACCGCCAATTAACGCACAACCAGATTGGAAACAACCTTCGCCGATGCCGTTGACGACGGACGTTGCCGTTTCAACATCAAGCTTGCCTGTTGCGTAGTAATCGAGGAAAAACAGTGGCTCAGCGCCTTGAACGATCAGATCGTTCACACACATGGCGACTAAGTCTATGCCGACAGTGTCATGTTTTTTATAGTCGATAGCTAAACGTAATTTAGTCCCAACACCGTCGGTGCCAGACACTAAAACCGGTTGTTTGTATTTAGTGGGGATTTCACATAGGGCGCCAAAACCACCTAAGTTGCCCATAACTTCTGGACGACGGGTACGTTTAACGGCTGCTTTAATGTTACTTACCAGTGCATTACCTGCATCAATATCAACGCCGGCATCTTTATAGCTCAGTGGGGTAGGTGTGCTCACGGAGGGATCCTCTCGGGTACATCGTTATTGGATTTTATGCGGCGGTATTCTACCAGCTTGTGCTAGGGGTCGAAAGTCATGATTTGGATTTATGCCCCTTGGCGGAGTTTTTTTGGTCTGAATGCGAGATATTCTATTTTTAGAGGTCTTGAGTTTGGTCACAAAATAGTAAATCACAGTAGGTATCTTAGACGATTGGGGATTATTCTTGCGAGATAGCTCACGATTAGACCGAATGGCAAAACTTTCTGTTTTACCTAGTAAACAAATCAACTAGAATCTGAAAAATTTGCCTAAAATAATACGCCGAAAAATAAGCAGGAGAGAAAAATGAAAGTTGTCGAGGTTAAACATCCTTTAGTGCGTCACAAAATCGGTTTAATGCGCGAAGGTGACATTAGCACTAAACGTTTCCGTGAACTAGCCGCCGAAGTGGGTAGTTTATTAACCTATGAAGCTACCGCAGATTTCGAAACTGAAACGGTGACGATTGAAGGCTGGAATGGTCCGGTTGAAGTCGATCAAATCAAAGGTAAAAAAGTCACTGTCGTACCAATTTTGCGTGCGGGTTTGGGCATGATGGACGGCGTACTCGAGCACATTCCAAGTGCGCGTATCTCAGTTGTCGGTATTTACCGTGATGAAGAGACCCTTGAGCCTGTGCCTTATTTTGAGAAGCTGGCCAGCGACATGAACGAGCGTATCGCCTTAGTTGTCGACCCTATGTTGGCGACGGGTGGTTCTATGATTGCGACCGTCGATTTATTGAAAAAGCGCGGTTGTACTTCAATTAAGGCCTTAGTGCTAGTGGCTGCGCCTGAAGGCATTAAAGCCTTAGAGGCAGCGCATCCGGATATCGAACTATATACTGCCGCTATCGATAGATGCTTAAACGAGAAAGGTTATATCCTGCCTGGTTTGGGTGATGCGGGCGATAAAATCTTTGGTACTAAATAATCGTTCCTGTGCTTGTTAACATGCCTATTCATATCGCTTGTTAATATTTGGGCGCTCGATCTAAAAGGCCGAATTGCAATACAATTCGGCCTTTTTATTGAGTGTGTTGTCCGGTGTTACAACACCATTGCTGCAATCCAACCAAACACTAATAGTGGAATATTGTAGTGGATAAATGTTGGTATCACGCTGTCACGAATGTGATCGTGTTGACCATCGGCATTCAAACCTGCAGTGGGACCTAAGGTGGAATCTGATGCTGGCGAGCCCGCATCACCCAGCGCGGCGGCAGTGCCAACTAACGCGATTGTGGCCGCTACTGAAAAACCAAAACTTAATGCCAATGGTACATATATCGTCGCGATAATTGGAATGGTGGAGAAAGACGACCCAATTCCCATAGTGATCAGTAGACCAACCAGTAACATCAAGAAGGCTGCGAGGGCTTTATTATCCCCAATGATGTCGCTAAGCGAGGCCACAAGCGTACCCACTTCACCGGTTTCTTTCACTACAGCGGCAAAGCCTGCGGCTGAAATCATGATAAAGCCGATATTGGCCATCATTCGCACACCTTGGTTGAAGATATCTTGGTCGGCGACATGCTTCAAGGCACCCGAAAAACTGAAAATCATGAAGCCGACTAAGGCACCAAAAATCATAGAGTCAGTTTCAAGTTGTACGACGAGAGTGGCTAATATCGCCAGTGCAGCAATGATGATATTGCGTTTGTTGAGATTTTCTTCAGGTTCAGCGACTAACACTTTTGCCTCGTCGTAAGTCCGAGGTTTACGGTAACTGATGAATACTGCTGTGAGTAACCCTACGACCATACCCGCCGCTGGAATTAACATGGCTGGCGGAATTTGCTCGCGAGCAGCGGCTAAGCCATTGCTGGTTAAGTTGGAAAGCAGAATATCATTTAAGAAAATGCCACCAAAACCAATCGGTAAAATCATATAGGTGGTGACTAGGCCGAAGGTGAGAACACAAGCCACAAGGCGGCGGTCGATGTTCAGTTTGGTCATCACATGTAAGAGTGGTGGCACTAAAATCGGAATGAAGGCGATATGGATCGGTAAAATATTCTGTGAAGCCATCGACATAACGAGTAGCGATAACAGCAGTAACCAGCGTACCCAGTTAGTGTTAGTGGGATTAGGATCTTGTCCAAGGCTACTAATGATGCTTCTAGAAATCAGCGTCGTTAAGCCTGAATGCGATAGTGCGACAGCGAAGGCGCCTAATAATGCATAACTGAGCGCAATTTGTGCGCCGCCACCTAAGCCTGTATTAAAGGCATCTATAGTTTGGTGCAGATCCATTCCGCCTACCAATCCCGCCACGAGGGCGCTCACGGTCAGGGCAATAACCACATTCACCCTAGCTAAACTGAGTGCTAACATTAAGCACACTGCAATTACGACTGCATTCATTATCAATTTTCTTAATTCTTTAAGCCAAAGGAGCTATTTTCGACTGCAAAGGCAGTGGATGTCCAGTTTGCCGAGGGCTTATCTGAAAAATATCTGAAAATGTGATCATGCTGGGTTTTGTCTGTTAGCCGAATGTGGATTGCTCCGCACACTCGGTACGCAGAATGCTCTATCCTTAGTCAGGCAAAACGGAAATACCCTTGAAAAATGTGATATTGGTCTTAAATAGGTTGTAAGGCACAGCACACGACTTATAATGCCTAAGGATTTGATTGGTAAGAACACCTTTTAATCAGTAAGGATTTAACTTGACCTAGGTTGAGAACATACTGGCTAGAAGGCATCTTGCCTTACACTTAGTTCAACTCATAGATGGAGATATAAAATGAGCGTATTAGTAGGCCGTCAGGCTCCTGATTTTACTGCTGCAGCTGTATTAGGTTCTGGCGAAATCGTTGATAGCTTTAACTTGACTGCAGCCATCAAAGGCAAACCAGCCGTCGTATTCTTCTATCCACTTGACTTCACTTTCGTTTGCCCATCAGAGTTGATCGCTTTTGATCACCGTATGGAAGAGTTCACTAAGCGTGGCGTAGAAGTGATTGGTGTGTCTATCGATTCTCAGTTTACCCACAATGCATGGCGTAACACCCCAGTTGAAAAAGGCGGTATTGGCCAAGTTAAATACACGCTAGTGGCTGACGTTAAACATGAAATCTGTAAAGCATACGATGTTGAGCATCCAGAAGCGGGTGTGGCTTTCCGTGGTTCATTCTTGATCGACAAAGAAGGCATGGTTCGTCATCAAGTCGTTAACGATCTGCCATTAGGCCGTAACGTTGATGAAATGCTACGTATGATCGATGCACTGCAATTCCATGAAGAGCACGGTGATGTTTGTCCTGCTGGTTGGGAAAAAGGCGATAAAGGTATGAATGCAAGCACTGAAGGTGTTGCTGCTTACCTGTCTGAAAACGCAAGCTCACTGTAATTAGTACTTTTCTAATCACAGTCGCCTGTTAAATGAAAAAAGCTGCCAATGGCAGCTTTTTTGTTTTTCATTGCTGAAGATCTATTGTTAACTGTTCAATTTATTCCACAGTACCGCTTTCTGCATCCTGCGCATCCACAGCCAGTAATGGCCAGCCACCTAATGATTTCCAACGATTCACGATATGACAAAAAAGCTCCGCGGTACGTTCGGTATCATATAGCGCCGAATGGGCTTCTTTATTATCGAAGGGAATACCCGCCATAATACATGCCTTGGCAAGTACGGTATGACCAATGGCGAGTCCGGCGAGCGTTGCTGTGTCAAAGGTGGCAAAAGGATGAAACGGCGAGCGTTTTAAGTCGCAACGTTCTATCGCCTTACTCACAAAACCATGATCGAATGCCGCATTGTGCGCCACTATGATACTGCGATGGCAGTCGGAGGCTTTTTGGGCTTTCTTCACGGCTTTAAATATTTCTAAAAAGGCTTCTTTCTCGCTCACCGCTCCCCGTAACGGATTAGTGGGATCAATACCGTTGAATGCTAACGCTTCGGGTTCTAAATTTGCGCCTTCAAAGGGCTCAATGTGGAAGTGTAGGGTTTTATCGATTCCTATCACACCTTCATTGTCCATTTTTAGTAGGGTGACGGCAATTTCTAGCAACGCATCGGTTTGAGAGTTGAAGCCCGCAGTTTCGACATCAATAACTACGGGAAAGTAGCCTCGAAATCGGTATTTCAATTTGTTCGCGTCGCAAATGTCACTCATAAAGTACTCAAGAAAATTCACAGGGCGCTATTATGCTAAATGTGTTGGGGTGTGTCATGCTTGATTGGTGGTTTTATGAGCTAAAGGAACTAAATAGTTTGCCGATAAAGCCATGTAACCGATTAAACATGAGTAAAGGCTATGTGGCGAAAACTGATATTAGTATCAATTTTATGCGTTCCAGCAACTGCAATGGCAGAGTTGCGCCATTATGTCGCCTCTTTAAGTGATTCCCAGTGGCGAGTGAGTGAAAATACTCCCATCGTCTGTCGCCTTGAGCATGATATTCCTTCTTACGGTAAAGCGATTTTTACCAGTGAAGCGGGTAAACAGCAGAATATGACTTTTACCTTAGATATGTGGGTAAAACCTGATCAAGTGACGCAGGCGAAATTAATTAGCCGCGCGCCGCAGTGGCGTCCTGGTGTGGTATCGAAAGAGATCACTTCATTACATTATCAAAAGTACTTTAACGGTGAAGTGCCTAAGCGCGCAGCTTGGTCTATGTTGGCAGAGTTGAGTCGCGGTATGGAACCAACGTTTTACTATGCTGATTGGTATAACGAGTCGAATAAGATAGCTGTGGGTTTGTCTTCAGCTAATTTTGGCCGTAAATATACTGAGTTTAAAGCTTGTCTAGCGCATTTATTGCCCTATAGCTTTGAAGATATCGCTTTTACTGTATTAAATTACGATGAAGGCGGAACCGATTTAACTCGTTTCTCCCAGCAACAACTGTCTCGGGTGCAAGAATATTTAGCTTATGATCCCTTGGTAGAGTTAGTGCTGGTGGATGCATATACCGACAGTTATGGTGGCCGTTCAGTAAACCAGAAAGTATCGGATACACGAGCTGCGTCGGTAAAAGAGTTCTTTGTTGCCAGTGGTATTCCTCAAGATCGTATTGTCACATTCGGGCATGGTGAGCGTCGTCATGTGGCTTCCAATGATGATATGGATGAAAGGGCGCGTAACCGTCGCGTTGTTATACGGATCAGTAAACCTTTTTAGTGATTTTTTTACCTAGGTTTTAAGTGTTTTCCAATGCCAAGTTTATGACTTGGCATTGTCGTTTTTAAAAGAAGGAGAGTTCAGGCAGTATGCCACTTTAATCGAATGATTCGCTCAATTTGCGAGTATGGGTAAAAATAATGAGATTTTTTAATTTGTAGTGATGACATATCCACCTCAACAAGTACTGCAGAAAGCGAGAGTGGGATAAGTACGAGTAATATCGATGATGTATAAAACTTGGCCGTTGCAATAATCAGGATTGTGTTTGAAATGCTAAAAAAAAGCCCGCTTAAACTAAGCGGGCCGCAAAAATAATGCATTTGCAATCAACAAATTGAAGGAAGGAAGTCAAGCATAAGAACCAGAAAAGAAACTGAAGTGTTGGGAACACACCAGTTTAAAAGTTCTTTGTTTTCAGGAGATATCTGCAAGCAGTTATCTCCTGAAAACAAGCACATTCTATTGGGAAACCTGTTGTAAAACAAACGAGAAAAATTGCCCATAAACATTAGTAATTCTAATGGCTACAAAGGTGATTTATATCACTTAAGTCACTATTTACCTTGATTAATAACTTATAACTCACTATTAATGCATAATAATACACTTCAATAAGCTTATCCTTGCTGCTATTTTGTTAAATTCACGATACAGCTTAAAAAACTTCATATTAAGTTACGCCATTGCCATGATTTTTTTTGCTTGTATAGTACTTGCTGAAAAGGCCTTAAGCCCGAAACCATAAGAAGGACGACAACACGATGGCATTAAGATTTCGCCTTGCAAAGCAAGGTTTGTTAGTGGCCACATTGGGGATGGCACTCGGTGCCTGCCAAAGTGGCAATGCACCTGAGCAAAATTCGACTGAGCAGGCAAGCGCAACTAAACTCGTTTACCCTGTTACTGAAAAAGATGACCTCGTCGAAACCATTCATGGTGTCGCTGTGGCCGACCCTTATCGTCATCTGGAGGCCAATACGCCTGAAACTGAAGAGTGGGTAAAAGAACAACAAGACTTTGGTCAAGCCTACCTCGCTAAGATCCCCAATAAACAAGCTGTGGTCGAACGTATTACAGAACTTTGGAATTACGAAAAAGTCTCTGCTCCGTTTGAAAACGGCGACAATCAATTTTACTACCGTAATGATGGCCTACAGGCGCAATCGGTTTTGTACGTTAAAGGTTTAGATGGTGTTGAAAAGCCTGTTCTTGACCCAAATAAACTGTCTGCGGATGGTACTGTTGCCTTATCCGGCGTTGCTGTGAGTAATGACGGTAAAATTTTAGCCTATGGCGTTTCAAATTCTGGCTCAGATTGGCAGCAATGGCAGTTCGTTGATATTGCAACCGGTAAGAAACTGGGCGATGAACTGAAATGGATTAAATTTTCTAGCGCAGTGTGGGATAAAGAAAACCAAGGCGTGTTTTATGCCCGTTATGATGCCCCAGCAGGGGGGGATGTCTTAGCTGACGTTAATTTTAACCAAAAAGTGTATTACCACAAATTAGGCACAGACCAACATCAAGATCTATTGATTTATGAGCGTCCACAGAATAAAGATTGGGGCTTTGGCATTGATGTCTCTGAGAAAGGTGAATACTTATTACTGTCGATTTCTCAAGGTACGGATAAGCGTAATCGTTTCTTCTATAAATCGTTATTTGAGCCTAAATCCCAAGTGGTGGAATTGATCCTCAAATTAGAAGCTGAATATGAGTTTCTCGGTAATGATGGTTCAGTGTTTTATTTCAAAACTGACTTAGAGGCACCTAACGGTAAAGTGATTGCGATTGACACCCGCAATAGTGATAAATCGCAATGGCAAACGATTATTCCTGAGTCTAAAGATCCGATTAATAATGTCGCCATTATTAATGACCATTTAGTGGTGAGTTATTTACATGATGTGTTAGGTCAATTATCGATTTACAGTATGGGTGGTCAGAAGCGTCAAGATGTGGCATTACCTGGTCTTGGCAATGTGACAGGGCCTTTTGGTAAAGCCAGCAAAGATTATTTCTACTATGTGTTTAATAGTTATATTCAGCCTGAAACCACCTATAAGTTTGATTTTAAAACTGGCGGTTCAACCGTTTTTGCTAAACCCAAAGTCTCGTTTAATCCCGATGACTATGTTTCTGAACAGGTTTTCTATAGCAGCAAAGACGGTACGCGTGTGCCTATGATGCTCTCCTATAAAAAGGGCTTAGTGAAAAACGGTCAAAATCCGACATTACTTTATGCCTATGGTGGTTTTGCCATTTCGATGACACCACGTTTTAGCCCTGCCAATATCGCTTGGTTAGACATGGGTGGCATTTATGCCGTGCCGAGTTTACGTGGCGGTGCTGAGTATGGCGAAAGCTGGCATCAAGCGGGGATGTTCGACAAAAAGCAAAATGTGTTTGATGACTATTTTGCTGCTGCTGAATATCTGGTCAGCGAAAAATACACCAACAGCTCTAAACTCGGTGCCTATGGCCGCAGTAATGGTGGTCTGTTGATGGGCGCTGCTGTGACTCAACGTCCTGAACTTTTTGCTGCCGTATTACCTGCGGTGGGCGTGTTGGATATGCTGCGTTTCCACAAGTTCACTATTGGTTGGGCTTGGACGAGTGAATACGGCAGTGCCGATAAAGCAGAGCAATTCCCTGCGCTATTGGCTTATTCGCCCTATCACAATGTAAAAGCGCAAGCTTATCCTGCGACTATGGTAATGACTGCGGATCATGATGATCGTGTTGTGCCATTACACAGTTTCAAGTTTGCGGCCATGCTGCAGGAGAAACAGCAGGGCAATAAACCAGTCATTATGCGTATTGAGTCAAATGCTGGTCATGGAGCGGGTAAGCCCACGGCGATGAAGATCGACGAATTTGCCGACATCTACAGTTTCTTGTGGCAGAGTTTTGGCTTAACTTTGCCACAAGCTATCGCAAAATAACTAACTATGTTAATAAAATGGGGTCGTTTGACCCCATTCTCTTTTACAATTGCCCCTATTCATCTGAAACCCGCGCTATTCCTATCTATATCTTCATCGGGTCATTCACAAGTCTTGTTTCCCTAGGTATAGTAAGCGTCAATTTTTCAACCAAAATTTGCTTATTTTCAAATTATGTTTCATTGGCCAATTTCAGTCTATTACGAAGACACCGACGCTGGTGGCGTTGTCTATCATTCGAACTACCTCAACTTTTTTGAGCGCGCGCGAACCGAGTGGCTAAAAGCCCTTGGCGTGAGTCAGACTGCGTTATTAGCCGACGACACTGCTTTTGTCGTAAAGCGTGCGGAACTCGATTTTCGCAAAGCAGCACGTTTTGAACAGAACCTTATTGTTGAAACTAAGGTCATAGAGTTGAAAAAGGCCTCGTTGATCTTTCATCAACGCTTGGTCGATAAACAGGGAGACTGTTATTGTGAAGGCACAGTGCTGGTTGTTTGTGTTGCGCTATCACGTATGCGTCCCCGAGCTATTCCCTTAAATATTGTGCAGGAGTTTGACAGTGCAAGCTGATATGTCGATTGTTGGGTTATTTTTACAAGCCAGTTTATTAGTGAAATTTGTTATGTTCACTTTACTTTGCTTGTCGGTGATGTCTTGGACGGTGATTTTACAACGCCGTAGCTTACTGACATCCGCAAAAAGTAAATCGGCGAAGTTTGAAGACAAATTTTGGTCAGGTGTTGATTTAAACCGTTTGTATAAAGAATTATCATCCCGTCCAGATAATAGCGGTTTAGAGTCATTATTTGTGACTGGCTTTAAGGAATATTCACGCCTGAATAAATTAAATAGCAAAGTGCCCGATGCCGTCATGGATGGTACATCGCGAGCTATGCGTGTGACCTTGTCTCGCGAAATGGAAAAGTTAGAAGCTAACTTACCGTTATTAGCAACGATTGGTTCGACTAGCCCTTATATCGGTTTATTTGGTACGGTATGGGGGATCATGAATTCTTTTATCGCTATTGGTTCGATGGAAAATGCCACCTTAGCTATGGTTGCACCCGGTATTGCTGAAGCTTTGATTGCAACGGCTATGGGTTTATTTGCTGCAATTCCAGCGGTAATTGCGTACAACCGTTTCTCGACCCAAGTCGATAAATTAGAAATGGCTTACGCAAACTTTATGGAAGAGTTCTCCAGCATTTTGCATCGCCAAGCATACAGTGAGAAGGAAGGGGCATAATGCAACCAGCTTATCAGCGCAAACGTCGTCGCCCCGTTGCTGAAATCAACGTGGTGCCTTATATCGACGTCATGCTCGTGCTGTTAATTATTTTTATGGTAACAGCACCCATAGTGACCCAAGGGGTCAAAGTGGAGCTGCCTCAAGGGGCGGCAGAAGTGTTACCCAATGACAGTAAGCCGCCCATTGTTGCTTCTATCGATGGTGACGGTGATTACTTCCTCAATAAAGGCGGTTCAACGAATGTGCCTATGGATTTGGAAGAATTGGCAACGGAAGTGGCTGCACTTATCGTGACTGAACCTGAGCGTCCTGTTGTGGTTAAAGCCGATAGAAATATTCCTTACGATAAAGTGATTCAGTTGATGGTGACACTGCAGCAAGCTGGTGTGCCATCAGTCGGTTTGATGACGGATTCACCCAAGGAGAAATAGGTGGCAGATAAGTCAGATGTAACATTACCTCTGTCAATTTCAGCGGGTATTCATATTGGCGTGATAATTATTCTGGCATTAGGAATAGATTTTTCTCACAAACCTGAGCCTATGCAACAAGTTAGCGCACCAGCAATCAAAGCTGTTATGGTTGATCAGCAAAAAGTGGCTAATCAAGTTGAGAAACTTAAGCAAGAAAAGCGTGATGCCGAACGCCGTGAGCAAGAACGTCAAGCCGAGCTTGAACGCAAAGCTCAAGAAGCGAAACAGGCACGCGAGCGCGAACAAGCTCAGATTAAACAGCTAGAGCAAGAACGTAAGCAGCAGGAAATTGAGATTCAAAAAGCCAATGAAGCGACCAAATTAGCCCAGGTGAAACAGCAGCAGGAAAAGGAAAAGGCGGTCAAAGCCGAAGCTGACCGTAAGCTGAAAGAGCAGGAGCGTAAGATTGCTGAAGACGCCGCACAAAAAGCCGCTGAAAAACGCAAGGTTGAAGAAGCTGCTGCAGTGAAAGCTGAAACTGACCGTAAGCAAAAAGCAGATGCGGAAGCTAAAGCGGAGGCTGATGCCAAAGCTAAAGCAGATGCCAAAGCTAAAGCTGATGCCAAAGCTAAAGCGGATGCTAAAGCTAAAGCGGATGCTAAAGCTAAAGCGGATGCTAAAGCCCTTGCCGATCAAGAGCAGGAAATGGCTGATGCATTAGCGGCTGAGCAAGCGGCGCTGTCGCAAACCATGAATAAGCAGATGCAGAGTGAAGTCGGTAAGTATCAGGCAATGATAAAATCAACTATTCAACGTAATTTGGTAGTGGATGAATCTATGCGTGGAAAGACTTGTACTGTCTCTGTGCGTTTAGCGAATGATGGGTTTGTGATCAGCAGCCAAACAAAAGGTGGTGATCCCAACGTTTGTCGTGCAGCAAAAGCGGCGATTTTGAAAGCGGGCAAACTGCCTGTGTCTCCGGATCCTGCGGTTTATAACTTGATGAAAGAAATTAACTTAATCGTTGAACCAACGTTTAATTAAAGGAGCACCATGAAAATATTGGCAAAATGGTTAGCACTGGCAGTTCTGCTGTGCACCACCCCCGCGAAAGCGGCATTGGATATTGTGATCACAGAAGGTGTTGACGCAGCGCGTCCCATCGCTGTGATGCCTTTTGTATGGCAAGGTCCTGGCGCACCGCCACAAGCGATTGCTGATGTGGTGATGTCTGACTTAGCTCGTAGCGGTACCTTTAAACCTTTAGACGAGCTCGGACTACCTCAGCGCAATATTGGTGCTTTGGCTCAGTTTCAACCTAGTTCATGGTCTAGCGTTGGCGCAGAAGCTGTGGTGTTAGGTACTGTGAAACCTTACGGAACCGATCAGTATTTGGTGAGCTTTGATTTAATCGATTTAGTTAAAGCACAAAACCAAGCATTGAAAGGCTCAGTCAGCGCTACAGAATTTTTGATGGACAGTCGCCAAACTGTGATTTCAGCAGCGCAATTTCGTCAATATGGTCATAGAATTAGCGATATCGTCTATGAAAAGTTAACCGGTATTCGCGGTGCATTCTTAACGCGGATCTCCTACGTCGTGGTCAATCATACTCAAAAAGCACCTTATCAGTTGATGGTTGCGGACTATGATGGTTTTAACGAGCAAATGTTACTGCGCTCACCTGAGCCATTAATGTCACCTACTTGGTCACCCGATGGGCGTCGTTTGGCGTATGTTAGCTTTGAAAATAAAAAAGCAGAGATTTTCGTACAAGACCTTTATACCCAAGTGCGCACTAAAGTGAGCTCTTTCCCTGGTATTAACGGTGCGCCGGCTTTCTCTCCTGATGGCAAATCTTTGGCTGTGACGCTGTCTAAGGATGGTCAGCCTGAGATCTATGTTATCGATATTGCGACAAAAGCGATTAAGCGTATTACCAATCACTATGCTATCGATACTGAACCATCATGGTATCCTGATGGGAAGTCGTTGATTTTCACCTCTGAACGTGGTGGTAGACCGCAAATTTATCGCGTAGAGTTAAGTTCAGGTAAAGTGAGTCGTGAAACATTTGAAGGTGAATGGAACCTTGGCGGTTCAATTACGCCAGATGGACGTAGTATGATTTTTGTTAACCGTACTAACGGTAAGTTTAATATTGCGCGTATGGACTTAAATACGCGTTTTATGCAGGTGCTAACCTCTACACGCTTGGATGAATCCCCAAGTGTGGCGCCTAATGGTACTATGGTCATATATGGCACTACACACCAAGGTAAGCAAGTATTAGCAGCTGTTTCTACGGATGGACGCTTTAAAGCGAGATTACCCGTGGGTCAAGGCGAGGTGAAATCACCTTCTTGGTCTCCGTTTCTCTAATGTTATACCTTGATTTAATCACATTTAATTTTATAAGGAACACGTAATGGATCTGAATAAGTTGTTAAAAGCTATGTTGGTAGCACTTCCAATTATGGCTATTAGTGCATGTAGCTCAACTTCAGAATCAGAAACTGATGCAATGGGCTCAACAAACGGTTCAGGTAGCGAACTGAATGGTGGCATTCAAACTGGTGGTGTGGGTGCTATGTTGTCATCTGAAGAGCAGCAACGTCAGCAGTTAGAAGAGTTGAGAAAAGAACACATCATTTACTTCGATTTCGACCGCAGTGAAGTTCAAACTGAATTCGCCGCTGTATTAGAAGCTCATGGTACTTACTTAGTTGAGCACCCAAGTGTGCGCGTACTGATTGAAGGTCATGCGGACGAGCGTGGCACTCCTGAGTACAACATTGCTCTGGGTGAACGTCGTGCTAAAGCCGTTGCTAAATACCTACAAGGTATGGGCGTACAGCCAAGCCAAATGAGCGTAGTCAGCTATGGCGAAGAAAAACCACTTGATTTTTCTCGCACTGATGAAGGTTTTGGCAAAAACCGTCGTGCAGTTTTAGTTTACTAAGATTGAATCTCGGAGAGTAACACAATGAAACGTGCCGTCTTAATTACGGCAATGTTCCTTGGTGCGGGCGCTGCAGTTGCAGCGCCTGCTCCTGTGGAAGATATTGCTGGTGGTTCGGGTGATGACAGACTTGCTCGTATCGAACGTATTGTAAAATCGAGACAACAAAGTGAGCTCGAGATGCAACGTCGTCTTGATACACTGCAGCAGGAAGTTCTCGATTTACGCGGTTTAACCGAACAACAGAATTATCAGATTGAGCAGATGCAAGAGCGTCAGCGTCAGTTATATGATGAGCTTGCTAATTTATCCTCAAAGGCATCTGCCGCACCTGCAGCTGCAGCGACATCTATCCCCTCTGTGGTATCGACCAATGCTGCCGCAAGTAGTTTAAGTGAAACTGCAAGTTATGAAAATGCCGTTAACTTAGTCTTAAAAGAGCGTAAGTATGACGATGCCATTCCTGCCTTCCGTGCTTTTATCAAACAATACCCAGACTCTGTGTATGCCGCGAATGCGAACTATTGGTTAGGACAGCTATTATTTAATAAGAGCGAATTTGCAGAAGCCAAACAAGCCTTCAAAACTGTGGTTGATCGTTTTAGTGATTCTAATAAACGTGGCGATAGTTTAGTGAAGCTTGGCATGATCGCCGAGAAAACCGGTGATAAAGCTGGTGCGATGCAATACTACCAACAAGTTGTCAAAGATTACGCAAATAGCGCCGCAGCACGCATTGCACAGCAGCAACTGGCTGCAATTAAAGCGTAATTAACTAAAAAACATACTCTTAGTCTGTTTTTCATGCAAACGACAAAAAATTGGGAATTTGCGCTTGCATGAGAAGATGAAAAAGGTATTATAGGCGCCCTCAGAGCGGCGAGGTCGTTCGGGGCGTGAAATACCAGTAAATGGGTCGTTAGCTCAGTCGGTAGAGCAGTTGGCTTTTAACCAATTGGTCGAAGGTTCGAATCCTTCACGACCCACCACTTAATCTAATAAATAGAATAAGTTAGTGGTATTTAACGAGATAGTCAGTAGTACAATTTGTCGTTAGCTCAGTCGCTTTTTTATAAAGCTAGGGCAGTTGGCTTTTAACCAATCAGTCGAATGGTTCTAATCCTTAATGACACACCACTTTACTGAAAGTGCATAAATCAGCGCAACATCAGATGGGTCGTTAGCTCAGTCGGTAGAGCAGTTGGCTTTTAACCAATTGGTCGAAGGTTCGAATCCTTCACGACCCACCACTTATTATTCGCATTGTTGATGCCAAAATAAGTGAACATTTTTATCGTAATACCTAGATGGGTCGTTAGCTCAGTCGGTAGAGCAGTTGGCTTTTAACCAATTGGTCGAAGGTTCGAATCCTTCACGACCCACCACTTTACTGAAAGTGCATAAATCAGCGTTATACCTCGATGGGTCGTTAGCTCAGTCGGTAGAGCAGTTGGCTTTTAACCAATTGGTCGAAGGTTCGAATCCTTCACGACCCACCACTTATTATTCGCATTGTTGATGCCAAAATAAGTGAACATTTTTATCGTAATACCTAGATGGGTCGTTAGCTCAGTCGGTAGAGCAGTTGGCTTTTAACCAATTGGTCGAAGGTTCGAATCCTTCACGAC
>NZ_JAKKSC010000016.1:0-115205 GCF_025653705.1 Shewanella sp. SM87
CACATTAGCTTGCTCAGTTTGTGGTGATAGACGTTGCCGCCATTTATAAAATGACATGGTGCTCAGTTGATGGGTTTGGCAAAACTCAGTGATGCTCAGCCACATTAGCTTGCTCAGTTTGTGGTGATAGACGTTGCCGCCATTTATAAAATGACATGGTGCTCAGTTGATGGGTTTGGCAAAACTCAGTGATGCTCAGCTCTGATGTGTGCCATAAGTCGATTAATTGCTGCCATTGTGCAGCGTTGCGGTAAGCTCGCTTTGCCATATCACTCTCCTGTAATGATGAGTGCACAGCTTATCGCGCGATCTTAAGTGGGAATAGGACGTCCTAAAATGGACGCTTACCCCCAGCCAGCCTTAACGAGCTTAGGGTCAATCAAGTTGGCTCTGGTATCGGCTTCATTCATCGCCATAGCTATACATCCTTATTGGCTAATTTCTATTATTAACAACTTACTAGTTAAGCAATACTCTTACTTAATTCGCCTGCAAAGGCTTTTTGTAAGATTGATTTTTTTAGCTCGTTTAAGTTTGCGAGTTTTCTTTGATAAATAGACTCAAGGCAATTTATCTTTTCAATTAAAATATCAAATTGACTTACAAGATGCTCTTGCTGAGCTTTGAGCGGAACAGGAATAACGACGTTTTTTAACTCGTCCATATTAATTTTAAGTGTTCCGTGGGCAGCACTACTTAGAATGTTATCGCCAAAATTTATTCTATGACGAAGTGCAAAAACAAGATATCTAGAAACAATATTGGAGTTTGGGGTAAGTCCTTTTATATCCTGATTAAATGCACTAGGAACCATGAGCTCCGACACCTGAGCTCCATGCGCTAATCCCATACCTCGAACTAGTATCAAAATTGTCCCTTTAGGAGCGATACGAGTTGTTGACTCATCTATTGCTAATTGAGAAATATGCAGAAATGAGTTAAACAGTTGAGTCGATTTCATATCACGACCAGACATCCAAGGTATGTTACCACCCCAATAGAGATCATTTTTTTTCGATGGAGTACTACCGCTGCTAAAAGTACATAGGTCTTCTAATCGACTTACTTTTCCTTCATTAATACCTGCTGTAAATACCTGCTGCAAATAGCTTTCAAACAATTCTCGGACATTTTCAAGGTTTTGTTCTGTCTTGGCGAAAGCTTGTTCAATTTCAGCAAAGGCTTGATCGAGAATGGCAACGATACGCTTTTGTTCAGAAATAAGTGGAAGATCTATCTCTGTATTTTTAATTTTTTGTTGCGATATATTTGGCTGGGCATTTCCAACCGCTTGTGCAACCAACAGTTCTTTGTGATTAAGGAAGAAGTAGTACAAATATTCAGGTATTACTTTTTCATTTGGGTAAATCGCACATACAGCTTGATTTGTTGATGCATTACAACGAAGAATTCCAACTTCACCCGCCGTAGCACCATACATCGCAATAAGTATGGAGTTTACAGGGAATATCTTAGCAGATGACCCATCAAGCCCTGCCTGTGTAATAAAATTCTTTGTTTCTGTAATATTCTTTTGGCCGACTTCACCGCTCAACAACCAAGGTATATTACCTTCAGTGTAAAATAACTTATTATTTTTTAGTGGAGTCCCACCTGCAGCCGTTTTACAAAAGTCTGCGATTTTCATCATAGCAATTCCTGAACTTTAGCCAGAATTACTTCACTCTCTTTATCCAGAGCAATGATTTCTTCTATAATTGTTTGGGGGGAGCGAAGTGTAACTTCTTCTTCGGCATTGGGGTTCTTGACAGATAAATCCCAAGTTGTTGGCTCAAGCTTGGTTACATCCAATGACCAAGATTTATCTGAGTCTTTAAATGCAGCTTGCAGCTCGATAAACTCTTTCAGGTCGTTGTCATTAAGCGGGTTAGTTTTGCCAAGACTACGCCCTGGTTCGAGTTGGTAAAACCAAGTGTTTTGAGTTGGTTCGCCTTTGGTAAAAAACAATACGACGGTTTTAACTCCTGCACCTAAAAAGGTTTTAGCTGGGCAGTCAAGCACTGTATGTAAGTTGCAGTTTTCTAACAGCTCTTTACGTAGGGCGATGGCGGCATTGTCTGTATTACTTAAAAACGTATTTTTGATAACAATGGCGGCGCGGCCACCAGGTTTTAGGGTTTTAATAAAGTGCTGTAAAAACAAGAAGGCAGTTTCACCGGTTTTAATCGGAAAGTTTTGTTGTACTTCTGGGCGCTCTTTGCCGCCGAAAGGTGGGTTAGCTAATATGATATCGTGCTGGTTGCTAGGTTGTATGTCTGCCAAGTTTTCGCCCAAGGTATTGGTGTGTAATACGTTGGGAGCTTCGATGCCATGCAAAATCATGTTCATAATGGCGATAACATAAGCCAGTGACTTTTTCTCTTTGGCGTAGAAGGTGCTTTCTTGCAGTATTTTTAAGTCACTGGTTGAAAGTTGCTTTTTCTCGCGGCCGCCTTGGCGCAAATAATCAAAGGCTTCACATAAAAAGCCTGCAGAACCGGCTGCGCCATCGTAAATTGTTTCACCAATTTGTGGCTTTACTACGTCTATCATGGCGCGAATAAGTGGCCTTGGGGTGTAGTATTCGCCGCCATTTCGGCCAGCATTACCCATATTTTTAATTTTGGTTTCATATAGGTGAGACAGCTCGTGAGTGGCATCTTGCGAGCGGAAACTTAATTGGTCGACCTTTTCTAAAGCATCACGTAATGAGTAACCGCTCTGAATTTTATTTTTAATCTCGCCAAAAATTTCACCAATTTTATATTCAATAGTGTTAGGGCTTTCTGCGCGTTGTTTAAAGCCTTTTAGATAAGGGAATAGCTCACCGTCGACGTAATCCATTAGGTCATCACCGGTTAGGGCATTGTTGTGGTCAAAATTGCCGTCAGCGTCTTTTGGCGCAGCCCATTTACTCCAGCGATAGTCCTCATCGATGATGTATTGATATTCCTGGCCCATTAGCTGTGCTTCAAGTGATTTTGCATACTCTAAGTCATCAAGGTATTTAAGAAACAACATCCATGATGATTGCTCGGTGTAATCTAGCTCGCTAGAACAACCTGCGTCTTTATGAAAAATGTCATCGATGTTCTTAAATGTTTGTTCAAACATATGTAATTTATACCTATTGAAATATGGTACTAGCAGCAAGTTTTGACTTTGATGTTAGTGAAATATGGTTTGCCCTGACGCTTTTTAAAAGAGACTAAAAACTGGTTGGTAAGCGGTCGATTAGGCCTTGCAGTGCTTAGAAGCACGACTTAAAAATATTGGTGATCATCTTACCAACTAATTTGCAGTAAGTGATGGTTTTCGGTCAAGTTTTTGGTTTGATTATGCATACTATTTCATCGGTATATAAACATACCAGAAGAGTTTCTTGTAATTTCAGATAAAGGCTTATAAGTTAAGCTAAGACTTCCTTAGTTTTGGTGTGGTGTGACATTTTTATTTTCCCCTAGAGCGCGTGCATTTATTGATGAATCGCTTGAAAGTTATTTGCTTCGAATCGTATCGGAGAACTTTTTTGATTCTTATCAGCAGCTCAGTCTTGCTATTAGAGAAGAGCTTCATGAGCTAGACTTCGAGGCCCATGGATCTTTCCCTATCGAGCTAAAACGCCTCAATATTTATCATGCCAAGCACAATAGCCACTTTAGGATGAGGGCACTGAGTTTGCTTGAGTCCCTTCTTGGTTTACCTCCCCATGAACTGGAGAAAATAGCCCTATTTAGGTCGAACAGAGTCTTTATGGGGTCTAGCGTTGCAGTGCATCGTAATGGTATCGATATTCCTTTAAGTTTTATCCGTTATGCAAATGAGGATGATGTTGAGAGTGTGCCCGTTTGCACTGAGTGCTTAAAGGATGAGCCTTATATTCGGCAAGTTTGGCATTTAAAACCATATACTGCTTGTGCCAAGCATGAATGTGCATTGATTCATCATTGTCCTGAATGCAAAGCACCGCTCAACTACATCGAGAATGAATCGATTAGCTATTGTTCGTGTGGATTTGAGCTTTCAAAAGCAGCAGTTATTAGCGCTAAAAAATCAGATCTCATATTAGCGCGAAGCCTTATCAATGGTGATGTTACGTCTACAAATCCACTTCTTAATGAAACATCTGCAACTCACCGACTTGCGGCTCTACTTTGGTACCAAAAACGTTATGGCGGAAGTAATGACAATTCTTTTAGCGATGCAATTGAGTATTTTTATAACTGGCCTGAGAATTTTTATCAAGAACTGGATATAGTGACTCAAGGTGCTGAACTAAGGCTGATAGAGCAATTTAATCGTACTGCTTTTCGGTTTATTTTTGGTGAGTTGATTTTGCATTCACGATGTCTTTATCCAGAGGATAAAGAGCCACATTTTATCTATTATGCTTCAATGGGGTATTTGCAAAGATTGGTGGTGTTACATCCCAAATCGAAAAAGCCTAACGTGGCCGATATGCTAGTCAGCGTCGCAGAAACAGCTGTTTTACTATCAACAACCCAAGAGCAGGTTTATCGGCTTCATCAAGATGGGATATTAACTTCGGCGTTTAGACAAAAAATGAAGCAGCGGATTGACCCTCACGCAGCTGTATTTTATTTAAGGCAAGTGATCGAGTATAAAAGTAGCTTCGGCAGTGATAGACAGGGGATGTACTTATCGGCATGGTAAAGAATTTACATTTGCGAGAACTGCTAGGTATTGAAGATGTTCAAGCGCGTTCGGCAGCGTTGAGGCGTGCATTTGCTGCTTATACAGAACCGTTAGATGTGACTGGTGAGGAAAGTGCTGCCCTAATTATTTTGCTCAATCTTACCTATCCGAAAAAGTTGGTGGATGACTTATTAGATAAAAGGTTAGCCAGAAAAACTGTTAACAACCAAACCCATATTGATGTTTGCATTGACGAAGTACAATGGCTGCATACCCATAATCTCAAGTACCCAGATATTCGGGTCAGTAAACAAAGGCTCGTTGCCCACAGTCCTCAATTACATCCCAGCATATTGAGTAGCGTTAATTGCCAGCGTACTTTAGGGTGGTCTCATGACAGTGCTAAAGTCAATTTTACCAAACTGTTTGTTTGTCATTTTATTTGGCAAGGTAAAGTAACTTGCCTTGCAACGTTAATGTGTGAAGCACCAAAACACTGGAAAGAGGCTTTTCAAGAACTTGGCATGCCTGTTAAACAGTTTATGAATATTTGCGGTAGGGTGAAGCATTTTTTACCTGAGCAGTTAAGCCCAGATAAAGTCGATAAATACTCCGTACAGGTTCGAATGCCATACCGTGATGGATATATAGCGGTTACCCCCGTTGTAAGCCATGCACTTCAGTCTGAACTCCAGCAAGCAGCAATCAAAAAACAGGGCCGATATACTGGTCTTGAGTTTATTCGTTCCGCGGCAGTCAGTGAGCTAGTCGCATCTCTTGGCGGTAATGTTAAAGCTCTGAATTATCCCCCTCGTATTAATAAAAAAACTCACGGATTAGGCGATAATTTACTGGCTAGGGTTTTATCTGGTCAGGATGTATTGAATCAAAATGTATTGTCACAGCCTCGATTTGTGAGGGTATTGGATGAACTGTTATCGAGTGAATCAGCGTTGGCGTTAAAGCAACGCAGGCAACAAAAAGTCGCTAACCTTAGACAGATAAGAGCGATGTTATCTGAGTGGCTTGCGCCAATGTTGGAATGGCGATTAGAGGTTAAAGAGGGGCCGATTCTTCTTAGCGAGCTTGAGCCTATTAATGGCTCATTAGAGTATCAGTTTTTAACGTTTGAGAATGAGCTATTACCTGAATTGCTAGCGAATCTATTCGGCAGATTAAATTCGGTGATGTCGCATTCTACAATGATAAGTCAGTATGCATTTCACCAGAGACTGATGCCCCTTCTTCGAAATAGCTTGAAATGGTTGTTAACTCATTTGGCTTATAAAGAACCTTTGCTACAAAAAGATGCTGAGGATGAGCATTTCCAGCGATATTTACATTTGAAAGGTATTCGGGTGTTTGATGCCCAAGCTTTATCTAATCCCTATTGTGTTGGCATTCCATCTCTCACAGCTGTTTGGGGAATGATGCATAACTACCAGCGGCGATTAAATGAAGGATTGGGTACTCAGCTTAGATTGACCTCCTTTTCGTGGTTTATTCGTCAGTACTCATCTGTCTCGGGCAAAAAACTGCCTGAGTTCGGCATGCAAGGAGCGAAAGAGAATCAATTTAGGCGAGCTGGAATAATTGATAATCGACATTGTGATTTAGTGTTTGATCTTGTCATTCACATTGATGGTTATGAAGACGATTTAGCTATCTTAGATAATCAAACTGAAATGTTGAAAGCAAGTTTTCCGGCGAACTTTGCCGGTGGAGTAATGCATCCTCCCGAGTTAGATGCTGTTGATGCGTGGTGCCAGCTTTATCAATCTGAAGCTGAACTTTTCTCAACATTGAAAAGACTGCCTATGTCAGGAAAATGGATTATGCCGACTAGATATTCAATGGGTAATATTAGTGATCTTCTGTTTTTGTTGGATAAAAATTCATCGCTGTGTCCCACTATGTTTGGCTATTTACCATTGACTGAACCCGTTAGCCGAGTCGGTAGCCTAGAGCCTTTGCATTGCTATGCTGAACCAGCGCTTGGCGTAGTTGAGTGTGCATCGGCAATTGAGATAAGGTTACAGGGGCAAATAAACTATTTTAAGAGAGCGTTTTGGATGTTAGAGGCAAAAGAGCATTCAATGCTGATGAAACGGATTTAAGGAAGGTTTATGGAGCTATGCAATGTTTTAAAGTATGACCGATCCCTCTACCCAAGTAAGGCGGTATTTTTCTATAAAACGGCCGATTCTGATTTTGTTCCTCTTGAAGCTGAAATCACTCGTATACGTGGTCAAAAAGCTGGATTCACTGAAGCATTTACTCCTCAATTTAAATCGAAAAACTTAGCACCCCAGGACCTTACACACTGTAATCCTCTAACGATTGAAGAGTGTTATGTTCCGCCAAATGTAGATCACATCTATTGCCGCTTCTCGCTAAGAGTACAAGCTAACTCGCTCAAACCCTCTGGCTGCAGCGATCCTGAAGTTTCTAGTTTGCTTGAAAAATTGTCCGCAGCATTTAAGGAGTGCGACGGTTACCAAGAGCTGGCGACCCGTTTTTGTAAAAATCTGCTGTTAGGAACTTGGCTCTGGCGTAATCAAAACTCTGGTCACACTCAAATAGATATTAAAACCAGTACGGGAAAGTGTTATCAAATCAGTAATACGAGGCAGTTAGCTTGGAATATTTGGTCTGATGAAGCCCGGACTGTTCTTGATGAATTAAGTAAAGAGGTGCACTTAGCTTTGACTGATCCGAATGTATTTTGGAACGCTGATATTACGGCAAAAATTGAGACTGTCTTTTGCCAAGAGATCTACCCAAGCCAAACCTTTGGTGAAAAGTCCGCAGAAGGTGAAACTTCAAAACAGTTTACTAAGGTTAAATGTGCTGATGGTCGTTATGCGGTGAGTTTTAATTCGGTCAAGATAGGTGCGGCTATTCAATCAATTGATAATTGGTGGGATCAGGACGATGTTAAACGATTACGAGTACATGAGTACGGTGCAGACAAAGAGCTGGGTATTGCACGACGCTCACCTGAATCTGCACTGAGTTTTTATACCTTATTTGTAAATACAGAGCTGTATTTAGCTGAACTCAAGCAACAGGCAACAGAGCCAGGGCATTCAATTCATCCTAATATTTACTATCTTTTTGCTGTCCTGATAAAGGGTGGCATGTTCCAGAAGAAAGCCGAAACGAAGAAGGCATAATATGCAGCGCTACTATTTTATGGTGCGTTTCTTACCACAAGAAGCAAACTTGGCCCTGCTAATGGGGCGTTGTATCTCAGTAATGCATGGGTACATCTGCAAACATGAAATTAAAGGTCTTGGGGTGACGTTTCCTGCTTGGTCGGACGCCTCTATCGGTAATTTCATTGCTTTTGTTCATTCTGATGAAATTGTATTGAGTGAGCTGAAGCAGCAATCCTATTTTCAAGATATGAAAGAATGTGGCTTTTTTAGTCTTGGTAACGTTGACGTTGTACCTAATGATTGTGCTGAAGTGATGTTCAAACGTAATCAGGCAATTGCAAAGATTTTTGTTGGTGAGGCCCGCAGACGCTTAAAACGTTTGGAAAAACGAGCATTAGCTCGAGGTGAGACATTTAATCCTATAAAAAATACTCAGCCTAGAGAGTTTAGCGCTTTCCATCGTATAGCAATGAGCAGCGGTAGTAATAAGCAAGATTACCTTCTCCATATTCAGAAAATGGTAGCAAAGGAGCAAACTGAACCATTGTTTAGTAGCTATGGGTTTGCTAGCAATTTACAACAAAATGGAACAGTACCGGAGCTATCTCGTCTTGTAGATAAGATTTGACCTTTTGGTTTCGTGGTTACTGTAACGTTTTAATTTTAAAACTAATTATCTGTTTGAGAAATTATATGGTTATTTCCTTGATTTTGGCTCTAGTAATTGATTTTATATAGGTTTATTTTATAAGTGCATAGTGACCTGCCGAATAGGCAGCTGAAAATTTATCAGAGAGTCCGAGGTGGATGATCTAAGTGTGACCTGCCGAATAGGCAGCTGAAAATAAAAACAATCGTTTCGACGTTTATGTTAATACAGCAAACTGCCGGATAGGCAGTAAAAGCCTCTTCTTACCCTATGTAGGAAGAGGCTTTTTATTGGCAATGCCCCAATTGTCTGTGGATAATAGTTTGAGTGGAAATGTGCCTTTTTAAGCTATTTATAGCCATTAAAAAGCTAAAATTTGAGGAAAATTACTACCAACCAGACGGTAGAAGTGACAATAAATATTGATCAATCTCTAGTAAGCTTTGGTCGGATAGGCGACACCTGTTACCAAGTGCCGCCCTCCTAAGAACCATACGTGCAACTTTCACTGCATACGGCTCAAGCCATGAGTAACGACTCTCCTTTTTCAATCTCCTTTGCGCCAAGTAATCTTGGTATTGAGGATCAAATGGTGTCGCTTCGCTCCTGATTTTCACATGTCTTTTGATAGGCTTTTTAGCTATTTGTAGTGGCTGCCACCATTTAATACAAAGCAGCATGAGGCCAAGTTTTCACGCATTAAAACAATTTATGGATTAAAATAATCCCCTCTAAACCTCATTCATCAGAATTAACATTCTTCATAAGTTTTACAGACTCTAATTGATCTAGCTGAACATTTTCAAATCTAGTTAATTTTTCAAATAGAAATTTAATATCATTAGCTTGAGCCTCAATCATCTTAGAGTTTTTAGAAGCATTTAAATGGGCTCTAAACTTACGAGAAATAGAGCGTTCATCCTCTAGCTTGGTTTTAAGATCCTCATTTTCATCGAATGTTGCATCTAAATACTCAAGCGCTTCTTCTGCCTCGCTAATTTTAGCTTCATTTTTTTCATTTAACTTCTGCAACTCTATATGAAGTTTCTTTTTGGCCTGTTCGCGTATCTTTTTTGTTTTATCTTTTAATAAAGCTTCACTAGCTTCAATTTCTTCTTCAATAATTTCTCGAAAGTAAACAGTTAGAGGTGTAATTTTACGAGGATTCCCCCAAAAATATCGCCAAACTGTACCAGCTTGACCTGATGGTGCTTCTTCAGCCAAATATATTTCATCAAGACTTTCTCGCACGCCATCAAGATAATCCACAGCTTCAGACATGGTCATTTCAGTATTCAACCCACTGAACTTACTCATAACAAATCCTTCTCAGTTTGCGCGCAAAAACCTACTTTTAGAGGAAGAATTATATCTAATTTGCAGTCAAAACAACATGTTTTCCTCTTCCTCTGTGTAGGAGGAAATCAAACACATGAAAGCCAGCTATCATGCGGCTTTCACTGTCTCACCTTTAATAGTACATCTTGGTAATATCTTGGTCGCAAAGAAGGAATGGGTGAATAGACACCGATAGAGTAGTCACTCTGTATCATTACTAAAATTTGGTCAACTGGGCTGTGCCAGAAGGATCATTCATCTGAACTCGTAACAAGTTTTGGGGCAATTTCGATTTAGAAATGGCAGCGCAACTATGCGATCGCTGCCATTTTAGTATCAAACTTATTGCTCCCCCACAGTTACAGTTGAACAATTCACAGATAGAGAGTCATTAAAGACCGCTAAGAAATTTGCGCAATATCTAGATTTAAGAAGATAGGTCGCTAGTAACGAATGCTGGATACTCAGTTAAGCAACTTTTCAATGCCCATTTTGATTCACTGGTGGCTAGATTAGCAATACAACCAATACTGTTTAGAGCAATTGTCAGTTTGCAAAGGCTTAATAGTCATTTGTAGTAAAGTTACATTTTCACTTAAGTTATTTTGTGGCTGCTCCTATTTGTCAGACTATGGGTATATTTCATGTCAATGTATGGTTACATGATTTAGCTAAGTAATTGTTTCTTGGTATACTGCTATGTCATAGTTTGGTTTCAGCGACACTTTCAGTGACAACGGCTAGCCCATGCCGATATTTCAGTTTTATGGGCTATTTTCTTTTTTATACCCACTTGTGATTTTTTATATGAAACTCATTCCTCTGCTAAAACAGCCGCGTATTCACTGACTATTCTAATGTGAAACTTCTCATAACATTATGTTTCGTATTAACTATTTTGTTTATAAAGAGGATTTGCAATGCGGAACAAGCATTGGTCAAAAGTTCAGTTATTGCACGAGGTGGTCACCAATCCCAATATCATAGTCAAAGGTCAGCATAGCTATTACAGTGATTGCTGGGATGCTGGCTTTGAGGGAGCAGCGGTGAGATATCTTCATGGCGATGAAGTGAGCCGTGAGTGGGAACCTAAGTGGTCTATCGATAAACTTTATATCGGTAATTATGTGTGTATCGCTGCCGAAGTTGTGATCTTAATGGGCGGAAATCATACGCATAGAGCAGATTGGTTTTGTTTATACCCCTTTATGGATTTCATCGAGGATGCCTACGTAGGCAAAGGTGATACTCATATTGGTGATGGGGCTTGGTTAGGCATGAGATGTATGTTGATGCCAGGTGTGACGATAGGTGAAGGTGCGGTTGTTGCCGCAAATAGTGTTGTCACCCAAAATATCGAACCCTACAGTATTGTGGCGGGATCACCCGCGAAATTAATCAAGTATCGGTTTGATAAAGACGTTATTACTGAGTTACTGGTGTTAAAAATCTACGATTGGCCTGCCGAAAAGTTTGAAAGCTTAAAGCGGTATTTGTGTTCGGCGGATTTTGACGCGCTCAGCAAAGCGATCACTCTCTATGACCAATCTGTACATCAAAATAAATAGCCGTTAGTCCCAAAGTGAAAGGTCGCGCTCAGTCGAGGCCTTTCACTTATTCTGCCTTAAATCTGCTTTTGGGCGCTTTCGCTAAGTCGACCAGTTCTTCGATGATCACTCGTAGCTTGGGTTGGAGGTAAGGAGTTTTAAGCCAAATTAAGTGGATGGGTGTATCGTCACTGGCGAGTTCGTCCAGTACCGAGATAAGTTCACCAGTTTTAAGATAGTCCTCAACCAACCATATAGGCACTTGCGCTAAACCCACTCCCGCCAGTGTGGCCGCTAAAATGGCTTCGCAATCAGCGATTTCGTGGCGTACTGGAATGTCATAAGCCTCGATGCTCCCATCCTCATTTTTAAGTAACCAGCGATGTTGCTGCCCAAGCGGCCAGCCGACAATGCATTGGTGCTGGCTGAGATCTTCTTTGTCTTGTGGCGTGCCAAGTCGAGCGAAATAGGCGGGAGACGCGCAGATCACTCGGCGTTGTTCCCCTAATCTGCGGGCGACTAAATCCACAGTGTCGCTGAGTTGTCCGACACGCACCGCCAAATCAATGCCGTCACTGAACAAGTCAGTCGCTCTATCGTTGAAGGTAATGGATAACTCGAGCTTGGGATATTTTTGCGATAGTGATAATAGGGTTGGCAGTATATATCGCCGCCCAAACGTCACAGGTAAATCCACTCGCACTCGACCTGAGGGAATTTGCTGTTCGCTGCCGAGTCGGCTCTGTGCATTGTCTAGGATTGCCATGGCATTTTGGCAATCTGTGAGATACGAATCGCCATCATTGGTTAAGCTTACACGCCTTGTGGTGCGGTGCAGTAGTTTAGTGCCTAAGCGGGTTTCTAATCGCACTATGCTTTTACTGAGCGCCGAACCTGTCATGCCTAACGCCTGCGCCGCTAAGGTAAAACTGCCGAGCTGGGCAACAGTGACGAAATGGCGTATCTCAACAAATTGATTATTTATCACGGCAATTAATTCCTTGAAGGACTCAGTGATGGTCATTTTAGTGACTTAATCATGGAAAGTGAATCGCGTAAGCTACTACCACAGTATGAAAATGAGCGTTAACGTACAAGCGAACGTCATTTTGTAATTGATTAAAAAGGTTTTTCTATACAATCAACCTTAACCCCCTATTGAGTGAGCTAACTATGAAATCGTCAAATAATCTGCAAGGTAAAGTGGCTTTTGTACAAGGTGGCAGTCGTGGTATCGGTGCTGCCATTGTTAAAAGATTGGCGAGTGACGGCGCAGCGGTTGCCTTTACCTATGTGTCATCTGAGGCCCAATCACAATTGCTAGTTGACGAAGTTATCACCCATGGTGGTCAAGCCATTGCCATTAAGGCCGACAGCACAGAGCCGGAGGCGATCCGTCGTGCCATCCGCGAGACCAAAGCGCATTTCGGTGGCTTAGATATTGTGGTTAATAATGCGGGCACGTTGATTTGGGATAGCATTGAAAATCTGACGCTAGAAGACTGGGAACGAACTGTTAACACTAATGTGCGCAGTGTGTTTGTGGCCAGTCAAGAAGCTGCGCTGCACATGAATGATGGCGGCCGCATCATCAATATCGGTAGCACGAACGCTGAGCGTATTCCGTTTGTAGGTGGTGCGATTTACGGCATGAGTAAATCGGCATTAGTCGGTTTAGCCAAAGGACTCGCGCGGGATTTAGGCCCACGTGCAATTACGGTGAACAACATTCAACCAGGCCCTGTGGATACCGATATGAACCCTGATAACGGCGATTCATCTGAGCCCGTTAAAGCGATGGGCGCCCTAGGGCGTTTTGGTAAAGCCGAAGAGATCGCAAGCTTTGTCGCCTTTATCGCGGGTCCAGAAGCGGGCTATATCACTGGTGCGAGTTTGATGATTGATGGTGGGTTTTCTGCATAAGCTTTGTCTGTATTTATCTTTTAGGCAAAAAGTTTGATTCCAGTCATTAATAAGCCTGCACAAGAGTCACTCTGGCGGGCTTTGCTTAAGTTGTGGCTAGTTATGCAGAATCAATATGTTAGAGCATAAAAACTCCTTGGGTATGATGGTAAGAACTTAGGTCGTTGTTACTCAAATTATCCGTCAGCAAAGCGCGATTTTATTGAAATGGTGGACTATGTCTTGAGTCAGGCAAGGCAAAATAATTTGCTTGTTGATGAACTATTGTTACAATCCGCCGGTCTTATCTTCAGCTATCTGTTGAAAGACACTCATTTTTTATCTTTATTATCAAAGAATAAGACGAAGGGAAATCCAAATTTCTAAGTTATCGACTAAGCAAACAGGCAACCTATGGGGTGTGATGGTGTTTACCATCCTGACCTTGTTCTGTTTGACTCAAAATAGTGGAATACTTAACTTGTTGCTCAAGGAGTCGAGCGCGCAAGCGATGTCGGTTACGTCTTTTTCTGGTGCTGGTTTTAGCGCCAACTCAGTTTTAAACTCAAGTTCAGCTTCAAACAATATGGCTAGCCACGCCGATGCTCAAGCGGCAGGTACTGAGCTGGTCAAAAGTGAACCTAAAAAATGTGAATTGTCTGAAAAATCGATCCGAACCTGTATCGACACTCCGAGTACCATCCCATTTCTTATCCTGCTGTTCCTACTGCCGTTACTTCCCCGCGCCTCCCGCGTGATAACACTGTTACCCATACAAGGTTATCAAGCTAAACCTAGGCGAATACATCTCACACATTGTCGCTTTCAAGAATAAAAACTTATTTATCAATTTGATAGGTGGGTTTGTTTAGGCATGCTTTCTCTCAGTCAATATTTGACTTTTCTCGCCAGTTTGCCGGTAGAAAAGAAAGTTAAGCGGCTGCAGAACATCCGATTTTACACATCACACCTCCCTATCTGACTTTTTGAACTTAAGCCTTCTATCACGCTGATGTTTCTTAAGCCGTTACGATATTGGTAACCAGAACATAGCGTTAGCCAATATTTATATGGCCTAGAAGCAAGGTAAGCATGCACGCAGCATCACAGAGTCTTGTTTAACTTAGCTTGGTCTAACAGCGCTTAAGTATTGCAATGGCAAATGCTGACGATATATCGAAGAGATTAATATGCAATTGAATAACAAACAGTTAATGCATATTTTGGGGACAAAATGAGTACATTAAAATCCATGTTAACCAGATTCTGGATACTCGCCTTGATAGTGACGAGTCCGTCGCTAATGGCCGCATCGACGGGGTGGTTGGTTAATGATAATCACCCGCCAGCCAAAGTACGTTTTATGCTAACGGGGGAGGTTGATCCTGCAACGAATACTTTGCCTGCTGTGCTTGAAGTACAACTTGAGGGCGATTGGAAAACCTATTGGCGCAGTCCTGGGGAAGGCGGTATCGCGCCGACGATAAAATGGGATGGCTCACACAATCTACAGCAAGTGGATTGGAGATGGCCAGCGCCAGAGGAATTCTCATTATTGGGGTTACAAACCTTTGGTTATAAAGGTAATACCACCTTTCCCTTAACCCTAAAAGTTGATGATATCGCTGCGCCAACTCAGCTGCGCGGCAAAGTGACCTTGTCGACCTGTACCACCATCTGTGTACTGACGGATTATCAGATTAGTCTCGACTTCACGCCTAATGCGCTGCAAGCGGATACCGATGCTATGTTGGCTTACAACAAGGCCGTGTCGCTTGTGCCACAAAAAGTGTTGACCCAAGAGGGCCAGAATCCTGCCATGACAATGGGTTGGGATGCCGCCAAAGGTCAACTTGAAGTCAGACTCAATGATGCCAACTGGCAGCAACCCACTGTGATTATCGATGGTGAGCCAGATACCACATTCAAGCTAGTGAGCTTAAAACCAAACGAAAGTGATGCTAACGGCAAGCAATTGGTCGGTATTTTCACCGGTCAAAGTTGGCTGGGTGAGCCTGAAGTTTTGGGTAAATCGCTGAACATGACTGTCGCCGATAGCGAGCGAGCGTTGGAATACAGCGCCGAAGTTAAGCCTGTGGTGATTACCCAAGCAAGTACCTCGATATTTGGCATGATTTTGTTAGCGCTTATCGGTGGTTTGATCTTAAACGTCATGCCCTGCGTGTTACCCGTTCTCGGCATGAAGCTCAGTTCAGTGGTTGCAGCACCTGATCTTAAGCGTAATCAAATCCGTCAACAGTTCATCGCATCAGCGCTGGGGATATTGGCCTCATTTTGGTTACTGGCTGGCTTTATCTTAATGCTTAAGCTCACGGGTCAAGCGATTGGTTGGGGCGTGCAGTTCCAAAATCCTTGGTTTATCGGCTTTATGGCGCTGGTGACCACAGTTTTTGCCTTCAATATGTTAGGTGTGTTTGAGATCAACTTACCCTCTAACGTGCAAACCAAGTTGGCGACAACGGGCGGCAATAATAACAGCGGCCATTTTTTACAGGGCATGTTCGCCACGCTGCTGGCGACACCGTGCAGTGCACCATTTTTGGGGACTGCGGTCGCTTTCGCCTTGGGCGCCGATGTACTGAGCCTGTTTGCCATCTTTACCGCGTTGGCCGTGGGTATGGCGTTCCCTTGGTTAATCGTGGCGGCATTCCCGCAAGTAGCGGGTTATTTCCCTAAACCTGGCCGCTGGATGAACACAGTTAAAGTGTTTTTCTCCGGCATGTTGCTCATCACCAGTTTGTGGCTCATTAGCCTGTTGGCCAGCTTTATTGATGTGCTCTACCTGTGGCCGTTAGCGGGTGTCATTACACTGATATTTATGGTGTTTATGGCTAAAAAGTATGGCGCGATTGCCATCGTGAGCTGCTTAGGTATCGGCATTTTACTGTCGGCGGTTATTGCATTTATGACGGCGAACCAGTGGGCTAAACCTTTACCTGTGGATCTTGCTTGGACGCCATTGGATCAAGCATTGATTAATCAGCAGGTTGCCCAAGGCAAAACTGTGTTTGTTGATGTGACTGCCGATTGGTGCATTACCTGTAAGGCCAATAAAGTTGGCGTGATCTTGCAAGATCCTGTTTATAGCCTGTTGCAACAGTCGCATATTTTGCCGATGAAGGGCGATTGGACTACGCCTTCTGAGCCCATTACTCACTACCTGCAAAGCCATAATCGTTTTGGAGTGCCATTCAACGTGGTTTACGGCCCGGGTGCGCCGCAAGGGATTGAGTTACCGGAAATTCTATCGACTGACCTTGTGCTTGCTGCGATTGAGCAGGCCTCTGCGTCCCCTGAAAAGTCATCCGTAGCGGCAGGGAAATAACGCTAACGACTAGCCGTTCACTCGGCAATATCACTAGCCAATCTCGTACGGTAGCTCGCCGAGTGACACTCAACAAATACTCAGGTCAGGAAGCCCCTGACCTGAAACAATGGAAATCGATTATGAAACAGACAATTGAAGCAAAAAACATCACTGAATCAATGCAGAATACTCAAGTCATCGGAGGCACTAAGATGTCGAAATTTAGCTCTTTATTCAAACATCGCAAGTTGCAGATGTTTGCTGTCTCGGGTGTCGCCATGGCAATGCTGGTGGTTTCCTTGCCTTCGGTGAGCACCATGGCCTATGCCAAGGACAGCAGTTTATCGGCGGCGCAGCAGCAAGAGGTGCGAGCGATTCTTAAAGATGCCTTGATCAATGATCCTGACCTAATGAGAGAAGCAATTATTGCGTGGCAAGCAAGGGAGCAAGAGGGTGCAAATACAGCCATGCAAACCAGTCTTGTGACTCATCATAAAGCCATGTATGAGACCAAAAGCGATCCGTGGAAGGGCGCTGCGACACCTGAGATTGAGATGGTGTACTTCACCGATTTTAACTGCCCATACTGCAAGAAAATCGAGCCTTCGCTGAACCAGCTGATTGAAGAATTTCCGCAGTTAAAAATCATAGTAAAAATGGTACCGCTGCAGGGCGAAGGCTCCAAAATGGCGGTCGATTTTGCCCAAACGGTTTGGTTAAACGAGCCTGAAAAGTATCTCAAGGTGAAGGATATGTTGATGTCGAGCCCGCGTGGACTCGATGCCGCCGCCATCGCTAAGGTCGCTAAACTGACGGCAACCGAGCGTTGGGTTGGCAACACAGATGAGCGCGTGGCTAAAATGGTCGATGACAATGTTAATTTAATGAATGAGTTAGGCATAGGTGGCACTCCAAGTATGATAGTGGCCGATACGCTTATTCCCGGATTAGTGCCTTACGAAGTGTTAAAAGAGCAGCTTGAAGCCGCGATTGCCGCTAAAGATAAGACGCAGAAGAGCAGTTAAGATGCCGCCAAAGGAAACTGAAAATATGAGCGCCGAACAGGTTTCGACATCTTTACCTAAACGCATATTGGGCTGGATTAAGCAGCTGGCACTTTGGCTGCTCATTGCTCTTATCGTGACCAGCGTGATGGACATCTGGCGCGGCAAAGATATCCCGAGGGATAATTTGCCGCAGCTCCAAGGGACGACGTTGGCTGGGGAAGCGCTTGATATTGCCAAGTTAAGCCAAGATCAGGCGGTATTAGTGTACTTCTGGGGCACTTGGTGCCCTGTGTGTAATTTTGTCAGTCCGGCAGTCAATCAAATGTCGGCCTATTACCCCGTGGTGACGGTTGCCATGAATTCGGGGGAGGATGAGAAACTGAGAAAATATCTTCAGCATCAAGGCTATGGCTTTGACACTATTAACGATAGTGACAGCAAGATTGCCCGTGATTGGTCATTGCAGGCGACGCCAACCATTATGATCTTTAAAGAGGGTGAGTTAAAACACTACACGACTGGCTTTACTAGCCTACCCGGTATGTGGTGGCGAATGATGTTCACTTAGAAGTGATGCTTCAGGGGCTGTTTTAGGAGAGAAAAAAAGCGCTAATCTTGGTTAGCGCTTTTTATTATCAACTTATTTCAGGACTAGGCAACTAGCTGAAAGCTTAGGGTTTACTTCACTAAGGTGAGCAGTGGCGCCTGACTCACAACTTGAAAGTCGAGCGCCATAGTCACACTGAGCGCCGTAATAGTGATGATTGAAAAACCAAACACTTGGCGAGCCCAGTGTTGCATGTCGACGCCGTGGCGATAACCTTTTAATGCCATGGCAAGCCACCACAGGCTGGTTGCGCAGGTGACCGCCATAAAGGCGATACCTGTGTAACCCGCGAGTGGCAACAGTGCACTGACTAAGGCGAACACGGCAATATAAAGCACGATATGCAGTTTTGCTTTGGTCATGCCTTCTGCAACGGGCAGCACAGGAATATTAGCGGCCGCATAGTCATTAAAACGGAAAATCGCGATGGCGTAAGAATGTGGCATCTGCCATAGACTGAACATCAACAGCAAAATAGCTGCGCCCATGTCCATTTGCCCTGTCACGCTGCAATAGCCCACCACGGGCGGTACTGCGCCCGAGAAGCTGCCAACTAAAGTGCCGTACACTGAGTTACGTTTCATGTAGAGGCTATAAACCCCCACATAAACGATGTAACCAATAACGGCAAATAGCAGGGCTAATGCATTGGTAAACAAGGCTAAGATGCTAAAGCCTAACACACCTAAGGCGAGTCCAAACGCGAGTACGTTACCCACGGCAATTTCGCCCGTGACGGTTACGCGTTTGCAGGTTCGCTGCATCTTGGCGTCGATATCACGGTCAATACAGTTATTGACAGCGCAGCCCGAGGCTACAACCAAGGACAATCCTACTAAGCTCGCCAGCATCAAGACCAAATTTACGTCGCCTTTGGCGGCTAATAAAAAACCGCCAGCAACGGAAATCAGATTCCCGAAAATGATGCCAGGCTTAGTAACCTGCACATACCCTTTGAAGCGTGCTTTCCATTGCGGTGACATAAATCTGTCTTGTGTTTGCATAGACTGTTTCTCGTTACATCATCAAAGCGTTGGCTTCGAGTATGATCCACACCGACAGGCCGACGACCATGACAATAATCAGGGCGGTAAACAGGAAGGAGAAGGTATTCACTTTGCCTTCTTTCGAGAAATCTAAGTGCAAGAAGTACTTAAGATGTACCACTATCTGCACTATCGCCATCACTAGCACTAAGCTAAGGGTGGTCGCTTTCTCGAAGTGATGGGTCATTACGGCCCAAAATGGAATGGCGGTTAATACCACTGACAGCACAAAGCCCATTAGATATGACTTAATGCTCGCGGCCAGATCGTCAGTGCCATGGCTAGGCTTATCAGTATGACTATGTGCGCGCATTACAGTGCTCCCAATAAATACACGACCGTGAATACACAAATCCACACTATGTCGAGGAAATGCCAGAACAGGCTTAAGCAGCTCAGGCGGGTGATGCTGCGATGACCTAAACCGGTTTTCGCCACTTCAATCATCATGATCGCCATCCAAATCAGACCTGCGGTCACGTGCAAGCCGTGCATACCGACAAGGGTGAAGAAGGACGACAGGAAAGCGCTACGCTGTGGGCCATTGCCGTGTTCAATCAGGTGATGGAACTCATAGACTTCCATCCCGATAAACACACAACCGAGGGCGAAGGTGACGAGTAACCAAGCCAAGGTCGCGGCTTTGTTATGGCGTTTAGCAAAAATCAGCGCCATGCCATAGGTAATACTACTAACGAGCAGGGTGGCAGTTTCGATCAGCACAAAGTCCAATTCGAAAATGTCTTTACCCGAAACGCCACCGTCCGTGTTCATGTAGAGCACAGCATAGGTTGCGAAAACCGAGGCAAACAAAATGCAGTCGGTCATCAGGTAAATCCAAAAACCAAACAGAGTGTTGCCACTCGTATCATGGTGTTCGTGATGATCTTCTGCGTGAGCTACTTCTAAATCTGCTGGGATTGCAATACTCATATCAGCCCCTTACTACATTGTTTAAGTGGGCATTTTCAATGCGAGCCACTTCATCGGGTTGCACGTAATAGTCGACGTCATTGTTATAGGCACGGAATAAGAACACGATAAACGCGCCCACTAAGCCCACAATGGCTAACCAGAGAATGTGCCAAATAGCGGCAAAACCCGCGGCAGTGATCCCCAGCGCCATTAAGATACCGCTTGAGGTATTTTTCGGCATATGGATTGGCTGATAGTGTTTGAGGCCTTGATAAGCCAAGCCTTTTTCTTTCGCATCGGTAAAGGCATCGATATCAGCAACCTGTGGCAGCTTAGCGAAGTTATAGAACTGGGGTGGAGAAGCGGTTGACCACTCTAAAGTATGGCCATTCCATGGATCGCCCGTAGTATCGCGGTTTTGGTCGCGGTCACGGATACTTACGTACAGTTGGATAAACTGCAGAATGATACCGACCATGATGATGCAAGCACCCACTGCGGCTAAGTAGATCCACAGGTTCCATGCTGGGTTATCCGTATGACTAATTCGGCGCGTCATACCCATAAAGCCTAATACGTACAGCGGCATAAAGGCCACGTAGAAACCGATTTGCCAGCACCAGAATGACGCTTTACCTAAACGTTCATTCAAGTGGAAACCTGTCGCTTTCGGGAACCAGTAAGCAAAGCCAGCTAAGTAACCAAATACCGCACCACCAATAATAGTGTTATGGAAATGCGCGATTAAAAACAAACTGTTATGTAGAACGTAATCGGCTCCCGGTAAGGCTAATAGCACACCTGTCATACCGCCTATGGTGAAAGTCACCATAAAGCCTAGCGTCCACAACACAGGTACAGTTAACCTTAGGCGGCCACGGTAGATAGTGAACAACCAGTTAAACAGTTTCACCCCGGTTGGAACCGCAATCACCATAGTCATCACCCCGAAGAAGGCGTTGACGTTGGCACTTGAGCCCATAGTGAAGAAGTGGTGTAACCAAACGATGAAACCTAAAATTGAAATCGCACCGCTCGCCCACACCATAGAGGTGTAACCGAACAAACGCTTAGCCGTAAAGGTTGAGATCACCTCGGAGAAAATACCAAAAGCAGGCAAAATCAGGATGTAAACTTCAGGATGTCCCCACGCCCAAAATAGGTTGATATACATCATGGCGTTACCGCCACCGTCATTGGTGAAAAAGTGGAAATCCATGTAACGGTCGAGCGTTAACATGGCTAGCACGGCGGTTAAGATTGGGAACGACGCGACGATCAAAATGTTCGCCCAAGTACAAGTCCAAGTGAAGATTGGCATTTGCATCAGCTTCATGCCGGGGGCGCGCATCTTAAGTACGGTGGCGATAAAGTTCACCCCGGTTAAGGTTGTCCCTATGCCTGAAATTTGCAGTGCCCAGATATAGTAATCGACTCCAACCCCCGGACTGTAAGCCAGTTCTGATAGGGGGGGATACGCCACCCAACCTGTTTTAGCAAATTCACCTAAACCCAATGAAATATTGATCAGCACAGCGCCAGAGGCGGTCAGCCAGAAACTGAGGTTATTCAAGAAGGGGAAGGCAACGTCGCGGGCGCCAATCTGCAGCGGCACCACTAAGTTCATTAGACCTATCATAAATGGCATCGCCATAAAGATAATCATGATCACGCCGTGGGCGGTGAAGATCTGGTCGTAATGTTCTGGCGGCAGATAACCTGCGGCGCCGTTGGTGGCGAGTGCTTGCTGGGTACGCATCATAATGGCATCGGAGAAGCCACGAATGAGCATCACCAAAGCCAACACTATGTACATGATACCGAGGCGTTTATGGTCAACTGAGGTTAACCAATTATTCCAGAGTACACTCCATTTTTTGTGTTTAGTGATCAAGGCAGCGATATACAAACCTACCACTGCGACGACCGCTAGGGTCACCATGATGATGGGCTCGTGATACGGAATCGCATCTAAGCTTAATTTACCGAGAAATGACATGATTACTCCGCCTCCACTTTGTGAGTGGATGAGTGCTCTAATGATGAAGGTTCTGTGGATGAGTCTTGTGTTAATGACGGTACAGAAGGTGCTGAGCTATCCATGTCGGCCATGTTCTGTGTATTTTCCATCGCGTGCTCACCTGCCATATGTGCCATGTCGTGCATACCTTTCATGTCTGCCATGTCAGATGTGTGCTCAGTGCCCATGTGTTCCATGCCTGCGTGCATGTCCATTCCTTCGTGACCTTTCATGCCCTCATGTGAGTCCATGTGCATGTATTGCATCACGATTTGGTCAAACATCCCTTTGCTTACTGAGCCAAAGTATTCAACTGGATTGTATTCACTCGGTTTAGCCAGTGTGGCATAGGCCGCTGAGTTCAATGTCTTGCCCTGTTGTTTTAACTTGGCAACCCATGCCTCGAAGTCGGCAGGTGTCTGAGTGGCAATCGCTTTAAACTTCATGCCCGCAAATCCGGCGCCGCTGTAGTTAGCCGAGATACCGTCGAAGGTGCCGGGCTCGTTAGCGATCAAATGTAACTTAGTGGTCATGCCCGCCATAGAGTAAATCTGGCTGCCTAACTGAGGGATGAAGAAGGAGTTCATCGCAGTGTCAGAGGTGATCTTAAAGTTCACCGGCACATTGGCTGGGAACGCCAACTCATTGACCGATGCCACGCCTTGTTCTGGATAAATGAATAACCATTTCCAGTCCAGCGACACCACTTCAACCGTGACGGGTTTAGCTTCGTGATCTAAAGGTTTGTATGGATTAAGATCATGGGTCGAACCCCAAGTGATCACACCTAGCACTATCACGATCACAATCGGTACTATCCACACTACGGTTTCAATCGCCGTTGAGTGTGCCCATTTAGGCGCATAGATTTCCTGATCACGGCCATCGCGGTATTTCCACGCGAAGTACAATGTCATGGCAATCACAGGGATAACGACAATGAGCATGAGTAGGGTGGCGACGATAATCAGGTGTTTTTCATCGATACCGATTTGGCCCTTAGGGTCCAATACACCGCCATCACAACCCGCGAGCATGAGTGCTAGTGCCGCGATTGCTGCTTTACTTAATTTTCGAATTAACAAAGGAAGATTCCTCTAACCCTAAGGTTTACAACTCTGCCAAGCGTTAACCGGCAGTCGCACTAAGCGGCGTTATCTGAGCGCAAATCCTGAAACCCAAGAGGCATGACACAATAATGTGCCGCCATCCCGAGGCAAATCTAAGATCCGCTTTCAGCGCTTAATGCTTAATTTGAATTTAAAAACAGAGGGTTAAAATGGCGGAGCGCGACAACCGTGGGCGGTATGTTCGAGGGATTTTAGCCTTGGGGGTGCTAAAAAAAGTGAAGCGTTAGTTAAATCGAGATGATTGAAAAATTTGAAGCAGCAGTCGATTAAATGCCATAACTGCAGAATAACGAGGGGATTGAGTAATAACAGGCTGAGCAAACTAGCGCCGATAAACTCGACCAAAAAGCCATTGCTGAGGCTGATGAGTTCACTAATATCAACACAACCGCCGATTAATACGTATAAAACGTCAGCTACAGGCAGCACAAACAATAACCCGAAAAACAGGGTTAGGTTTGTCATGCTAAAGGTTGAAAGCCGAATAGTTAGGTTCAATCTTTCAACAATGAATTGGCTAAGAGCTAATTTCAATTAATGAGTCCGGCTGAACGGGAAAAGGAGTCAGTTGGCAGAACAAAAAATATTCAGCATGTAACTTTTTTATGCGGCAGGAGGATACCAAGAAGCGGCTATTGAATGAAAGCGGATCCCCGTAGTAAAAGGGCTTAAGTATTAAAAAAACCTTAATTAAAACTAAATGCGATCGTTAATTTTACAAAATTAACAGTATTTAAACTGATTTTGTTCTCATAAAATAAAAAATTGTGAAGCCTCTCATTTATTCATTTTGACTAAAGTTGATTTGCTTGTGGTGTCATTGAGTTGATTATAGCCCCTATAAACATGTTAGCTTTACCCGTAAAAAGACTAAGCTTAACTTCTATGGCGGGGCTAATGTTGCCGATAGTTGTCTTGATGGGTTAGCTTGTTTGTCGCAAGATTGGGCTCGCCAAGTTTGGCTGTGTGATTAAGTGCATTTGAGATCGGCATCCCAAATAAAAACATCACGTTAAATGAGTGATTGTGTCAGTCATTTACGCTATTTACATTAGATAAACCGATTATTAAACTGTGAACTTATCTCGCCCCTGATATGTGCTTGAGATTGAGCCTGTGAGTAGGGCATGATGCTTCTCAATTCTTGAAGTGCGTCAGCATGAAGGACTACACATAAAGTCAATTACCCCATACCTTAAGGTAAACATTTTCATCGCCTTAGCTTACATAATTGTAGGTAAAATTGGTTTGATGATTGCTTTGCCGCCTGGATATTCTGCTGCAATTTGGCCTGCCGCAGGTATTGCTATTGCCGCTTGTGTTTTATGGAAGGAATATGCGCCTTGGATTGGCGTGTTCATTGGTTCTTTGTTGATTAATCTCAACATCAGCGGACATATCCATTGGGGGTGGTTGCCCTTTGCGATTTCAATTGGTTCATCTATACAGGCAGTGCTTTCTGCCTATGTTCTTGGGCGAGTCGATCATTTATTCACCCTAGATAATCCTAACGCCGTCATTAAATCCTGCTTGAGTTTAGCTTTAACTTGTACTGTAGCGACTGTTTTTGGCAATTTCTCCTTAGTGATTAACGGTACGATTCCACAGTCCGATTTACTGGGTAGTTTAATAAATTGGTGGACTGGGGATTTGCTCGGTGCCGTGATTTTTATCCCTCTGACTATGTTGTTATTTGATAAGCGAGTTATTTGGCGTTCTCGCCGCATTCAGACGGGTGTGCCTTTGCTGGTGGGTTTTTTATTTTGTGTGGGGATTTATTACTACTCAGATATGAATCAGCGCCAACAGTTACAGGATAAGTTTCTGGTTCAATCTAATGCGATTATTAGCAATATTGAAAGTTTTCAAGATGCGAACCTTCAACAAATTGTTGCCTTAGCAAGCTTGTTCGATAATAGCGAGCAGGTTTCTGAGGATGAGTTTGTACAGTTTGGCAAACGCAATATGTTGATGAAGGATGGCTTTAGAGCTTGGTCTTGGTCACCGCTTGTGGCGGCAGCCGATCAGCAAAGTTTTGAGGCATCCATTCGTTCTGTGGTTGGTGGTTCCTACAAAGTGACTCGTCCCGAAGGCTGGCAGGCGAATACTGATGGTTGGCTAGTCCCTGTGATGTATATTCAGCCACTCATAGGTAATGAAGCGGCATTGGGATTAGATCTCAATAGTGAGCCGACGCGAGCCGCTGCCATCGCAAAAGTGCGTGCGACGTTAGCACCCGTGATGACAGCCAAGATTCAATTAGCACAAGATCCCAATGGCCCTGGTGGCACCTTACTCATAGCTCCTGCTTTTGACAGATTGGGTAAGATCTCAGGGTTCTGTTCAGCCGTAATTGATTTGCAAGGCATTATTGATGATGTTGATAGTGTAAAAGGGTTGCAGTGGCAACTGACAGATATGAGTGCGGGCGGTACCTTACTTTATAGCAATACTCAAAAATCGTTTCCTGAATTTAGCAGCAAGCTCTTCAGCGATAAAACTGGGCAGTATTTTCAGGCAAATCTGATGTTAGCGGATCGTCATTGGCATATAGTGATTTATCAATCCTATGCGGTGCTGATGGGCGATACTTTTAGCTTATCGCTACTAATGCTGCTGCTCGCTTTTATCACTTGTGCGGTCGTGGGCGGCATGACACTAGTTTCCTCCGGCGAGCGCCAACGTATTGCCGAAAAAGTGACAGAAAAAACCATGGCATTGTCGAAGGAAATTGCCCGCCGTCAGGCTTTTCAAGCTACCTTGGTTGAAAGTGAACAAAAATATCGAAACCTATTTGATAAGGCGCCCGTGGGGCATGTGCTTAAACGTTTAGATGATGGTCAGTTTGTGGCGATTAACCCCGCATTCGAAGCCATGACGGGTTACTCACTCGATGAGTTAAATCAGCTCGACCCTTGGGATCTCACGCCAAAGCGTTATCAATTAAGTGAAACTGAGCAATTAGAGCGCTTAAAGCAGACGCGCCGTTACGGCCCCTATCAGAAGCATTATTTACATAAAAATGGCCAATTAGTGGCGGTGCGCCTCAACGGGGCTTTAGTTACTGGTGCTAATGGTGAACAGCTAATTTTGTTTATCGTCGAAGATATTACCGAGCAGGAGCGTACCGTTGCGCGGGTAAATCTCTTGGCGCAAGTATTTCAGCAGAGTGGTGAAGGCATCACGATTATGGATGCCAACGATATCATTGTGGATGTGAATAGCGCATTTTCTCAGATCACGGGTTATTCCAGAGAGGACATTATTGGTAAAAACTGCCGTTTTATAGAGGCTGAACGAACGGACAAAAGTATCGATTCTCAAGTCCGTGCTGCCCTCGAGCAAACGGGTTTCTGGCAAGGTGAAGTCTGGGATAGGCATAAACAAGGCTACGATTTCCCGAAATGGTTGATGATGTCTGTGGTGCGGGATGATTCTGGTGCCGTGAGTCACTATATTGGCAGCTTTACCGATATCAGTGAGCGTAAAGTCAGTGAGGAACGCATTCATTTCCTTGCCCATCATGACTCTTTGACCTTATTGCCTAATCGACTGAGCTTGCAGTCGCGCCTCGAAGTGGTGTTTAAGGATGCTCTGGTATCCCACAGCCAAATAGCGGTAATGTTTATCGACATGGACCACTTTAAAAATATCAACGATACCTTGGGCCATCATGTGGGCGATCAACTACTGCTAGAGGTGGCCCGCCGTTTGAAATACATCGTTGGTGATAATGATACTGTGGCGCGTTTGGGGGGCGATGAGTTTGTGGTTGCCTTGTCTGATACAAACCATGATGAAGTGGCCAGTTTAGCCGAGGCGCTGCGCAGTGGTTTGAGTCAAACCTATGTGATTAATAATCAAGCATTACATTCATCGCCAAGTATAGGGATCAGTTTATTTCCCAATGATGGTGACAGTGTTGAAGCCTTGATGAAAAATGCCGATATGGCCATGTACCGCGCAAAAGCGGCTGGACGCAATAACTATCAATTCTTTACTGCGGCAATGAACACTTTGATCACTGAGCGCCAGCATATTGAAACTGGCCTGAGGCAAGTGTTAGCAAACGACGAATTACGACTGCATTATCAGCCACAAATTGATATTAGAAGCGGGCAAGTGGTCAGTGTCGAAGCGCTTGTGCGCTGGCAGCATCCCGAATTTGGCATGATAGCGCCTGACCGCTTTATTCCCATTGCCGAAGAGATCGACATGATCATCCCAATTGGCCAATGGGTATTAGAAACGGCGATGGCGCAACTTGCTGTCTGGCGCGCAGCGGGTGCCACTGAGTTGCGAATGGCAGTGAATCTGTCAGCACATCAACTCCGTAAGGATACGATAGTCGCCGATATTACCAATGTGCTGGTGAAGCATAAGTTGGGCAAAGGCGCACTGGAGCTGGAGATTACCGAGAGTGTGGCGATGCAATATCCTGAGCAGAATGCGCGCCTATTAGCGGAATTGCGTCAACATGGTATCGAGCTCGCTATCGATGATTTTGGTACAGGATATTCCTCTTTATCCTATTTGAAACTCTTGCCCTTAGACAGGTTAAAGCTCGACCGATCCTTTGTGAAGGATATTGAGACCGACTCGAACGATGCAGCCATTAGCGCTGCAACTATTTCTATGTCCCATGAATTGGGGTTAACTGTGGTCGCTGAAGGGGTTGAAAACGAGGCGCAATTGGTATTATTGTCGAGCATGGGGTGCGACTTAGTGCAAGGGTTTTACTTTAGTAAACCCTTAGCGGCAGAAGAGTGTTTCCGCTTTATCCAGCGTAATTTATAACGGCAGAGTGTTGTTGTTTTTCTAATGCTGGCGCAGAGTTGGACTATACTTGAGTTCGCATTATGCATGCGTTAATCAAAATACTAAGGATGGTTTTATGCAAGTCATCTTCACTAAAGGTACTCAGCGTTATGGCCAGTTGCGCTGTGTGCGCATGGACGGTAGTGCGACCCAAACCCAAATGCCAGAACAAGGTATAGCACCTCACGATATGATCCACTATGTGGTTGAAAAACGCCTGCATATTCAAGGCGCTTTCTTCTCGCAGATCAGAGCTGGCGCCGATATCAGCTTTACCTTAGAGCATAATGAAACCTCCCGCGCCATCGCTGATAAAACGGAGGTGTGGCAAGCTGAATCCATAGTTGAGACCCTGCAGTCGTTACTGTGGTCGGGTGAAACGCCAACCTATGACGGCTTTATTTATCTGTTAGAGCAAGCCTGTAGCAGTCGAGACTTGGCCGTTCCTACTGTTAACCAAACAGATTTTGATCATATTCTCAATGAGATTATGGATTTGAGTGTTGAGTGGCAGGGAATGGGAGAAGGTCAGTCCTTGACCTTGAAGTTCTAATCTATTGATTAGGGCGGTGAGTGGCTAAATACCTTCCCCTAAAAAGACTTTGGTATAGCGCGGCTGGATCCAAGCGCTATCACCTTTGTTTATGCCAAGCTGTTTAAATTGCACTTTAGATGATTCAACATGGATCAGTTGGTTATCTAGCTCAGTTAGGACTTCTAATCTCACTGCTGGGCCAACTATGGTCACTAAGTCTAAACTGACTTTAAGGGCATTTTCAGTTGGTTGTGTCAGTACCTCGATTTCGTGTGGGCGAACATAGGCCAAGCCTTGTTGCTCTTCGCTAATTGTGTGTTCAGGTGAGGGTATGTGGATATTGCCTATAGTGCTATTCCCTTGTTTTACCCGGGCATGAAATAGGTTCACATTGCCAAGAAACTCGTACACAAAAGGATTGCTTGGATTATCATAGACTTCTTCTGGCGTACCTTGCTGCTCGATACGCCCTTGATTCATCACTACGATTTTGTCTGCGACTTCGAGTGCTTCTTCCTGATCATGGGTCACAAATACGGTAGTGACATTAATCTCATCGTGTAAGCGTCTTAACCAGCGGCGTAATTCTGCGCGGACTTTTGCATCGAGCGCGCCAAAGGGTTCGTCTAACAGTAGAACCTTAGGTTCGACCGCAAGCGCGCGGGCGAGTGCGATGCGTTGCCTTTGACCGCCTGAAAGTTGTGATGGATAGCGATTAGCAGTCCAATCTAATTGGACGAGTTTGAGTAATGAATGCACCTTATCGGCAATTTCTGCCTTAGTCGGACGTGTCTTTCGTGGTCTGACTGTGAGTCCATAGGCGACATTTTCGAATACAGTCATATGTTTAAACAGGGCGTAATGTTGGAATACAAAACCGACACCGCGTTCACTCACATGCTGTGTGGTGATGTCTTCGCCATTAAATCTGACTATGCCACTGTCGGCCTGTTCGAGTCCGGCAATAATCCTGAGTAAAGTTGTTTTGCCTGAGCCGGATGGACCTAAAAGGGCCGTCAACTCTCCGGTTTTGATCTCTAAATTGACCGAGTCCACGGCAACAAAATCACTAAAACGCTTATTAACTTGTTGAATGTGTATGCTCATAATGCTCTGTTCCTAAGGACTTTGCGTTTAGTTAATTTGATGTTTGCGCTCATCTTTCCACTCCACAAGGCTTTTCAGCACGATAGTGACCAGTGCTAAACCTGTGAGTAGGGATGACACGGCAAACGCGGCCGTAAACATGTATTCGTTATAAAGCACTTCTATGTGTAGCGGCATAGTATTGGTCTCACCTCGAATGCGCCCTGAGACTACTGCTACTGCCCCAAACTCGCCCATAGCGCGGGCATTACACAGGATCACGCCGTAGAGTAAGCCCCACTTAATGTTAGGCAGTGTGACGTACCAAAAGGTCTTTAAACCACTGGCACCTAGGGTGAGTGAGGCCTCTTCTTCATCTTTGCCCTGTTGTTGCATCAGTGGGATGAGTTCACGGGCAATAAAGGGTAAAGTGCCGAACATGATGACAATGACTATGCCCGGAACGGCAAAAATCACTTTTAAATCATGGGCAGCAAGCCAAGGCCCAAACCAGCCTTGGGCACCGAAGAGGATCACAAAAATCAGCCCGACCACTACGGGTGAAATGGCGAAGGGCATATCGATTATCGAGATCAGTATGGTTTTGCCTCTAAACTCAAATTTAGCAATGGCCCAAGCGATGGCGACACCAAAAATAGCATTAGTGGGTACAACAATAATTAACACTAACAAGGTGAGGCGAATGGAAGCGAGCGCATCGGGATCGGTCACGGCTTGCCACCAGACCTTGAGACCCGCTTCGAAGGCGCCGTAGAGCACAACCGCTAATGGCAAAACCAGAAACAGTGCGAGAAAGCTTAATGCGATCCCGATTAAACTCCACTTTATCCAAGGTGCCTCAGTGGTAGCGTGATGATTTACAGTCGATATTTGACCCATAGACTTAACCTCTTTTACTCGCCCACCACTGTAGGCTATTAATTAATAACAATAAGAGGAAAGCTGCTGCGAGCATGACCACGCCGATAGCCGCTGCGCCGTTATAGTCATATTGCTCAGCTTTGGACACTATCAGTAGCGGAGTAATTTCGGTGCGATAGGGCAAATTGCCCGAGATAAAAATGACGGAACCATATTCGCCCACTGCACGTGCAAAGGCTAAGGCATAACCCGTTAATAATGCAGGTAATATCGCAGGTAGGATTACTCTTCTTATGGTGGTTAATCGATTAGCACCGAGGGATGCTGAGGCTTCTTCAAGTTCCTTTGAAAAGTCAGCCAAAACCGGTTGCACTGTTCGTACGACAAAGGGCAATCCAATGTAAGTTAAGGCGATTACAACACCAATTTGACTGTAGGCGACTTTAATGCCCCATAAGTGTAAATATTGACCTACCCACCCGGTAGTCGAATAAAGCGTTACGAGCGCGATACCTGCGACAGCCGTCGGTAAGGCAAAAGGCAGATCGACTAAAGCATCGACGACTTTTTTACCAAAAAATTGATAACGTACTAACACCCAAGCGACGAGAGTCCCAAAAATGGCATTAATGCTGGCGCCAATAAAAGACGCCGTAAATGACAGCTTGTATGAGGCTACAACCTGAGGATGACTAATTGCGACCCAAAAGTCAGCCCAACTCATTTGCAGCGTAAACAGAACTAATCCGGCTACAGGAATAAGAAATAGCAAACTTAAATATAAAACTGAGAAGCCTAAGGTAATACCAAATCCAGGTAGCACAGATTTTATGACAACCTTGCTCATATCATTATTCCGTCGCGAGATAAGTGAAACCAATGGGCGGTTTCGTATGAGTGAAACCGCGTAAAAGATTACTTGCTAATCTTGGTTAAAATAGAATCGAATTGACCACCATCATTAAAATGCGTTTTTTGTGCTTTGTTCCAGCCACCAAAAACTTCATCAATGGTAAAGAGCGTCAGTTGTGGAAATTTATCTTTGTATTGCAACGCAACGTCTGGGTTTGTCGGGCGATAAAAGTGTTTTGCTGCTAGGTGTTGTGCTTCATCAGTATAGAGATGTGCTAGGTAAGCTTCTGCTAACTTACGTGTCCCTTTGCGATCGACATTTTTATCTACCACTGTCACTGGTGGCTCGGCAAGAATACTGACACTTGGAACAATGATTTCAAATTCACCTTTTCCTAACTGCTCAACAGATAATATGGCTTCATTTTCCCAAGCGATGAACACATCGCCAATTTTACGCTGTACAAAGGTATTGGTTGCGCCACGGGCGCCAGAGTCCAGCACAGGTACGTTTTTATAAATCTGAGTGACAAACTCTAACGCTTTTTCTTCTGAGCCGTATTGCTTCAGTGCATAACCCCAAGCGGCGAGATAGTTCCAGCGCGCCCCGCCTGAAGTCTTAGGATTTGGGGTAATGACCTCTACACCTTCTCGAACTAAGTCATTCCAGTCATGGATATTTTTGGGATTTCCCTTGCGAACCAATAGCACTATGGTCGAGGTATAGGGCGAGCTATTGTGTGGCAGGCGACTTTGCCAATTTTCAGGAATTAAATCCGCTTTTTGCCTTAATGCATCAACGTCATAGGCCAGTGCCAGAGTGACAACATCCGCTTCTAATCCATCAATAACTGAGCGAGCTTGCGAGCCTGAACCACCATGAGATTGACGTATGGTTGGGGCTTTATGGCCCTGTTTTTGCCAATATTGGCTAAAGAGTTGGTTATATTCCCGATAGAATTCACGGGTTGGATCATAGGAAACATTCAATAGCGTATCTTCAGCGAGTGCGAGAAAACTAGCCGAGGCCAAAACTAAGGTGAGTGTTGCTTTTTGTAGGTGAGATAAAATATTCATACCGAAATCCTCATATTATTTAATAAGGCTTCCGGTTGACCGGTCAGCGATGTGGTCTAACTGTGTTGATTGGGTGGTAAATTTCGTTTTATTTCGACGGCGTAACTTGGTCTAAACGAATTTTTTCTTTCTTTTCTAATTGCACTAATTTCCCATGGTGAAAGGTTAATTCCACTGTCCCAAACTCAATTCTACCCAGTAGTTTTTCTAAACTATTGACGAGCAAGGGGATCACGGTTTGTAGATCTTCTTTGGTTGCCATATCAGTCCTCATGTAAGTGGTTTTTGACAACGTAATTGGAATTATAATCAAATATTGATAACTAAAAAGTTACATTTTGCGATTTGATATTCTTTTATGTAATAAGTGTGTCTTTTGTGTGTTTGAGTTTACGAGATCGTTAGACTGGCTCTGAGTTGCACTTTCTATTTGATAGATAAGATTACCAATAAGCACATCAATGAGGGGCCACTGTCCATGTCCGGAATCGACATTAATGTGGCCACTTAACCCTAAGTTGATTGTTGGGAATCCCAATTTTTTTGCCAGTTTTGCAGCTTGATTAAAGGGCATCCAAGGATCGTTTTCACTGGCAATGACAAGCCCTGCGACACCTAAGGGATGTTTTGGCAACAAGTGTTTGATCGTTTGATTGCCATCGTGTTCAGGCAGAATGTGTCCATTCTCAGAAAATCGTGCTGGTGATGCTGGCGCGACTAAAATAGCTGCTGCTACCCGCTGTGGATGATGAGCGATGGCAAGGCTTGTCGCTAAACAGCCAAAACTGTGGGCGAGGATGAGGATTTCACCTTCGATTTGATCGATTGCGCGGTAAATGGCATTGGCCCAGATATGAATCTTAGGCTCCAATAGTGGTAAGTCATTGACCCATATAGCTGATTCATATTTTTGTGCAATCCAACTTTGCCAATGTAAAGGGCCGCTACCACCAAACCCTGGCACAATTAATAAGGTTGCCATATTTCATCCTCCAAGATGTGAGTTTATAAGAGAGCCAAATGACGACCGGATGAAGCCTGTTTGACTCGCACTCTGACTATATCTACAAATTTGGTTATTAAAATTGTTATTTGTAGTTCATTTTGGAATATGAGATATATTTAGGATCTTAACTCTGGAGGAAGTTGCCTTTGTGAGGTGATGTTACAGATAAATAATCCATAAAAATGCCCAGTAAGAGGGTGAGTCTTCTGGGCACTCGTTTTCAGTTTATATCTTGTTATTCCCTATGACGACGTTCTTGGATTTGAATTGATCGACCTTGGTTATGTTCTACCGAGCGAGCGGTTTGCGCATTTTGGCGTGGCTCACTTTGTCTCACTCTCACTTCTTCGCGTTGTCTAGGCGCCGCTTGTCTTGGTTGTTCAATCCGTTGTGGCTCTGTACGTCTTGTTTCAGGCCGTGGCGTTTCAACTCTTGGGGTCATAGTTCTTGGTTTTTCTTGCCTTTGTGACTGTGCCCTTTGTTGATCGACATTACGCGGCTGTGACTCCCGAGTTTGGTATTGCCTTTGCTGAGGCTCCTTTGATGACATTGGCTTTGACTGCACGGGTCTTGATTGCATGTCATTACGCTCCTTGTGGGTTGGTGTTTGTACCATAGGGGCGGAGCGACGTTCCTTTAACTCGGCTTGCGTTTTCTGATAACTCGGCGCGCGGTTATCACGTTCACGGCTGACGTTATGATAGTCTTTATTATCACGACTTTTATTGCCCTGATTACTCATATTACCCAGATTACTATGGGTATCTTGACGTTCTTTAGACTTCGAATATTGGCTATTGAAGTGCTGTTTACTGCCGCTTGAGTGTGAATCTCTGCCGCGATATTTATCATCATTGTAATAGCGTTGTTTCACTACTGGATTGTGATAACTCACACCGCGTCTATGTTCGGGTTTATGTTTCCAAGGTTGTGCGCCATGGCTAACACTGTATCTTTCCCGTGGGCGATATCGGTGTGAATGGCGATAGTCGATCACCACCACTTTATGGTTGTGCCAGTGGAACGAACTGAAGAAGTAGTTAAAGGAAATATGGATGCCCGGTGACCAGTAGAAATGGTTATGACTCGGACGATAGGGATAGCCAGCATAGCCGCCAAATTCCCAATATACAGGTGGATAAGCCACACCCCAACGCCATGTGCCGTAAACCACGCGTGGATCGTAATAGGGGACGTAGACGATTTCTCGCTTAGCGGGTTCTATGATGATCTGATTGTTGGCGCGGGTAATTGCCATGTTATCCATGTCCGCTAAGCTATTCGCTTTATCAGCCTGTTGTCTTAGGGACTGAATGCTGTTCATCACTTGGCTTTCATCTTCTAAGAAGGCTTCACCGAGTCTTTGAGTCCATTCGAGATCTTCACTCATTTTTTGCAGCAGAGTCGGGAAGGCCAGCAAGGCTTTGACGCTCGGGTCCCAGTCCTGATCTTCGGCTTGCGACATAATTTGGTCGATCGATGATTTGGGGCGCAGGGTTAACCAACGCTGCGCCTGCACTAATTCGAGTGGATAAGTTGAAGCGATAAGTATGTGGGTCAGTAAGCTATCGGGATACAAGGCAATAGGCGCCAGCATTTGTTCGAGTTCGGCTTGGCTTGCCGCTGTGCTCGAGCCTTGGCTCACAGATATGCCCGCAGCCTGTGCTGTGGTAGTGAAAGGCAAGGCCACTAATGCCGCCGTTAACACTAGCCAATTCCATCGATGTAGTCTGTTCATGGTTTGCTCCAATAATCCTGTTCGAGGATGTTATGGGCATATTAGGCGCGTGAATATGAACATAAGCTGAAAGTGTTTTGCAGTTAAATATTTATTCATAGCCAAACTTTAAGAGAAGTCATAAATCTATCGCATTGAAAATAAAGACTTAAACTGAGTGTGCAAAGCTGATGCTAAATTTGGCACCACCTAAGGTTTCTGAACGAGAGACTGAAATTCTGCCGTTATAGCTGTCGACTAAATCGCGCACGATAGCAAGCCCAATACCATTACCTTGAAGGTAGGAGTCTGCGCGAATACCACGTTCAAAGATTTGATTTTGCAGGGCTTCACTGATCCCTGGGCCATCATCTTCGATACAGATTAGCAGTTGATAGGCATCGCCTGTGACCGTTAATGTCACCGTAGACTTCGCGGCTTTACAGGCGTTGTCGAGTAAATTGCCTAGAATTTCAGTCAGATCTGCTTCATCCCCCTTGAATACTGCGTGTTCTACCATCTCGCCGCTGAGATTGATTTGTGGCTCTCGATAAATTTTAGCTAATGTGCGTAATAACTTAGCGGCGACTTCATCGACACGAATACCTAAATGCCACGAGGCCGCCGCTGCGGTTTGGGCGCGTTTTAGCTGGTGGCCAATGATCCTGCTGATCACTGATACTTGCTCACTAGAGGATTCGCTTAAGTCGGCCTGACTCTTGATCACCGCCAGTGGTGTTTTGAGGCTATGGGCTAGGTCGGCCAAGGCATTACGATAGCGTTTTCGTTGGGTTTGTTCGGTATTGAGCAAAATATTAAGCTGCCGAGCAACCGCTTGTAATTCAGTGGGGTATTGGCTACTTAGCTGCATCGACTTACCTTGCTCGACGGAATGTAACTCTTGGGTAAAGCGTGCTAAAGGTCGCAACGTCCACAGTAACCAACTTAATTGAAACACTAACATGACTAACATTAAGATCAGCAGCCAAGTCCAAAGCTGTTGATTAAACTGATCAATTTGCTGCTGAAATTCTCGCTCGTCTTTAATGATGTGGATTGTCACTGGCACGTTTTGATTTTGGCTGGCAAAACTGACACTAAAGCTATAAATCAAATGGAGTTGATCGGCGAGCTCGATTTGCTCAAATGCGCTTTGACCTGTGGCTGGGATGGTAAAATGTGGCGGTGGCGTAATCCCCATAAAAGATTGCGAGTGCCACACTATATCTTGTTTGCCGCTGGCGTCTTCAGTGGTTGCAATGGCATACAGTCCTGATTGAATGAGGTTAAAACGATTCTCTAACACTAACTCTGGGATGGAGATTTGTTTGTTTTCGACTTCAGTCACCGCGAGAATCGAATAGACATAGGCACTGAGTTCATTCTTGGTTGCGCTTTTAACTTGTTCAGTAAAGGCATCGTTTAAGGCAACGCCGATCAAAGGTAATAACACTAAGATAAATAATAGCGCGCTGGCAACTAAGCGTGCTTTTAGGGAGTTCAACACTTGCCACGCCATGGCGCGTTTACTCATCGGCTGCTTGCCCGGACGTTAACGCTTTTAGGCGATAACCTTGGCCGCGCAGAGTTTCAATTAAGTTGTATTGATTATCTGGGTCGAGTTTTTTGCGTAACCGGCGGATAAAGACTTCGATGACGTTAGAATCTAAATCAAAATCCTGATCGTAAATATGCTCTGTGAGTACAGTTTTTGATTTGACTTCGCCTTGATGCAACATAAAAAATTCGAATAGCTTGTATTCAGAACCACTGAGATTAACCAGTTCTTCGCCTTTACGTACTTCTAGACTGCTGGTGTTAAGGCTAAAGGGGCCGTTGTAGATCAGGGGGCTGGCCTTACCGGCGGAGCGACGGATCAGGGCTTTTAGTCGTGCGATGAGTTCTTGGGGATGGAAAGGTTTCGTCAGATAGTCGTCGGCACCGGCATCGAGTCCTTCAACCTTATCTTGCCAACTGTCCCTTGCGGTTAAAATCAGGATAGGAAAGTCGCGTTTTTGTTCACGCACGCTACGGATCAAGGCGATACCATCGAGTTTAGGTAAACCTACATCGATAATTGCTGCATCATAGTTGTATTCGAGCGCTTGAAATAAGCCTTCTTCACCATTACTCGCCACATCGATACTGTAATGGGCATCGAGGAGATGTTGCTTTAAGTTAGTCTGTAGTTCTATATCATCTTCAACTAGTAACAATCGCATCGTTAGTTCCTCGAGACTCGGCCCGTTGCGGCATCTACTGAAACAGAAAATACTTGGCCATCATTATTGAGGATTTTAATACGATATCCCGATCCGCTGGATTGTACACTCAATACTTTGCCTTGAAATTGTCGTTGCGCCATTGCCACCGCTTGATCAGGGCTATTGACCGCTAGACGGCGCTGCTCATTCTTCGCACCTTGGTTACGAGGCTGATTGCGATCATCATGTCTATCATTACCAGCTATGCAACCAAAGGAGGCTGATAAGCAAGTGATTAGGGCCAAGGTCAAACCAAGTTTCATATCGGGTACCCGCAATGTTCAGCGATCTTAAGTTAATGAGTGAGATGGATAACTTATCGAGTCGACTAAGAATACCTCATCACCTTAACAAACACATAGAGATCAGCCAATTGGTTGGCACAATTCCTTCAAAATTAACTCTGGCAGTTATTTTGTTATTCGTGACAGAACTGAAGTTCTGTTGGCGAGTCTATCTCTATGCTCGCGCTTGTATCGTTTAAGTTTTGTAAGTGTTACCCATTCCAGATGAACTCGGGCTGAACGTATCTTCTGGCTGAGAACAGTGGGCGTTGATGTTCAGCTTATGTTCACCTTCATTGCACTTTAATAGCTCCAATTTGAACGGGTTATCCATAGGATATTCAAGATGAACACACTCAATAAGCAAGATATGGCAGCCACAGTTAATATTAAGCTGTTTATGGCAACGGCTATTGCTGCGCTGTTTTTAGCGTCATCTGTCGCTAGCGCTCAGCCCCGCGAACTGGAGTCATCGCAAAGCTTAACGCCATTTACTGCAGCCAGCGTTGGCATTGCTAAAAAAGCGGAAAATAGCGAGCAAGCTGCCGAGCAGGAACAACAAGCTTTAGCTTTGTTACAACAAGCCGCGCCCGCAAAAAATGTCACTGAAGTCGCCGCTGCGGCCGTGAAATCCTTGGCGCCAGCAGCCTTATCATCCAAAGCGCCGACGACAAACCGAGTGCAACTTATGGGCGCCTCGCCTATGACGCGTGAGCAAGTAACTGCGAAACATGCGAGCCAAGGGATTCCGAGTTCGAGCGCGACCAGTGAAGATCCCTACCGCGCACCTGTGTATCACAGCTTTTCGATTTTTGATGCCAGCAGTCGTTTGTTTGAAGACTTTGACTACGATGGTTTTTATCAAACGTTTAGCGTGACCTTCGACGTTGATGTCAATGGTTCATATCTTAATGAAAGAGCTGATTTATTTGCCGAGCTTTATCTCAGTCGTGATGGTGGCCCTTGGGTGCATTACTACACCACAGACGTATTTACCATTTACGGCGATTCGACACAGGACGATTACGAAGTGTTGACCACGCTCTACACGGGTTATGCGACGGATCACTATGATGTGTTGATTGATGTGTATGAAGTGGGTTACAGCGATATTGTTGCGACCATTAGCGCCGATGAGACCGATAGTTTGTATGCGCTGCCATTGGAGAGTAGCGATCGAGACAGAGAGCCCGACATTATCGTTGTTGAGGAAAGTGGCGGCGCCTTCTCAGTATTAGGTTTGTTATGTCTTAGTTTGTGTGCGGGGCTGCGGTTGAATCGAACTCGAGTCTAATCGCCCTTATTTCTCTCGGTGTTTATCTGCGGTAAATAGGGCTAGTATGGATGAGTTATTTTAACTAAATGGAGAAAGACATGATTGCTCAAGGTCAAACATTACCCGCGGCCACATTAGGTCAACTGACTAAAGATGGCATGGTGAATCACCAAGTTACCGAATTGTTCGCGGGTAAAAAAGTCGTATTGTTTGCAGTGCCAGGTGCTTTTACTCCAACGTGTTCTGAAGCGCATTTACCTGGCTATGTGGTATTAGCCGATCAATTTAAAGCGAAAGGCGTGGATTTGATTGCCTGTGTTGCTGTGAACGATGCCTTTGTGATGAAAGCGTGGGGCGAAGCCCAAAATGCCTCTGAATTAATGATGTTAGCCGATGGCGATGCCAGCTTTACTAAAGCCTTAGGTTTAGAGATGGATACTGCCGGTTTTGGTGGCGTGCGTTCACAACGTTACGCCATGATCATCGATAATGGTGTAGTGACTCTACTGAATGTAGAAGAGCCAAAGGCTTTTGAAGCCAGTAAAGCTGAAGTTGTTTTGGCTGCTATCTAAGCGTATTTAAGACATGAAGTTTGAATGTGACCAAAGCCAGCCATTCATTGGCTGGCTTTAACTAAATCAATTTATTGTACGATTTGAATGTTGTCTGCATCTATGGTCACTTCAGACCAATCTTTATCCACTTCACCACGAATAATGACCTGAGTCTCAGGTGTTACTGTGTTGCCGCGCCATAAATCATCATCAATTTCGACCTTAATATCACCCGTAGCGTCACGGAAAATATAATCATCGTGTCCAATGGAAGAAATGATATGGCCCGTTAACTCAATTTGGGCGTCATCACTGGCATTGAGCGCGCTCACCACATCATGAATCACTTGTCTTGCGCTCGGCCCTTGGAAGCCACCCTGTATTTGAGGTTCACCCGTTGTAGGTTGAAAGCCTGCTTGGCTGGCCATAGTCGTGAATGAAAGTGCCATTGCGAAAACGGTAAGAGTCATTTTATTCATCTGTTTGTCCTTTCTATGGTTTTATGTAACTCAGCCTCAATGGCTATTACAGTGTTGCGAGCATAGTGCCAAGACAAGCGTGAAGCGGTTGTGAAGATTGGGTTTGCAACTCAGAATTTGCTAAAACGAGGTCATTTATCCAAGCTAACTTCAGTTAATGGGCATTATCTATAAACTGAACATAAGCCTGATAGCTAGCACCATCGTTTTGGGTTGAAAATGCCCAGCCCATTCGCTCGCAAATACGTTCAATAATAATTAATCCGCAGCCATAGCCTGATGTATCAGTACTTTGAGTGCTTAGTGGATTCAGTATCCATAATTGGTTGCTTTGCATCGTAATTTCAATGTTTCCGGCACTGTAATTGAAAGCATTTTTAATTAAATTACCTATCACTATGTCAATAAAGCTCAGTGGCGCCTTGATGCTCAAGCAATCTTTAAGCGTTAAGCTGTAGGTGATTTCTTGCTTGGCAAAATGCTGCGCCATTTCAGCTAAAATGTGTTCAAGGCGTGGTGCTAAATCAATTTGGCTGTAGTGCTGGGATTCAATGTCTTCTTTTCCGAGAAGTAAAAAGGCCTCGGTGAGCGTTTTCATTTGATGCCCTGCGTAATCAATACGTGTAATGGCTTTTTTGACCATTAATTGTTGAGCCTCGGTTGTCGCATTGGGGATTTTTTTGAGTAATTCGACCGAACCTTGGATCACCATAATGGGCGTGCGTAGTTCATGGGAGGCAAAACGGCTAAATTCTTGTTCCCGAGTGAAGTAGGCGGCAATTTTAGCTTTGTTGCTTAATAGGGTTTGCTCAATCTGGCGGGTTTCACGGTATGAAGTACTCGGTGTTGATGTCGGTCTTTTTGGTGATAGTTGATTGATTTTATTTTCAATCTCAGCGAGTGGACTGGATAGCAGACGTACAAAATACAATCCATACGCCATGATAAACAGGAGCAAACCTATCCCCATAATAGAGATCAAAATGTGCATTCTATCTTCATAGCTATCAAGGAAATCGTCCGCGTCATCCTTATAAACCACATACAACAGCCCTTGCCCAGAAGGATGAGCGGATATCAAAAAGTGTTTATCTTCGTCACCCAGTTGATGTTCGTAAAATCCGGTATTTTGATAAGGTTGCAGCCAAGCTGGTACAAACTCTTTGCTCCAATATGTTTTCAATTCATTGATATCGGGGAGCTGTGCTTTATCACCAAACCTTTGATAATTCTTTAGATATTCGCGAGTCTCTGTGGCCAGCGTTTGCTCGAGGCTAATCTTCTCAATTTGTTCTTCGGCGATATAAATGAGGCTCCAAAAAATGGCAAACATCAAGCTAGTTAATACTAAAAAAGTGAGGCGGATTTTTTTATATAAACTCGGAAAATGCTCAGGGGATAAGTCGGTAACCTTGGCCATGGATAGTCTCTAATTTTGAGTCTGAAAAACCTTTATCGAGTGCACTGCGTAAGCTGTATATGTGGCTGCGAAGTGAGTCACTCGAAGGAGCATCATCTCCCCATACGGTATCTACCAATTGCTCTTTACTCACGATAGCGGGCGCATGTTTTAGTAACAGTGAAAGAATGGTGCGCTGAATTTTACTGAGCTTAATTTCTTTACCAGCACGGGTAACTTGATGGGTTTGCAAATTTAAACTGATATCACTGAAGCGCAAAATACCCACATCTAAACGTGGGCCACGATTATGCAGTGAATGCAGTCGTAAGCATAATTCTTCCATCGCGAAAGGTTTATTTAAAAAATCATCCCCACCTGATGTAAAAGAATCAATTTTATCCTGCAGACTATCTTTGGCGGTTAAAAATATAATCGGTGTATTACAATAAATTTCTTCACGCAGTTTTTTGACCGTATTAATACCGTCTAATTTGGGCATCATAATATCCATTATGATGACATCGTAATGGTTTTGTTGAATTAAATTGATTGCACTTTCCCCGTGATATGCACAGTCGGCAATAATACCCTCTAGGGTTAAATAATCCATGATTGTTTCAATAACATCATGATTATCATCAACAATTAATACTTTCATAGGTTAATTAATTTCTTCACATTTGCTTGACGATCTTCATACTAAGATGCCCAGCACTGATTTAACAAGACATAATAGGGAAGAAAATGAATAAACTCTTAGTCTGTATTACGGCCATTTTGCTGGCAGGTTGTGGTGGTAATGATTCATCAACAGACACCTCTAAACCCGATCCTATCGTTCCACAACCTACGTTACCCGCAAAAATTAACGGTACAGTAACAAATATCGCTTCTGACAATAATTCGATTACGGTCAACGGATATAGCGTAAATATCGCTAATGCTAAGATTCACTATGGACGACAGCCGTTAGCGGTTAATGCCATTCAAATGGGGATGAGGGTCAAAATAGATAATGAAGGCCAACAGGCTAAAAATGTCATATTAGATCCAAGCCTTGTGGGTGAAATCAGTTCCGTTATTCAAAATACTATTGCCGTTAATGGGATTAATTTAGTCGTTAAACCAGCGGACGCGACCCAGTATAAAGTAGGCGATTGGGTGGCGGTAAATGGTTATCCAACGGTAATGGGAGAATGGCAGGTTAATTCTATAAACCTTATCCCCAATTTTGTGTTTGCTGAAATCGAGGGACGTGTCTCTGGATTAAATAAGACTGCGCAACAATTCAATATCGGTTCGGCAGTGATTAATTATGCCAACGCACGTTTAGAAGGCAGCTTACAGGAAGGCGCATGGGTTGAAGTGGAAGGCCAGCAAAGTGGTGCTTCATTTTTGGCCTCTGAAGTCGAAGTGGAAGATACGGCGTCTTTTAACGATATGGAGCTAGAAGGGACTATTACTTGGGTCAACCAAGATAAAACGCAGTTTGAGCTGAATGCCCGTACTCGACTCTATGTCACTACAAATACTCAATTTGAAGATGGCAAGCAAGCTAACTTGGTTGAAGGCAAGCTAGTCGATGTAGATATTCAATCTATGCCGCAGGGTTTATGGGCCAGAGAAGTTGAATTTGAAACATCACATGATAATGGTGGAATACCTCCAACCTTAGGTAAAAAGTTCGAGCTAGAAGGTCTGGCGACACTGACTACCAATAATCAGCTACAAATTAATGGATTTACATTTGATATTGATGCCAGAACTCAATTCGATGACGGTTTAACTTTAGCGACACTTGACCAAAAATGGATTCAAATAGAAGGAGTTGAACTCGCAGACAACCAGTGGTTAGTGAAAGAAGTTGACCTTGAAGTGCGAAGCAATGAGCTTGATTTGTCGGGTTTAGTGATGCAAAAGACCTTGTGGGGCTATCAAGCGACTGATGCTTCATTAACGCCATTTGAAGGCAAATGGGTTGATGTCGAATGTCAGTTCGATGGCTCTAATATCCACAATTGTCGAATCGACGATTAAACACAAATAGAGAAATTAAGTGAGTAAACGTGCGGTTTTAGGCCGCACGGTTTATTTGGCTTTGCTCAATCCCCAAGCTGGTTTCAATATCTTCTACACTCTGCTGTACTTCTTGGGCGATGACCTCACTTTGCTGTGAACTGGTTTGCGCTTGTTCTTTTAAACTATCCATAGTGCGAACAAATTCATCGAGATAATCGACTTGCTCTTTGGCATTTAGCGAGCCTTGTTTGGCGGTATTAGCCATTTCACTTGCTTGGTTTTGCACTGTTTGCGCCACTTGCCACAGGCTCTGAGCACGCAGTTTCTGGCTGCTGGTGGCCTGTGCTATGCCATCGACACTCTCACTGAGAGCATGATTTGATTGGGTAAGTTGTTGCAGAATTTTCACGATCTCATTCAAAGACACTTGGGTGCGTTGGCTTAAATTACGCACTTCATCGGCCACCACGGCAAAGCCGCGACCTTGCTCGCCAGCCCGCGCAGCTTCGATGGCAGCATTAAGGGCGAGTAAGTTAGTTTGCTCGGCAATATTGCCAATCACATCAATGATTTTCGATACATCCGTCACTGAGTTATTTAGGCTTTCAAGGGACGAATTGCACAGACCGACCGCGGTTTGTGTTTGCTCGGTCGCGCTCAATACCGCCTCTGCTTGTGCTTGACTCGACTGCATTTGGCGCATGGTTTCGGCTGCGCTGTCTTCCACGAGTGCCGAAGTGTGGCTCACCTCATTGGCGAGGCTGCGGATATGCTCGGTCTGTGTTTGCGTATCGGCCACAATCGTTTGGGTGTGCTCTGTGTGTTGTGATAGCTGAGTAATGCGCGCTACCAGTTGGCTTAATGATTGAGAAACCTTCGTGATTTGCTGGCGCTGTGCCTCGTCTTCCTGTTCAAACCTGTGCAGTAACTGGTTGAAATGACCTGCGATTTGGCCCGTCTCGCAGCGACGATTAATATCTAAACGCTCGCGGCTGTTCGATTCGCTTAATTTCATAAAAGCTTGGTTGAGACGTTTTAGCGGTTTGACGACACGATTTTGCTGCAGGATTAAATAACCAATCGCAAACAAGGCCATGATGGAAACCATGGTGTAGAGGATTAGCTGTAACTCATATTTCAGCTGCTGGTTCTTTGCTGCCTGAGCCTCACCTAAACCAATAAGCTGTTGTTCCACATTGCTAATCGCTTGAATGAGTTGATCTTGCATCTCTTGGTTGGTTTGCAGTAATTGGTGGGTATTGGCGACTTCTTTGTTGTATCGATTGGCGAGACTGAGCAGTTCACTGCGGTCACTCTCGCCTATTTCAATTTGTTCCGGTTCGCTGGCACCGAGTGCAAATTCATCTGCTTCTTGCTGTTCATATACGCCGATTAACGGCAGTGCGCTGAGGGAGTCGTGCCACGTATTTAGCTCTTTGCTGGTGCTGTCTAAAATACCCTTGAGCTGCTGATTTTTACCGATCAGATAACCATCGGTCAGCTGGGAAAGTTGGTAGACGATAGAAGGTAAATCGCGGCTCAATTGCAGATATTGTTCGGCGACCGCCGCATTTGTGGCTAAGCCTTTATCGGCATAGCTGCCCAGACGACGGTTGTAGTCGAGCATTTCAGATTCGGCGTGGGCGAGCAGTTGCCTAGGATTGCCTGCGAGTTTACCCGCGGCGCGGTACTTGGTATCTAAATCTTGAATGAAGTTGCTTAGGCTGGCTTGCAAGTCATTGTCGGTAGCGCCCATGGCTGCGAGGTTAAGCTGCGTGAGCTGGTTCTTAATGGCGCTGAGTTTGGTTTTCGCTTGTTCAAGTTGGCTAGCGTTGCCACTGGCTAAATAGCCATCGAGATCGCGGCGTACACCGACGAGAAAATCCTGCTGAATAGCTTGTAATGTAAGTGTTTGCTGCTCAATTTGTTGCCGCTGATCACTGCTCCACAGCACTACGGCTGCTAGCAATCCCGCGAGCAATAACAACAGGGCAGAAGCAGAAAGCGACAGCGTTGAAATTTTCATTTTGCAATCTTCATAATGGTCAGAGCCAGTAACTGTGCTGAGTTTATGAATTTAAGGTGACATTAATATGACAAGTGCTCACTTGGATGTCAGCGTTGTCATTTGATTTGCAAATATGTGATCTCGCGTTATTCCAGCGGCAGCCACACTTGGGCTTTTAAACCGCCTTCGGCGCGGTTGGAGAGGGTAATTTGCCCTTGGTGTCTGTCGATAATCCGTTTGATAATGGCGAGGCCTAGGCCCGAACCAACACTACCACGGGCGATATCACCTTGGGTAAAGGGTTGAAATAGTTTGGTGATTTGTGACTCGTCGATCCCAGGGCCGTTATCTTCAACGCTAAAACCGATACGTTTACCATCGAACTGTGAGCTAATGCGGATCCAGCCTGAACCATAGCGAAAGGCATTTTCGACTAAATTACTCAGTACCCGTTTAATGGCAATCGCTTGGAATTGGGCTTCTGGGCAGTCAGTTAACACCACTTCAATTTCACCAGCGCGATTGGCTTCTGCTTGAGCGATATCTTGAATGAGTTTATTGATTTGGCCTAGCTCACGGCTGGTTTCCTGATCTTGGCGAATATACGCAATAAACTGGCTGATGATGGCGTCCATATCTTCGATATCATTGACTATGCCATCTTTAAGATATTGATCTTCCTCAACCATCATCTCAGAGGCGAGGCGAATACGGGTGAGCGGTGTGCGCAAGTCGTGGGAGATCCCCGCCATCAATAGCGCTCTGTCCTGCTCCAGTTGCTTCATGCTGTTCGCCATCTGGTTGAAAGCATTGGTAACTTCGACAATTTCACTCGAACCTTTTAGCGGCAAGGGATCGGGAAATTCACCGCGGGAGACTGAAATCGCGGCTTTTTGTAGTCGCCTAAGTGGGCGGTTTTGCTGGCGAGCAAACCACCATCCCCCAGCGACACTAAGTGCGCCAATCACCATTAAATAAAGGGTGAGTGGCGAAAGATCTGAAACATTTTGGCCGATAAGTGGCACTTTTATCCAAATCGAGGGCGCCTGTGGTGGACGGATCCAAATCTGTAATACGCTGCCATGGGTGACGCGGACTTCAGCATCGCCGCCAAGATATTCCGACATCTGCGATGACCAGAAACCATAGTAAGTGGCTTGCTCAATACCCGCTTCATGCGCTTGCTGTTGATTGTAGATTTTCATGCCATCGTCGTGGACTTTGGCATTAAGGGCATCGACTATGGTTAAGTGTTCGCGGCCAATATCTATGCCGTCGACAAACAGCAATTTGACTTGGCGAGCGATTAACTGATTGATTTGTTGGTAACTTGGCTTAAGTACATAGACGGCTACCGTGACGTAAGACACCAGCTGATTGATCAGTAATAGGCAACCAATCAGCATCACGGTTTGACTAAATGCGCTGCGTGGAACAAACCGCCACCAAAACTTAGGTTTCATCGTGGGCTCAATAACCGCAGTAGATTAAGATGGCGGCGCGGCTCATCGACGCGCGGCACCATCGGGTACAAACACATAACCTAAACCCCAAACTGTTTGAATGTAGCGAGGATTCGCGGGATCTTTTTCGATTAAGCGGCGCAGACGTGACACTTGCACGTCGATGGAGCGTTCTAGCGCCGAATAATCGCGGCCACGGGCGAGGTTCATTAACTTATCCCGAGACAAGGGCTCGCGTGGATGGGTGACGAGCACTTTAAGTACGGCAAACTCACCGCTAGTGAGTGCGATGGATTCGTCGCCGTGGTACATCTCACGGGTCGCTAAATCCAGCGAGAACTCACCGAAGCTAATTTGTGCTTCCTGCTGAGCGGGCGCACCGGGCACATCTTGGGTTTGGCGACGCATCACGGCTTTGATCCGCGCAAGTAATTCCCGTGGATTGAAAGGTTTTGGCAGATAATCGTCAGCACCCAACTCTAAACCAATAATGCGGTCGACTTCATCGCCCTTGGCCGTCAGCATCACGATCGGAATGGGGTTACCTTGCTGGCGCAGTCTACGACAGATAGACAGGCCATCTTCACCGGGCAACATCAAGTCGAGCACGAGTAAATGGAAGTTTTCGCGTTCTAATAGGCGGTCCATCTGCTCGGCATTGGCCGCGCTTCGCACCTGATAACCTTGCTCCATCAGGTAACGCTCGAGTAACGCTCGCAGGCGCATATCATCATCGACGACGAGGATTTTCGAGGTTTCTTGTCCCATGGGATGTCCTTTAATTGCTCAGATTGGTGCTTATTCTACTGACGAGAAACAGTTAAGATTAACCAACTGGCTGAAATTGAAAACGAATCTGCCTAATATAGCCGCATTCAACCAAGGCGACTAGCTCACCTTAGTAACTTGAATGCGATAAATGCTGACATTGATTGCCCAATGTTAATACTAAGCAAATGAAATTGCATGGGAATACTCGCGTTTATTCACGCTATAGCTGAAATTGTAACTAAATTGGCATCAGTAAAAGAGGTGATTTAAAAGCCATTATGCACAGAGATGATTTAGTGAGTTAACTTTAGCGTCCAGTCTGAGTATCATCAGTCTAATATATTATCCCGCATCAATTGTGGTCGTTTAATCCAACGATTGAGTAATGAGTATGAAAGCGCATTTGATCACCCGACAGGGTTGGCAAACTTTAGATAAAGAATTGAAGTATTTGTGGAAGGAATATCGGCCGCAAATCACCCTTAAAGTCCAAGAAGCGGCGGCGCAGGGCGACCGTAGTGAGAACGCGGACTACACCTACAACAAGCGTTTGTTAAGACAAATTGATGGCCGAGTCAGATACTTAGTTAAGCGGTTAGAAGAATTAAAAATCGTCGATTACTCGCCGCAGCAGGAAGGCAAAATATTCTTTGGCGCTTGGTTTGAGCTTGAAAATGAAGCAGGTGATCGAGTGCGTTATCGGATCGTCGGTAAAGATGAGCTCGATACAAAATTAGGCTATATCACCATCGACTCGCCCATGGCGCGTGCCTTAATCGGCAAGCAAGTGGATGATGAGGTGCTAGTGCAAACGCCATCGGGTCCAAAAGAGTGGTATATCAATCAGATCCGTTATACCCCTTTTGAAACTACTCTCGCCAGCGAGGCGAATTAACCACAGACTTGCCGCTCTTAAAATAGCGGCGGTAGTCACTGGATTGCGGGAAAGATCAAACTCTCTGATTTGACCTAGGCTTTAGCATGAAACATACGGGGCGCCTGTGGTATCTTTGGCGCAATAACGATTTACTTTACAGTTAGGCACGACACTTTATTTATGCAAACTAATGCACATAACATCGCTCTGATTATCGCTCAAGAACTGAATGTTCGTGAGCAACAAGTTGCCGCAACCATCACTCTGCTCGACGATGGCGCGACAGTTCCCTTCGTTGCCCGTTACCGTAAAGAAGCCACAGGCGGTTTAGACGATACGCAACTGCGTACCTTGTACACACGTTTAGGTTACCTGCGTGAGCTGAACGACAGACGCCAAGTGATCCTGTCTAGCATCCAAGCTCAGGGTAAGTTAACGCCAGAATTACAATGGGCGATTGACGAGGCAGACAGTAAGACACGTCTCGAAGATTTATACCTGCCTTTCAAACCTAAGCGTCGTACAAAGGGCCAAATCGCTATCGAAGCTGGGCTTGAGCCATTAGCCGATGCATTACTGGCTGATCGTAGCGTAGATGTCGAGACCACCGCGGCAGGCTATATCAATAGCGAAGCGGGTTTTGCCGATGTTAAAGCTGTGCTCGAGGGCGCGCGTTATATTCTGATGGAGCGCTACGCCGAAGACGCTGAATTACTGCGTAAAGTGCGTGAGTATTTAAGCCAAAACAGTGTGTTAGAAAGCCGTTTAATTGCTGGCAAAGAGAAAGACGGTGCGAAGTTCCGCGATTATTTTGAGCATACAGAGCAGTTAGCTAAGATCCCATCACACCGTGCGCTGGCTATGCTGCGTGGGCGTAATGAAGGTTTCTTAACCTTATCTATGAATGCCGACCCAGCCGCTGAAGCGGGCCAAGGTAGTTACTGCGAAGTGATTATCTGTGATCATTTAGGGCTGAAATTAGGCGATAGCAGCGTTGATCAATGGTTGAAAACCGTGGTGACGGCGACATGGCGTATTAAGATTGCCCTGCAGATGGAAACTGAGTTTATTTCGCAAATGCGCGAACGCGCTGAAGCCGAAGCGATTAAAGTTTTCGCCCGTAATCTAGGTGATTTATTGATGGCCGCTCCTGCGGGCGCGAAAGCCACCATGGGACTCGATCCTGGTTTGCGTACGGGTGTTAAAGTCGCTGTGGTCGATAACACGGGCAAGTTGTTGTGCCATGCGACTATTTTCCCACATGCACCGCAAAATCTGTGGGAAAAGTCGATCCGTACTTTGGCTAACTTAGTCAAAATGCACAAGGTTGAGTTGATTGCGATTGGTAACGGCACTGCATCAAGGGAAACTGACAAGCTGGCCGCTGAGCTGATTGCCGAAGTGAAAGATACCCATCCACATTTGACCAAAGTGACGGTCAGTGAGGCGGGTGCGTCTGTGTATTCTGCATCGGAATTGGCGGCGTTGGAGTTTCCTGATCTTGATGTGTCGATTCGTGGCGCTGTGTCTATCGCCCGCCGCTTGCAAGATCCATTAGCCGAATTGGTGAAGATTGAGCCTAAGTCTATCGGTGTCGGTCAATACCAACACGACGTGAGTCAAAGCCAATTATCGGGTTCGTTGGAAGCCGTGGTGGAAGACTGTGTAAACGGCGTGGGTGTAGATCTCAACATGGCCTCAGTGCCGTTATTGTCACAAGTGGCTGGTTTAAATAAGACGTTAGCGAAAAACGTGGTCGATTATCGCGATGCCAATGGTCAGTTTAAGAATCGTAAAGAGCTGCTGAAAGTACCGCGTTTAGGGCCTAAAGCCTACGAGCAAGCGGCGGGCTTTTTGCGTATTCGAGAAGGGGACAATCCACTCGATGCCTCGTCTGTGCATCCAGAGGCTTATTCGCTAGTGGAAACTATCGCTAAGACTAAGCAAGTAGAGTTGGCGAGCCTGATGGGTAACTCAGATTTGCTGCGCAGCATCAAGGCTGAAGAGTTTATTACGGCGGAATTTGGCCTGCCGACGGTCACGGATATTTTAGCCGAACTGGATAAACCAGGACGCGATCCCCGCGGTGAGTTCAAAACTGCCAAGTTTAAAGATGGTGTTGAAGAACTTAAACATCTGAAACCTGAAATGGTACTCGAAGGCGTAGTGACCAACGTGACTAATTTTGGTGCCTTCGTTGATATTGGCGTACATCAAGATGGGCTCGTGCATATCTCTTCTCTAACCGACAAGTTCATCAGCGACCCGCACACTGTGGTGAAAGCGGGAGATGTGGTGAAAGTCAAAGTGATGGAAGTTGACGTTGAGCGCCGCCGCATCGGTTTGAGCATGCGTTTGGATGAAGCTATCGACCAGAGCAAGCCACAGCAAAGACCACACAATCCTGCCAGAACTAATCATGGTAAAACACCGCAGTCAGCGAAACCGGCTGCGCGTCCTGCGCAAAAGCAAGCACCTAAAGCGCCAGCAAACGCGGCCATGGGCAATGCCTTTGCCGATGCCTTCGCTAAGCTGAAAAAGTAGACGCTGTAATGTAAATACTCGGACATACGTCATGTCCGAGTCGACTTTTTAACCTGTTACTCACAAAATTGTTGCATAAATGTCGTCTTAGGGAATATAAAGTCGGCATTTAATGCAACGTTAAGCAAAATCGGTTGTCATAGCACAGCTTATTCACCGATTTTTCAATATTGACACTCCAAAGCAGAGTGGCTCTTTTTACACGTTTTGGGGTAACACATGCAATCTGGTTTATCACCTCGCGGGCGAAACAATGCCCATGGGCCTTTTCGCGCCATCTTTATCTTTTCGTTATTAGTGCTTTTCATTGCCACCGCGAGCCGTATCGCTTTAGGGCTGTGGCAAGCCGATCGCGTGGCCGCTGTTGATGGTTGGTCGCATCTCTTAATCCAAGGTTTACGCGTCGATATTGCAACTCTGTGCTGGTTATGGGGTATTGCTGCCTTAGGAACCGCATTATTTTCAGGTGATCATTTTATTGGCCGTCTATGGCAGCCGATTTTACGGGTGTGGTTAACCGTCGGTCTGTGGATCATGCTGTTTTTAGAAGCATCGACCCCCGCTTTTATTGAAGAATACGGTTTTCGTCCGAATCGTTTGTATGTGGAATATCTGATCTACCCGAAAGAAGTGCTTTCTATGCTGTGGGCGGGTCGTAAGCTTGAGCTTATTTTCTCAATATTATTAACCATAGGTACACTCTGGGGCGGTTGGGTTCTCAGCGGTAAACTGACGAGAAACCTGCGCTTTCCACGCTGGTATTGGCGTCCAGTATTAGCGTTAATCGTTATCGCAATTACGATATTAGGTGCCCGTTCAACCTTGGGTCATCGTCCGCTTAACCCCGCTCTGGTGGCCTTTGCTGACGATCCATTAGTGAACTCTTTAGTGATTAACTCTGCTTATTCCTTGGTGTTTGCCATCAAGCAGATGGATAGTGAAGAAGATGCTTCTAAAGTGTATGGCAAGCTAGATAACGCGGAGGTTATTGCAACGATTAGGCTGGAAAGTGGTCGCCCTGAAAGTGCCTTTACTTCAACGGATATCCCATCACTGAGCTTTAACCAAGCCAGTTATACTGGTAAGCCAAAGAACTTAGTGATCCTACTGCAAGAGAGCTTAGGCGCCCGTTTTGTCGGTAGTTTAGGTGGGTTACCCCTGACACCGAATATCGATGCCTTGTCTAAAGAAGGTTGGTATTTCGATAACTTGTACGCTACTGGTACACGATCTGTACGCGGAATCGAAGCCGTGACAACAGGTTTTACGCCAACGCCAGCTCGTGCTGTGGTGAAGCTAGGTAAGAGCCAAGTTGGCTTTTTCAGTATTGCTGAATTACTTAAAAATCATGGTTATACAACGCAGTTTATTTATGGTGGTGAGAGCCATTTCGACAATATGCGTAGCTTCTTCTTGGGCAACGGCTTTAGTGACATCATAGATCAGAAAGATTACAAATCTCCGGCCTTCGTGGGTTCGTGGGGCGCGTCAGACGAAGATTTAATGCGCAAGGCGAACAGTGAGTTTGAGCGTCTGCATAGCGAAGGTAAGCCTTTCTTTAGTTTGGTGTTTAGTTCGAGTAACCATGATCCATTTGAATTCCCAGATGATCGTATCGAACTTTATGAACAACCTAAGCAAACTCGCAATAATGCGGCGAAATATGCCGACTATGCGGTTGGTGAGTTTTTCAAATTGGCGAAAAACGCGGACTATTGGAAAGATACGATTTTTATTGTAGTTGCCGACCATGACAGTCGAGTGGGTGGTGCGGATCTGGTGCCAGTGTCACGTTTTCGTATTCCGGGATTAATTCTTGGGGATAATGTTGCACCAAAACGCGATCATCGTATTGTGAGCCAGATTGATTTACCGCCAACACTGTTATCATTGATTGGTATTTCAGATTCTTATCCTATGCTGGGCCGAGATTTAACCCAAGTGAGTGATGATTGGCCGGGGCGCGCGTTAATGCAATACGATAAAAACTTTGCACTGATGGAAGGCAAAGAGGTTGTGATCCTGCAGCCAGAAAAAGCGGCTCAAGGTTTCGAGTATAACGAAAAAACCGAGCAGTTAACGCCTCATCCACCCGCAGCTGCCGCGCTAGAGAAGAAAGCCTTAAGTTGGGCATTGTGGGGCAGTTTGGCCTACCAGCAAGAGCTGTATCGTTTGCCTAAATAAGCGTTAAACAGAATGGAAAATGCCGCTATTTTTAGCGGCATTTTTGTTTATCATTCAGGTTAATTTTGTGCGCAAACGGATTCATACGATTGGAATAGGTTAAATCCACGTCGACATAATAGATTCTTGCTCTGGCTGAGTCTGTTGTTGATAGAACTGACCAATGCGCTGCCCAAGTTGTTGATAAAATTGACTCGATTCGCCTTGAAGCGATTGCCTTGCCGTACTGCTGGTATTCGCTTTAGCGCTACTACTGGCATAACTTGTTGCACCTTGACTGACCTTTAAGCGTATATCCTTACGTTGCAGCGCCGCTTGGCCTCTTGCTGCAATTTTTAGCGTTTTAGGTAAAACACGCTCGGTCACTACAAGGGGCGCTTTTTTCTCTTGCTGTTGTTGGTTCTGTTGCTGTGAGGATTGCTGTTGCTGCTGTTTTTCTTGAACTTGCTGCTGATTATGCTCGAGCGTTTTTGCCTGTTGTTGAGCTTGATCCGCAGTGCGTTCATTCTGTGGATTAAAGGCGCGTTCTTCGTGACCTTTAGTTGCCGCTTGTGGTGGGATGACCACAGGTTTCAGTTGGTTGTCGACCCGAGCCGAGTCCGTCGCGACATTACTGGTCGCTAGCGGGACTTGGGGGTAGTTACTGACAACTAACATGGAAAATTCCTTGGCACATTAATGGTTAAATACTAGTCATTAATCGCTCAAAGATAAAGCGTTAACGTGTCTGTAACGTTAACCAAGGCATAAATACCTGCAAAAACTCCTGCTGATGGGAAATAAAGGGCGCGTGAGAGGCTTTGGCGAGCATCACATCCACACTTTGAGCTGTGATGGGCATTTTAGGTGGTACGCGTTTGGGCACTAGCCCGTCGAGTCGGCCCCAGATCCTTAGCCAAGGTTGTTGCAACTCTATCAGTTGCTGCCTTAAGTCGACGTCGGTTAGCATATTTAGGCCTTGAGTTAAGGCTCTGGTATTGGGTAAAGGACGTGCGAGGACAAGATCGCGCAGTTGTTTGATATCTTCCTTGGCGGTTTCGCTACCCATGGCTTGAATCGCCAGAAATCTCTCTATAGTTTTAGGTAAATTTTGGCCGAGTTGTTCTCTAAATTGATTAAGGACTTGTGGCGGAATGCCCGGCCATGCTTCGTCTTCCCTTGCCATAAAGCAAGGGGATGAGGCAATAGTAATCAAGCCTTTGATTTTTTGTGGATAACTTAACGCTGCCTGAGTCGCAACGAGCCCACCGAGTGACCAGCCGGCCCAAATAGCGTGTTCAGGTAATGCAGCGACTAAGGTATCGACCCAGGTTGATAGGCCACCTTCAACCATTTGGCTATGGCCGAAGCCCGGCAAGTCTACATAGTGCACCCTATACTGAGACAGTGACTCATGTAATGGCGTAAACACAGCGCTATTCACTCCCCAACCGTGAAGCATCACCAGATCTGGCCCTTGGCCGCTGATTTCAATATGCAAATTTGCTTGGTTTGTGGATGTGACTTGGCTCACTTGAGTGCCTCAAAAATGGATTAGGTGAATGTATGCCGCACTTTGTCAAAAGGATTTGGCCGCAATCTGCTTTACGGATAATGCGTTTAGGCTATCAACTCGGTACAAGGTGGTTGGCGGGCAGTTTACCTAACCGTTGCCTGCTGTGCCACCAATCCATATCACTTCCCGAGACTGGCATTTGCGCCGTTTGTCTTCAATCTGGCTTATATCATGGGCCTATTTGCTTAGGTTGCGGTAAGTCGATGCAAATAGAAGTCGATTATTGCGGTGAATGCCAAAAGCGCCAGCCACGTAAAGTCATTGCGCCTTGTAGTTATCATCAAGGTTTGGGTGCTTGGGTTGGTGCGATTAAATATCAAGGTCAACTTGCCGCTTTGCCCGTGCTGTGTAGCGCCTTAGTGGCACGCATTAAGGTATTAGAACAGCAAGGATTAATCTCGCTGCCTCAAGCGATAGTGCCAGTCCCATTGCATCCAAAACGCTTACAACAACGGGGATTTAATCAGGCGTGGTTAATTGCCCATGAGTTATCACAGCTCTTGCAACTGCCGTTAGTGAGCGAAGGGTTAACGCGCCAACAAGACACTCGATCGCAGGCGGGGCTTTCGGGTGCACAGCGACGACGCAACTTACATGATGCCTTTATGTTAGCGGATGATTTTGCGTTCCAGCGTGTTGCATTGGTGGATGATGTGGTGACCACCGGCACTACAGTCTCTGAAATTGCTCGCTTATTCGAAGCGCGTTATGTGCATGTTCAAGTATGGTGTTTGGCAAGGGCAGAGGCGCCAGGCTTGTTGGATGATATTTAAAAAGGTTAAAAGCATTGCTCCATTATATCTTTGTGTATGTCAAAATTATGTCAAAAATACTGCGTAAAAATGAATAAGTTTTAATTTTGCGACAAGATGTAAGTATCTGTATCAATGGGTTTTGTTTATTTTTGTATTGAGATACCTTTCTATGTTATTTCGTTTGGAGGGTATTTATGGACGCTAAACTGGCGCGATCAAATGCAGATACGGCATCAACGCTGAAGGACGTTATTCAGGCGATAAACTACTCTTTGAAGCTACATGGTTTTTGTGGTTTCTGGTTTCAAGGAGTCCCTCATTGCGCGTATGAAAACTATCACTTTCCAAAAGAAACCAATCTGTTCTCACAAGCTTCGCTGCGTAAATCTAATGCCAGCGTAGCTTCATCACCTGTAGTTGCTGAACTGCAGCGTTTTTATCTAAGTCAGGTTGCCGCTAATGATTTTAATTTTGGTTTTTCGTTAGATACTTCAAAATCTTATATGTATCGCTTGTCGTGTGATAAAGGTGATAAAGCTAGCCTACTTTTTAGTAAGCATCATATTCAAACCGTATTAAGTTGGCCCGTTACATGTCATAGCAATCGACATTGGGCGGGTCGTTTTATATTGCTGAGTCATCTGAGTGATTCAGACATCCTATTAACGGGTTTGAGTGCAACCTTAAAAGAGGCTCAGAACAAGCTTTTTGAATGTAATAAACAATTGTTCAATCCATTTCTACAAAGCTCTCTGCTTAAAGATAATGCGAGAGATATCCTACTTATGGTCGCAAACGGTCTTCAAAACGACGAAATTTCAACTCAGCTCCCGATAAGTGTCAGAGGAGTTGAATATCATATGGAATCTATGCGTAAGAAATTTGGGGCTACAAATAGAGCAAATTTAATCCATTTAGCCCATCAATATGAGTTGATTTAAAAATGTTGATATTACTGGTTGAAGATAATCGACTTCTTTCTAACAACATCATTCAATATCTTGAATTGAGTGGTATAGAGTGTGATTACGCTTTCAACCTGGCACAAGCGGATATGCTCATTAGTCAGCAGCAGTTCGACGCTATTATTCTCGATCTAAATTTGCCGGATGGTGATGGGATTGAAGCGTGTGAACGCTGGAAAGCACAGTGCATTACTTCACCAGTAATCATGTTAACTGCACGTAGTAGTCTGAATGATCGCTTGAGTGGGTTTGCTGTGGGCGCGGACGATTATTTAGTAAAACCATTTGCAATGGAGGAACTAGTCGCGCGATTGAAGGTGGTTGCTCAGCGTCGTCCCGCGCCCCAAAGGTTGACGATTGGCGACCTAGAAATCGATTTTGCAAACCACATGGTGTATCGGCAAGGGCAACTGCTGGCTTTGTCTAAAACCGGATGGCAGATCTTGGCTTTATTAGCTAGGCGTAGTCCAGAAACGGTGAGTAGAGAAGAGATTGAGCGAATGCTTTGGCCCGACAGTACACCTGATAGTGATAGCTTGCGCAGCCATATTCATCTTTTGCGCCGAGTGATCGATCGCCCCTTTGAACGGCAAATATTACATACGATTCGTGGCGTCGGTTTAAGCCTTAGAGATGATATCAATGCAAGCGCCTAAACTTAGCCTCAAGCGTAGTTATCAAGTGTGGGGAGTTATTTTTCTATTAATAACCTTAGGTGTAAATAGTTTTATCCCGCTTTGCATGATGTGTGCAGGTATGATTTCTATGCATGAAGTCACAATGCACAATGCAGGGCAAGCGGCCGAAGCATTACTGAAGCTGGCGGAGCCAACTCAGCAATCATTACTTCATCAACCACTTCTAAAAACCGATAACTTAACAGTCTATCCTCATTGGCGAGATATTCCGCTGCAAATTCGTGAGTTAAGTAACAATGAAGTCTTAACTGATGCGAGCACAATTCACTATGAGCATGCAGAAGGTCCCATTGTTAACGCGTTAAGTGTGTACTACACCCAAACTGGCCAGCCGCTCTACGTTTGGCTGCAGTTTAGTGTTACCCATGATTTGCACTTTGCCCCTAAAAATATGACGGCGATCTTGCTGCTTGTCTTGATAACCTTTTGTGCCAGTGCAAGCTTAGCGTTTTATATGCAAAGTAAAGTGATTACGCCTGTTCATCAAATTAGTCATGCGATTAAACAACATGATTGGGAAGGAGGAGGAAAACTGAGTTTACCAGAACAAGAATATGCTGAATTAAAAGCTATTGTTGATGCTTTAGATAACTCGATTTTACAACTTCAGGAGGCTCAGCAGCGAGAACTCAATTTTTTACGTTTTGCTAGTCATGAGTTACGTACGCCAGTCGCCATATGCCAATCTTCATTCGAAATCCTCGCATTACAACAAGGTGAGCTTACGGGGGCAACTCTGTATGCTTCCCAAGCGACCAATCAAATGAAATCACTCATTGAAACCCTACTATGGTTAACTAATAAAGAGTGTTCAAACCTAGAAAAGGAAAACGTAGCATTATCGCCTTTACTTGCCAGTATTATCGAGGAGCAGCAACGGGTACATGGTTATGAGCAAAAAATTCAATTATTGTGTGATGATACTTGCTTGCCAGTTCAGCTTCATCCGCTAAAAATCATATTAAGCAATTTATTAAGGAATAGTATTGAGCATGGTGGGATGGATATTAGCATTACTCAAGATGCTTGTTGTATAGCAATAACCAATTCCTACAATAGTAAGGGCCGCCATGGATTTGGTTTAGGGCTTTTACTGGTGAAACGTCTCGCGAATCAACTGGGTTGGACTTTTACTAGCTCATCTGCAAATAATGTATTTGTCGCTAGATTGGAAATATCTAACAGTTAAGTAATAGGAGCTGTAAATTTACTGCATTAAACCACACACTTTTAAAATGCAAAAGCGCCGTTGGGCTTAGATCACATAGTCCTCATGCTATTCGTAGTAACTTTATTATATAAAGTTTACTGGTCGATAAGTATTTTAAAATACTTCCTAGAATACATGCTTGAGAGGGACTCTATGTGTAAAAAAAGTGTGGCATCCATTTTAGTCAGTGCAATTATTTTTAGTGGTTCAGTATATGCTGATGTGAATAAAACGAGCGTGGATTTAGGTTATAAGTTTTATACCAGTGACGCAAAAAATGATAACCCAGGTGTTTTTAATCAACCTTTTGTAAAGTTGAATCATTTAGGAATTGCTGATTGGGGTACTTACTTTGCTAATCTTAAGCTCGAAAACCCTGCTGAAATCGCGGAAAATCAGAAGAACCTTGATGGTAAAACTACCATTAAGTCATTATTGATACTTGAAAATATGCTGGGAGAGTCGCAGTTCAACTTCTGGACTCAGAACTTTATCTCTGCGAGTGAAACGCTAGTTGAAGATAATCTTTACTTAGGTATTACCCATAATGCAAAAATTCAAAATTTATCACTAAACTATGGTGTCGGTTTAAATTATACCATTGGTAGCTTTTCCCCCACATCAGAGAAATTTAATGATCTGTCAGGTTATGCTGTGGTTTTAAATGCAAAGTACCCATTTGAGTTGCTAGGGTTAAAACATAGTTTAAGTTTGAATTATGAAGCACAAATTGATAGGGATGCAGCGCATCAAGCATTATTTTCATATGACAGCTATGGCCATCAGATAATTACAACGTTACAAACAAACCTCACAGATTCAATATTTTCAAAGTTATATATCACCCATTATGATAGCTGGGGCTCACAATATAATGATGGGATTGAATACGGTATATCTGTTGGTTATCAGTTTTAACGGTTTATCAAATAGGTTGAATTTTTGATAAGTAGAATCTCATTTAATTTGATGCTGTTCTAGTTTTCATTAAAAATAATAAGGGAATTGTAATGCATTATAAAAAATCCATTATTGGTATTGCTGCCACGGCAACAGCAATTATTGTCGGCTGTCAAGTTACCCATCAAATAGTAAAAAGCCAGGGAACCGCTCAAGGCAAGCATGGCGAAGTGCAGGTCGAAACCACATTCAAAGACGGACACATTGTGGCGATTGATGTACTAAAGCAAAAGGAAAATAAGGTCCTTGCTGGTGCCGTATTTAAAGATGTTAAACAGGCGATTATTGATAATAACTCTATCGAGGTTGACGGTATTGCAGGCGCAACCGTAACGTCTAAAGCGCTTAAAGAAGCCGTGGGTAAAAGTGTTGAAGCCGCAGGTGTTACGTTAGTCGCTGTCGCTTCAGCTAAAAAAAATGAAGCATTAACACCAGCAGAATATACCTATGATGTGGTGATTATTGGCTCGGGTGGTGCAGGTTTCAGTGCTGGTTTAGAGGTTATGGCCGCAGGCCGCTCCGCCGTTATTATTGAAAAAATGCCAATTATTGGTGGTAACTCATTGATCTCTGGTGCTGAGATGAATGTTGCTGGTAGTTGGGTGCAAAAAAATATGGGGGTGACCGATAGCAAAGAGCTGTTTATTAGCGACACGCTAAAAGGCGGCGATTTCAAAGGTGACCCTGAAATGGTTAAGACCATGGTCGATAATGCGGTTGATGCTGCGGAGTGGTTAAGGGATTACGTCAAAGTAGAATTTTACCCAGATCAATTATTTCAGTTTGGTGGACACAGCGTTAAACGGGCGCTAATCCCTAAAGGTCATACCGGAGCAGAGGTGATCAGCAAGTTTTCTATTAAAGCTGAAGAAGTTGGCTTACCAATTCATACCAATACTAAGGCTGAAAAGTTAATTCAAGATCAAACGGGCCGAATTGTGGGTGTAGAAGCGACTCATAATGGCAAAACGGTAACCTACTATGCAAAACGCGGTGTTGTGATTGCCACGGGTGGCTTCTCGTCTAACATGGAAATGCGTAAAAAATATAACCCAGAGTTAGATGAACGTTATGGCAGTACTGGTCATTCAGGTGGTACTGGTGACGGTATTGTGATGGCAGAAAAAATACATGCAGCAGCTAAAAATATGGGATATATCCAGTCATATCCTATTTGTAGCCCAACCTCGGGTGCTATTGCCTTGATTGCAGACTCTCGCTTCTTTGGTGCGGTGTTAATCAACCAGAAGGGTGAGCGCTTTGTTGAAGAATTGGAACGCCGAGATGTGATTTCACAGGCCATTCTAGCCCAACCAGGCCGCTATACTTATGTGCTCTGGAATCAAGACATTGAAAACGTTGCCCATACAGTTGAAATGCATCAAGGCGAACTTAAGGAATTCACAAAAGACGGGCTAATGTATAAGGTCGACACCCTAGAAGAAGCCGCTAAAGTCTTTAATATTCCTGAAGATAAGCTGTTATCAACGATTAAAGACGTTAATCGTTATGCCGCAACAGGAAAGGATGAAGCCTTTAATCATCGCTCAGGATTGGTTGATTTAAGTAAAGGACCTTATTGGATTTTAAAGGCTACACCTTCTGTGCACCATACAATGGGTGGACTAGCGGTTGATATACGTACTCGTGTACTTGATGAACAAGGAAAAGTGATTCCGGGCTTGTTTGCTGCGGGAGAAGTGACTGGTTTAACCCATGGAACCAATCGACTCGGTGGAAATGCTTACACTGATATCATTGTCTTTGGTCGTATCGCGGGACAAGAAGCGGCTAAATAGTTTGTATTTTATGTCTGGCTTAAAGCGACCCAATTGGGTCGCTTTTGTTTGTAAATGCTGCTGTTCACTCGCGTACAACACATTCGTTTAAAGCTTGTTTATGATGAATAAATCGTGATCGCTATGGCAAAAATCCATAAACTTGCTATCCAAAGGACTACAAAGCGAAGGTGAGTCGGAGTATCATACGGCTAATTCTTACTAAAACACTCAGGTATCCCCTGACGGAGCAGGTTTTCATGATTACCATTTCCGATGCGGCTCAAGCCCATTTTGTTAAGTTGTTAGCAGATCAACCTGAAGGCACTCATATTCGCGTATTTGTGATCAGTCCAGGAACCTCGCAAGCCGAGTGTGGTGTGTCTTATTGTCCACCGGATGCAGTAGAAAGTGATGATATTGAAATCGAGTTCACTGGCTTCAATGCTATGGTCGATGAGAAGAGTGCACCTTTCCTTGAAGATGCCACTATCGATTTTGTGACTGACCAATTAGGTTCACAACTCACGCTCAAAGCACCTAACGCAAAAATGCGTAAAGTGTCAGGTGATGCACCTTTAGTCGAGCGTATCGAATACGTGATCCAATCTGAAATCAACCCTCAGTTAGCTGGCCATGGTGGTAATATCACGCTGGTTGAAATTACCAAAGAAGGCGTAGCCGTACTGCAGTTCGGCGGTGGATGTAATGGTTGTTCTCAAGTTGATATCACCCTGAAGGATGGTATCGAAAAACAATTGTTAGACATGTTCCCAGGTGAGTTGACTGGCGTACGTGACGTGACAGATCACCAACACGGTGAACATTCTTACGCTTAATCTTGTTTGTTAAGCTGAATGAAAAACGCGACCTTGAGTCGCGTTTTTTTATATTTGGCTTTCGCTTTAAGTGCAGTTGTTAAGTTATAACTTAGGGTTGAGATTATCAGCTAAGAACTTATCTAAGGCTTTAAACGTCGCGAGTCTATTGTCGTTATTGCTTAGGTAATGATCACCATTTTCCAACTCAATATACTCCACTGGTTTATTTAGTGATTTGAGCTCGTTATACATTTCTCTGCTATGTTGAACCTTAACGACTCTGTCCTTATCGCCATGTAGCAGTAATACTGGGATGTTAATTTTATCTGCTTTACTGATAGGTGAGCGCTCATAGAGGGCATCGAGATCATCTCCTATTTGCTCTTTAACCACTTCATAGTTGGTATGTCTGCGGCTTGATTTTACAAGGTAGGCCACATCGGTCACACCAGCTACACTGATGGCGCAACGGTAAAGATCGGGAGTCATAGCTGCCCCCATTAAGGCCGCGTAACCACCATAACTCGCACCGGCAATACAAATGCGTTTGGGATCGCTAATCCCTTGCGCTATTAGGTAACGAGTCCCGTCTTCAACATCGTTTTGCATTTCGAGCCCCCAGCTTTTTAGGCCAGCCTTCATAAACTCATAGCCGTAACCTGCCGACCCCCTGAAATTCATTCGAAATACCGCATAACCCCGATTAGCGAAAAACTGCGCCCAATAGTCAAAGCCGTTACTGTCGTAACTGATCGGGCCGCCATGGGGGAAAATAATCGTCGGTAGCTGTTTAGCTTCGAGTCCCTTTGGCACTGTTAGGTAAGCATCGATTTTGAGCTTATCCCTTGCTTCGTAAGTTAGATGTTGGGTGTTGGCGAGTAGCTCACTATTGAGCTTGCCGTATCTGTTCGCGATGGGATATAACGTTTTTTCGTCCCTATCGCCGAAATAATAAGTGCCAGGCTCGGTCGAGCTGGTGGAATACACTATGTAGCGGCGTTCATTTGCACTGAATTGAGTAATATAGTTGTGAGCATCGGGTAATACAGCCTTAAGACCATTTTGTAGTCCGACATATTCTGTCTCCCAGAAGGTGTATTCCTCGCCGTCGCCTTCACTGATACCAATGACTTTTTTCTTTAATTGCGAGTAGAGTAAATCCCCTTCGACGTCAGTTGCTTCATTGGCGTAAACCAACTCTTTTGTAAGATTAGGGTCGGTCAGGTTCACTTTAAAAATGGCTTCGAAACCTTGGTGATAGGCGCGAACGTAGAGGATATTAGGGTCTGCATCAAAACCTAATGGCCAAACCGTGTCCTCAGAGAAGGCTTTAAAGGTCCAAAGCAAGCGTGAATCACTCTTTTGCTCGGCCTGTTCATAAATACGGTACTCAGTATCATCGTTGTAGATAGAAATTCGGACTTTGTGCTGCCTGTCGGTAATCCAACTTATAATCTTCTTTTTAGCATTTTGGGTGTAACTGGATTTCCCCTGCGCTAAATTGACTTTCAGAACGCTGTCTTCGCCTACGTTTTCGCCCATTCCGTCTAATGACAGTAAAATATTATCGGGATCATCTGGCATAAGATCGATAATTTGTCCCTGATGTTGCGGGATCCAATTAAGACGGTCTAAGACGCTGCGCGGAAGGACACTCGAGGTCTTTTTCGTGGTCAAATCATACTTAACAAGGCGGGTTTCGGTTGTAGGTGTACCGTAACGGTTAGCCGGAAACTTAGCACTGATCAGTAAGATATTATCGTTTGCCCACTGCAGAGACAGGATGACAAATTTTTGGTTATCCGTGTGCAGCGGAATGCTTTTTTCGCCTGTTTCTATATCTTGGATACTAACGACAGTACCTTTGAGTTTGGCTTGATCGACCCGTACAACAGAAGCGATTTTTTTGCCATTAGGCGAGAGCTGCACAGAGCTAACATCTGGGATGCTTGCAAAGGCTTCAACGGGTAATTGTGGCGCAGTGTTGGCAACCGTATAGTTACATAGCCACAGCAATAGCAGCGGTAAAATCCTTTTCATTATCGATTCACATCTTCGTTACAATTGTAAAATCAACATAATAATGATTTTGAGATTAGTAAACTACTGTCTTTACAGATTTATTTATGTAAAAAGGCCTGACTGAAATAATAATGCCCTGCGAGCGTTAGGCTTCTGACGATCATAAAGACACTCATCGCGGCCCAGAGGGCATGGTTGCCTTGCTCTGGTAGTAATAGCTGCTGCAGTAAATACCATGTTGGGAAAAACGCGCCAAAGGTGGCGAGTATCATGCTATTGCGCATCACTTTTCCTTTAGCGGCACCTATGTAAACACCATCGAATAAATACGAGCTAAAGGACCATAAAGGCAAGAATATTAGCCAGATAAGATAGGTTTGCGCAGTGGCTCTGACCTCATTAATACTGGTCAATAACGCGATAATATTACTGCCAAAAAGACTAAATACAGCGCAGAATCCTAGTGCCGTTATGGCCGACCAGCACCAAGCTAAGATCACAGCTTCCCTTAATTGTTCTGCCTGTTTTTGCCCATAGGCTCGACCGACTTCTGCCTCGGCATAATAGGCTATACCATCTAGAGCGTAGGAGATTAATAGCAGTAAATTCAATAACACGGCATTGGCCGCAACGGTATTATCACCTAGACCTGCACCATGGAATGTCATAAAGGCAAAAGCTGCCTGCAAACAGAGGCTGCGGACAAAAATATCTGTGTTGAGCCTCAGTAATTTGCCATAACCCGTTAAGGTGACATGGGGGAATAGCTGAGATAAGTGAAACTCGGGTGCGCGCTTGAGTTGTTGTAACACCATAGTGAGTGCGACTGAGAAAGCGGTGATATCGGCAAAGACCGAGGCGAGGGCTGCGCCTTTAACGCCCCAACCCAAGCCGAGGACAAACACCACATCGAGAATAATATTGGCAAGGTTGGCTAAAATCAGCTGCCACATGGCGGCTTTAGGTTGTTGTCGCCCTAAGAGCCAACCTAACATCACTAAATTGAGCAGGGCGAAGGGCGTTGACCAAATCCGTACCTGAAAATATTCGCGGCAATAACGTTCGACCTCGCTACTCGCTTCGGATAATCCCAACGCTAAATTCAATATCGGGACTTGCAGTGCGATAACGCCTACGCCCAATAACATCGCTAGCATAGCGCCTTGGACTAAGAGTTTGTGCTGGGCGTGAAGATCGTCAGCACCAAAGGCTTGCGCGACTAAACCTGTCGTCGCCATACGCAAAAATCCCAATAACCAAATGATTAATGTGATAATCGTTGACCCGACAGCGACTCCCCCTAAATAATAGGCCTCACTCAGATGACCAATAACAGCCGTATCGACTAAGCCCAACAGCGGGATAGTGATATTGGAGAGTATCATCGGCAGGGCGAGCGCTAGTAACTGGCGATTTTTCGCGCCGTTGAGCATGAGGTCGAGCCAAGTTGATTTAGCAGTATTCATTAATTTCAGAGGTGTTCACATTATGGTTAAACGTGTGCTGTTGGCACTCATAGGGCTAATGACGTTTTCTGCCCATGCCGTGGTCATTCTGCAATATCACCATGTGTCAGAAACCACTCCGGCGGCAACCAGCGTTACGCCCGCGCAATTTCGTGAGCAAATGCAGTTTCTCGTCGATGACGGCTTTAAGGTGATCCCGCTTTCTAAAGTGGTTGAAGCGATCAAGCAAAAACAAGATTTACCCGCTAAAACAATCGCAATTACCTTCGATGATGGTTATCGCAGTATAGCGACTACGGCGCATCCTATCCTAAAGGAATTTGGATTCCCCTACACCTTGTTTGTGGCAATTGAGCCGATTAAACAAAAGTTTACCGAGATGATGACTTGGGATGAACTCATCACACTATCCAAGGAAGGCGCCGATATTGCTAACCACAGTTGGGCGCACGAACATTTGATCCGCGCCTTAGAAAACGAATCACAGGCGCAGTGGTTCGCGCGGATAAAAGCCAATATCTTAGATACAGAAAAAGCGATTGCAGATGCCACTGGGCACAATTTTAAAATGCTGGCGTATCCTTACGGTGAGTACAATCAAGCGTTGCAGGATATGTTAACTGAGAACGGCTTTGTCGCTTTTGGGCAACAGTCCGGTGCCGCGGGGCCCTATTCGCCATTAACGGCCCTGCCGCGTTTCCCCGTTGCTGGACAATATGCAGACCTAAAAAGCCTTAAGGCAAAGTTATACAGCTTAAATATGCCTGTGATTGCACAAACCCCAAGTGATCCTGAGTTAAAGGGTGGCCATTGGCGTCCAGAGCTTAAAGTGACCCTCGATATGAGTGATATCTCTGCTAAGCAAGTGATGTGTTACATCCAAGGTCAAGGCTCAAAACAGCCGACTTGGCTCAATGAAAACGAGTTTAGTGTTCAAGCGGATTTAGCCTTGCCCGCGGGGCGATCGCGTTATAACTGCACAGCGCCGAGTAAGGCGCGCAATGGCTACTATTGGTTTTCTCAGCCTTGGGTAAGGCCAAAGGACGATGGCTCTTGGATCAAAGAGTGATCAGCGGCTAGGTTTGTATTGCGCCACTATTTTTTCAAAATCGCTAATTAATTTATCATTTAATACCTGCGGCGGTTTGCCTAACGCTGCCGTAGGTTTAAATACCGCAACTCGCGTTCCCTGCGGCGACACCAAAACATAACCCGCACTATGGTCGACTTGGTAATTTTCTCCTTCACCCACCATGGCATAAGTGAGTCCTAAGCTGCGGGTGAGGGGAAATATCTGCGTTTGTTCACCCGTTACCGCTTTAAACTCTGGATTGAAAAAATTTACATAGGTTAAGAGTTTATCCTGTGTATCTCGTTTGGGGTCGACGGATAGAAACACCACCTGCAATGGCGCGATCTTGTTTAGATCGGGATAAGCCGCCGCGAGTTTATTTAAGGTCGTAGGACAAACGTCGGGGCAAAAGGTAAAACCGATAAAGAATAAGCTCCATTTTCCCTGCAAACTGGCATTGGTAAAAGCTTGCTTGTGTTGATCGACCAATTCAAAGGGCGCTAATTCATAGGCCTGTGGAAACAGAAAACCGCTCTCTAACTCGATAGGTTTTGGGGGATTAAATTTCACCGCAAATAGGCCGCCAAGGCCGAACAACAAAATGGCGATGACTAAAATTCTTTTCTGCATTATTCGCTCCATAAATACAGGTTAGCGCGACAAACTCGTTCCATACACTAGTTCCATAAATAGTGGTCTAGCAGTAATGCCATAAATAACAACATTAAATGGTAGATAGAGAAGCGGAACACTTGCATCGCTAAGCCATCATGATCCCGATATTTAAGTTGCCATGCTTTATAGATAAATCCCGTACTGAGTAAACTCGAGCTGACGAAATACACTGGCCCACACATACCAACCAGCACAGGTAACAGGCAAGCAATCGCCAGCAATACTGTGTAGAGCAAGATGCAGGTTTTCGTAAATTCGACACCGTGGGTGACTGGCAGCATGGGAATATCTACTTTGGCATATTCGGCGCGTCTGTGAATGGCCAGTGCCCAAAAATGTGGCGGCGTCCACGTAAAAATGATGATCACTAGCAATAACGCATGGCCGTGAAATTCGCTCGTCACTGCCGTCCATCCCAGCAGGGGTGGCATAGCTCCCGCAAGGCCACCGATCACAATATTTTGTGATGTTGCGCGTTTCAAATAGGCCGTATAAACCAAGGCATAGCCAATCAGGCTGGCAAAGGTCAGCCAAGCAGTGAGTGGATTGACTAAGGAATATAAGACGATAAAGCCAAAACTACCTAAGCTAGCGGCGAAAATTAACGCGCGTGTGGCCGAAATACGCCCTTTGGGTAGTGGGCGATTGTAGGTGCGTGCCATTAAGCCATCAATACGGCGATCGATTAGGTGATTCAACGCTGCCGCTGAACCCGCCATCATAGCAATACCCAGCATACCGGCGATTAAAGGTTGAACGGGGACCGCATGGGGCACAGCAAGACACATGCCGACTAAGACAGTGAGCAGCATCAGTGCGACCACTTTAGGTTTGGTCATTTCAAAATAGGCGCGCCATGTTACGCTGAAAGTGGGCAGGCTACTGGTGATTGAGAGTGGTTTTGCCATCTTGGATCCCTCGCTTATGCTTTGCGCCATAAAAAATAGTTGATTGTGACTAAGGTCAGCAGCAGTAGTGCCGCACCACCGTTGTGAGACACGGCAATGCCGAGTGGTAAATGCATCACTACGTTAGAAATACCTAAGCTCACTTGAAGTATGACTAGCCCCACTAATAAAAGGCTTAAAGCCTTAAGTCCCGTAGCGCCAACAAATAATCGGTAGGCGAGCACGAGTAACAAGCTGGCAGTGACGATAGCGCCAATTCTGTGGGCTACGTGGATAGTCATTCGTGCAGGGTAATCGAGCACCCCAAATTCGAAGCTAGGGTGTTGGCCTTGGAACGGTGAAAATGCCTCGGCTATTGCTAAGTTATCTACCCAATTTCCCTCACAGATGGGTAAAGAGGTGCAGGCGAGCGCCGCGTAATTTGATGATGTCCAAGCGCCCAACATAATCTGACCCACAAGGACGAATAGGCTCACCAACGCTAACGGTGCGAGATGTCGAGCATGGGTTTCGCTATTAAATATACGCCGAGGTCGGGTTCGCAGGTAAAGGAGTAACAGCAGCGAGATTAGGCTAAAGCCACCAATAAGATGCGACATCACAATAATTGGCATGAGTTTCATGGTCACAGTCCACATGCCTAGTGCTCCTTGAAAAAGGATCAGCAGCACTATGATGATCGGTAACTTTTTGGGTGCTTCCGGTGTTTTTAAGCACAAAATTAAGATGAATAACACCAGTAAGCCAAGTCCGCCTGCGATATATCTGTGGATCATTTCCAGCCAAGCTTTCTCTGTATTGATATCGTGATCTGGGAATATAGTTTGCGCATGGGCGATTTCATGGTCTTGGGTGGGCACTTTAATATGGCCGTAGCAGCCTGGCCAATCGGGGCAGCCGAGCCCTGCATCCGATAGGCGGGTGTAAGCGCCCATTAAAATCACCAATAGGGTAAAGACTAAGGTTAAGCGTAGGATCCAAGTTAGTTGCATCAATCTACCCTCGACAGTTTTAACAACTTACGCAGATCCGCAATCAGCGCCTTGCCTTGAGCTAAATGTGCTTCTTTGCCCTGCACTTGAGGGTAGCGCAGGACTAAGCTGCCTAAGGGATCGACTATGATTAGCTGCTGTTCATCTAACCATTTGCTTAAGTCTGCATTGGCAGGACGAGTATTGAAGTTAAAGGTGCTTAAGGCGTTAAGATCGCTGTCGGGATGGGTGAGGATGAGCGGTTCTACTCGCGCCTGATCTGGCCCTAGCGCTGTGTGGCTTTGGCGCAAAATATACAGGCGTTCGCGGCAAGTATCGTTGCATTTGGCGGGCAATAAATACAGTAGTTGCCATTCTTTGGGATTAGAATTTTCAACCCCAAGGCTGGCATAACTAGTTTCGGGACTGATCAGCTCGCCATGATTGGTGGCACCGCCATGGTATAAATTCAGGCTCAGCACTAGCTTAGCAATCACTACGGGGGCAATAAACGCCAGCAGTAATAGCCCTAATGCTTTGTGTTTAGATTTGTTCTGGGAGTTCATGCTTGCTCCTCTCATTCAAATTATCCCTAATTTATTGTTTTATATTTATTTAGTTTTATTAGTGTCTTGCTAAGTATGGTACGAATTTCCTTATTTGCTCCTTGAGTTTGCGACTGTTTGGGCGCTATGGCGTTTTACATATTTAATCCCTTGCCACAGCATTAGCCCTGCAAATACGGCTGCCATCGAAAACCACTGCAACGCATAGCCCCAATGTTTTTGTGCCGACAGTGGGAAAGGTTGCCAAGGATGGGGCAATGTGAGGGAAGGTAATTGCTCTGGTTGCAACACGACAGGTAACACTTGGTGCCCTAATACCTTAGCCATTTCGGGCATATTTAAATTTTGAAAGCGAATACTTGTCCCTGTTTCTGCCATTAAAGCTTGGCTCAAGGGATTGATTTGCTTTTGATAAAGCCTGCCTTCGATATTTAATGCCCCGCTTAGGGGAGTGATGTGGGGCAACTCATCCCGATGGGAGCCTGCGGCAACAAAGCCTAACTCGACCAGCAACCAAGGTTTTTCAACTTCTACTTGCAGGGGTTGGAAGGCTAAATATCCCACTTGACCTTGATAGATTTGATTATCCAGCAGCCAGATTTGTGAGCTTGCGGGAGTGGCGCGTACTTGCAGTCGATAACCAGTCACACCTTCTTTGCCGACCTTGAGTTGGAGCTGCTCAAAACTTAATGGCAGCAAAGCTTGCCTTGCTTCCATCTGGGCTAAAAGCGTCGTTTTATCTTCACCACGGGCTAACTGCCATAAACCCAACTTGACCAATATAGTTAATACAGCCACAGTCAATATCAGTAGAAAAACCGTTAATTTATTCAGCAGAACATGAGGATATTGTATGAATAGCCTGTTCATTTTTAAGTTGGTCTTAGTTCTGCTGTTGCTATTCATCATTTTTAATCTAGGTCGCGCCTTGTTTATTATGGTGAAAGGTGATGAAAAAGTGCCTATGAGCCGTTATCTTGGTCGGCGAGTGATTTTCTCCGTGCTCGTTATCTTGTTATTGCTGGTGGCCTTAGGGACTGGGTTAATTAGCCCCAATCCCACGCCTTACTAAAGCACTAGAGAACGTAAACGAAAATAAACAAACACAGCCAGACCACATCCACAAAGTGCCAATACCAACTCCCCGCTTGGAAAGCAAAATGTTTATCTGCGCTAAAGTGCCCCTTCAACACTCTGAAAAACAACACGAATAAAAAGAGCGTCCCCAGTGTGACATGCATGCCGTGAAAGCCAGTTAACAGGAAGAAGGTGTTGCCATAAATCCCAGAGGTCAGGGTGAGTCCCATTTCCCGGTAGGCATGCATATATTCTTCTGCCTGTAAGGCAAGGAAACCCATACCCAAGAGTATGGTGATACCAAGCCAGAGAGTAATGGCAGAACGCTTGCCTTTTTCTAGGCTGACATGGGCGAAATGTAAGGTAACTGAGGAGGTTAGCAGTACGATAGTGTTGATTAATGGCAGTCCAGTCCATGGCATAGCTTGGGTTTTAGTACCATCTGGCGTAGTAATGAGCGGCCAAATAGCTTCAAACTGAGGCCAGAGTACTTCGTGGGTCATGGCATTATTCGATGCGCCACCGAGCCAAGGCACTGCGAACATGCGGGCATAAAATAGTGCCCCGAAAAAAGCGCCGAAAAACATGACTTCCGAAAAAATAAACCAGCTCATACCTTGGCGAAACGATCGATCCATTTGGCTAGAATAGAGCCCTGCCATCGACTCTTGGATCACGGTTCTAAACCAACCTACCAGCATGAATAGGATCACAGCTATCCCAACCAGCAGCACATAACCGCCACCGGATGCACCTGATTTCAATTGTTGCACGAAAAGGCCTGCACCAGAGGCGATTAAGAACAAGCCAATGGCACCTACAATAGGCCAAACACTTTGGGATGGAACGTAGTAAGTTTGATGTTTCGTTATCATTTTGCAGCTCCTTGCTCTATGGCAGACGCTAACTGCTTGTCGGTAATGTCGTAGAGAGTGTAAGAGAGGGTCAGAGTGTGGATAGACTCAGGTAACTGAGGATCCACATAGAAAATGAGCGGCAGCTCTGCGCTAGTGTCCGCCGCTAAGGGTTGTTGATTAAAGCAAAAGCATTCTGTTTTATTGAAATAAGCGGCACCTTGGCCGGGCGAAACTGAAGGTATCGCTTGGCCAATCGTTGCTTTAGCGGACATATTGCGAGCCAGAAATGCCGTATGGATTAGCTCGCCAGGGTGAACTTCGAGCCGTTTGGTTTGTGGCGCAAATGTCCATGGCATGCCTGTTTGTACCTGAGAAATAAATTCCACAGTCACTATTCGGCTTGTATCTACTGTGATTGCTTGATAATTACTCGCGGTATTGGAGGGTTTTCCATTGATACCGAGTTGCTCGCACAACACATCGTAGAGCGGCACCAGCGCGAATCCAAAGCCAAACATGCCAATACAGCCGATAACTAACATGCTGATAAGTTTACGATTTGACTTAGGTTTATCTTGCTGGTGTTGGGTTGCCATTTCATTTCACCTCAGGTGGTGTCGTGAAGGAGTGGTAAGGCGCAGGGCTTGGCAATGTCCATTCTAAACCCTCGGAACCTTCCCAAGGTTTAGCGGGAGCTTTTTCGCCGCCCCGGATGCACTTAATTACTAATACTAAGAAAATCAATTGCGATAAGCCGAAGGCGAACCCACCAATCGAGACGATTTGATTAACATCGGCAAATTGAATCGAGTAGTCAGGGATACGCCTTGGCATTCCTGCCAGCCCAAGGAAATGCATCGGGAAAAATAGCACATTGACTGAAATCACCGAGCACCAGAAATGCCATTGTCCCAGTTGTTCGTTGTACATGTGTCCCGTCCACTTAGGTAGCCAGTAATAGGCCGCTGCCATGATGGAGAAAATCGCACCAGTCACTAGTACATAATGGAAATGTGCCACAACAAAATAAGTATCGTGGTACTGGAAGTCGGCGGGCGTAATGGCGAGCATTAATCCCGAAAAACCGCCAATAGTGAAGAGTATGATAAAGGCTACAGCAAACAGCATGGGCGTTTCGAAACTGAGTGAGCCGCGCCACATAGTGGCAACCCAGTTAAACACTTTCACCCCAGTTGGCACTGCAATCAACATAGTGCAATACATGAAGAACAGCTCGGCAAACACTGGCATACCTGTGGTGAACATATGGTGCGCCCACACGAGGAATGACAGAATTGCAATACTAGCCGTAGCATAAACCATGGATGCATAGCCAAATAAGGGTTTACGACTGAAGGCGGGCACTATGGCAGAGATGATGCCAAAGGACGGCAAGATCATGATGTAAACTTCAGGGTGGCCGAAGAACCAGAAAATATGCTGGAACATCACAGGATCGCCGCCGCCAGCCGCATCGAAGAAACTCGTGCCGAAAAACTTATCGGTCAGCACCATAGTCACTGCGCCCGCGAGTACGGGCATAACCGCGATCAGTAGGAATGCCGTGATAAGCCAAGTCCACACAAATAATGGTAACTTCATCCATGTCATGCCTGGCGCGCGTAAATTCACTATGGTCACAATCACGTTGATCGCGCCCATGATCGAACTTATCCCCATGATGTGAATAGAAAATACAAAGAGCGCCGTGCTATCTGGGCTATAAGTTGTTGATAGTGGTGCGTAGAAGGTCCAACCAAAGTTTGGTCCGCCACCTTCCATAAACAACGAACTGAGAAGGATAGTGAAGGCGAAGGGGAGTATCCAAAAACTCCAGTTATTCATCCGTGGCAGCGCCATATCGGGCGCTCCTATCATCATAGGGATCAGCCAGTTAGCAAGCCCTGTAAAGGCTGGCATTACCGCACCGAATACCATGATCAGCCCATGAACAGTTGTCATTTGGTTGAAAAAGTTGGGCTCGACCAATTGTAATCCAGGTTGAAAGAGTTCAGCGCGGATCACCATGGCCATAGCGCCACCGGTTAAGAACATAATGAAGCTGAACCATAAATACAAAGTACCTATGTCTTTATGGTTGGTGGTTAGCAGCCAGCGCATGATGCCCTTTGGCGCACCATGATGATGGTCATCATGGGCTGCGGTTTGATCTTGAGTCGTTGTGCTCATCATTATCCCCTACTGTCCATGACTTGCGATATCAGCAGGTTGCACTGTATCGCCGGTATTGTTGCCCCAAGCATTGCGTTCATAGGTAATGACTGCTGCAAGTTGCTGTGGGCTAAGCTGTTTGCCAAATGCCTGCATAGCCGTGCCCGTTTTGCCGTGCATCACAATATCGATGTGATTGGCGACTGGTCCAATGGCGATAGCACTACCCACTAGCGCGGGGAAGGCGGGTAGTATTCCTGCACCTGTCACTTGATGGCAGGCAGCACAGAAGGTCGCGTAGACAGTTTCACCTTCGGCCATGAGGGCGTCATGGCTGAGTGTGGGGAGGCTTGCGGGATCGACTGCAGCTGAGACGTCTGCAGGCGCGGGTGTCGGAGTTGTACTGCTTGGTACCGCGGCGGATGTTTGTGCAGAATTGCCGTCCATGTACTCGTTGACGTCTTTGGCTTGCACTGCATCGCCAGTATTATTGCCCCAAGCATTACGCTCGTAGGTAGTCACTGCCGCGATTTCTTGTGCAGTCAATTGCTTACTAAACGCTTGCATGGCAGTACCCGTTTTACCGTTGAGCACAATTTCAAGGTGACCGCTGAGTGGTCCCGTTGCAATCGGGCTACCTTTAAGGGGCGGAAATACGCCTTGCAACCCTTCGCCATTGGGCTGGTGGCAGGCTGCGCAGTGTCCGAGGTAAACTTGTTCGCCTAGAGTCATCAACTCTTCTTTACTTAGGGTTTGTGATAAAGCGGCTTGAGCGGCTTCAGCCGCAGCATCTGCGGCTTGTTTTTGCTCTGTGACCCAAGCCTCAAACTCGGCTTCGGGTAACGCTTGTACTACGATAGGCATAAAACCATGGTCTTTTCCGCAGAGTTCGGCGCATTGACCGCGGTAAATGCCGGGTTTGTCGATGCGAGTCCAAGCTTCATTGATAAATCCAGGGTTGGCATCTTTCTTAATGGCAAAGGCGGGCACCCACCAAGAATGTATGACATCCTCTGAAGTCATCAGAAAGCGGATTTTGCGGTTTATCGGTAGAACGAGCGGTTTATCGACTTCCAATAGATAGTTTTCACCCTTGGTTTCGGTGCCTTCAATTTGTGCTCTGGGTGTTGTAAGTATGCTATAAAAATCAATATCTTGATCGAAATAGCTGTAATGCCATTTCCATTGGGAACCCGTGACTTTTACGGTGAGATCGGCGTTACTGGGATCTTCCATTGCGATTAAAGTTTTTGTCGCTGGAATCGCCATTAAGATCAAAATGATAAATGGCAGAATCGTCCAAGCGATTTCAACTTTAGTGCTTTCGTGAAAGTGGGACGCGACAGCGCCTTTGGATTTTCTGTGGTTGATCATGGCGTAAATCATGACGCCAAAGACCACTAGGCCTATTGCGCAGCAGATATACAAGATGGTCATGTGCAAGTGATAAACCTTGCCACTGATCTCGGTCACGCCAGGGGTCATGTTGAACCGCATGTCCGCGGCGGTCAACGGTGGTGCGAAAAGCACCACGAGTAAACAATACAACAATTGCTTCACAAGACTTCTCCTCTGCCAATTGCGAATAGCAACTACAAAGAAGAGCAACACAGTAAGTCTCAACTCTATGCAAACTCTTCAGTTCCCAAAAAAGCTTTTTTGACTTCAACGTGCGTTGGCGGCTGTTACTTTTAATCAAGTATTGTTACTGCTGGTAATTAGCCACGCTGGCACATACTGCTGAAATAAATCTGTTCTCTATTTTTAGTGGCGCTTCGAGTTCGATAAATACTCGATTCATTGACCACGGAAGGTGATATATCATCACCGACTTAACCAACCATACTTGCTGTTTAAATATTGATCAAGATCACTTATTTATCTAATTATCTGAAAAATTGCCAAAAAAAAGCCTCACATTCATAGGTGAGGCGGCTTTCAAGGTAAAAATTAAATGAATATTTAGTGTACAGCGCTAAAAAAAGATTGCTGACCGAAGAGATTGCCTTGCTCAATGCGTACGTCGGCATGTAAGTGACTGTTTACGTCTTCAAGCACTATGCCCATAGCTCGGGCACTTTTAGCCACGATTTGTAGGCGTCGATTATCCCGCGCATCCAATGATTGAGTCCAAGTAATGACTGCACTGGACGTACCACTTGTTAGGGCTTTCTCCATCGCCCACAGGGTTTCGACTTCATCTTTAGCATGTACCAGCAAAACTCTATCCATACGCACACCTGCGCTGGCGAGCATTTGCTTGTAGCCAATACTTGGAGGGTTGATGAGCACTAACCAACGGCCCTGTTGGCTTAACTGAGCGAGTTGTGCACTCAGATGAATTAATTCTTGGCGACCTTGAGTCTTAGTTGGCATGCAGGCGATGGGCGCATGGTGCCAGTCATAGTCAGCATCACGGACTTCATCGAGCCACAGGCCCGGATGGCGGGGGGCATTGCCAAGTAGTTTATTCATAGCCAATCTCCATTACGGATCACACCGACGGCGAGTCCTTCAATTGTTAAACTTTGGAAGCCTAAATCCACTTTAATCGGGGAGTAATCTTCATTTTCGGCATGTAGATAGACTACATTACCTTTTTTTTCGAAACGTTTAACAGTGACATCGTCATCGACTCTAGCGACAACCACTTGACCATTTCTAGCTTGTTCTACTTTATGAACTGCCAGCAAATCACCTTCGAGAATACCGATATTTTTCATGCTGTCGCCCTTTACTCGCAGTAAAAAATCGGCGGCGGGATGAAACATGCTTGGGTCGACTTGGTAGTACTGTTCAACATGTTCTTGGGCGAGGATAGGTTCACCCGCGGCCACTTGGCCGATGAGCGGTAAACCTGTTTCAGTCAAATCTTCGATTTCCGCAGGCAGACGAATGCCTCGAGATGTGCCTGGCATGATCTCAATGCAGCCCTTTTTTGCCAACGCTTTAAGATGTTCTTCAGCCGCATTGGCGCTCTTAAAACCTAAACGGGTTGCGATTTCTGCCCGAGTGGGTGGCATGCCAGTATCGGCAATATTTCGTTTAATTAGCTCTAAAATTTCAGCTTGGCGTGGCGTCAAAGGTCTCATGGTGTTTCCTGTTTTTCTATACAGTTACTGTTAGTATATACAGTATTATTTGCAGCGCAAGTATTAACCACTTTTTAGCTATGTTGGAGAGAATTAGCGAATATTGCCCATAGTCTGGTATTCTATCGGGCTAGTAAACGCACTTAATTGCATAAGAATAATGCCTAAACACGACTCTCTTTGGTTGAAATCATTACGTTGGATCCAAAAACACTTAGTGCACACTATTGTGGTACCTCAGGATCCCTTTGCCGATCTGAATCTGGATGCTTCCAGACCCCTTGTTTATGTGATGAAAACAGAATCTCTCAGTGACATAGCTGCTTTGAGCGAAATAACGGCTAAGTTAGGTTTACCAAGCCCTTATGAGCCTCTAGTGGCTAATGGTGTGACTGCGCCTCGGGTTGTCTGTCTTCAAGGACGTAAGCCACTGTTTGGCGAACGTGCTGGTAATGAGCCTTTCCTCGAATGCTTTATGCGTTTGTTAGCCGTGCATAAGGAACGTCCTGAATTGGATATTCAACTTGTGCCCGTGAGCTTGTATTGGGGTCGAACGCCAGGGAAAGAAGACGACACTATGAAGGCGGCCGTATTTGAGCGGGAAAACCCGACTTGGCTGCGCAAGTGCTTGATGATTCTGTTCTTAGGTCGACATAACTTCGTGCAGTTTTCGAATGCCGTATCCCTGCGTTACATGGCTGACGAACATGGCACCGACATGGGGATTGCCCATAAGTTAGCACGGGTTGCGCGCGTGCATTTCCGTCGTCAACGTAAGGTAATGACAGGGCCTGTGCTGCCAAACCGCCAAGCACTGTTTCATTCGTTACTCAAATCTGAGTCGCTGCGCAAAGCGATTCAAGAAGAAGCCGCCAGTAAAAAGATTTCTGAGACCCAAGCGCGCGAGACGGCTATTGAGTACCTCGATGAAATAGCAGCCGATTACTCAGATAGTTTAGTGCGTATTGCCGAGCGTTTCTTAACTTGGTTGTGGAACAAGCTTTATAGCGGGATCAACATTAAAGGCGCCGAGCAAGTTCGCCAGCTGCATCACGATGGCCACGAGATTGTTTATGTGCCTTGCCATCGCAGCCACATGGATTACCTGCTGTTATCGTATATTTTGTATTATCAAGGCATGGTTCCGCCGCACATTGCTGCTGGCATCAACCTCAACTTCTGGCCCGCGGGACCTATGTTCCGTCGCGGTGGTGCCTTCTTTATCCGCCGTAGTTTTAATGGCAACAAGCTGTATACCGCAGTATTTCGTGAGTATTTAGATCAGCTGTTTGCTAAAGGTTATTCGGTGGAATACTTCTCCGAAGGTGGCCGTTCACGTACTGGCCGTCTGTTGGCGCCGAAAACTGGCATGATCGCCATGACGATGAACAGCGTACTGCGCGGTATTGAACGTCCTGTCACACTTGTGCCTGTGTATTTAGGCTATGACCATGTGATGGAAGTGGCGACTTACCATAAAGAGTTAAGCGGTAAGAAAAAGAAAAAAGAATCTGTGTGGCAGGTGTTCGGTGCCATTCGCAAATTAGGTAATTTTGGCCAAGGTTACGTGAATTTTGGCGAGCCTATTACCTTACAAAATTTCTTAAATGAGCGTGCGCCAAACTGGCGTGCTGAGTTGGCCGATGATCCCGAGCAGAAACCAAGTTGGTTAACTCCAGCGGTAAACGTGCTGGCTAATCGGGTGATGACGCGTATCAATGATGCCGCAGCCGCGAGTTCGGTGACTTTGACTAGCTTAGTCTTACTGGCGACAGATCAAAACGCCTTAGAACGTAGTCTGCTGGAGCGTCAGCTTGATTTGTATCTGACCCTACTCAAAAAAGTGCCTTACACTTCTTATACATCTGTTGCGGAAGGTGATGGTAAGCATTTAGTGCAGCAAGGTTTAGAGCTGAACAAGTTTGTTGTTAGTGCCGATCCTTTAGGGGAAATAGTGTCTATCGAAGCGAGTCAGGCAGTGTCTATGACTTACTATCGTAACAATATCATTCACTTATTTATTGTTCCTTCATTAATTGCGAGTTGTTTAACCCACAATGAACAGATCCTGCGCCAGCAAGTCGTTTCAATCGTTGCCGATTTTTATCCATTGCTGAAAGCCGAACTCTTCATGGGAATTAAAGACTTACCAGCCTATGTTGAGCAAGTACTGGATTTCCTGATTGGGCAAGGTTTAGTGGTTGAGACAGATACTTTAGCTGTCGTGCCTGAGCACTCAAGCCAATTATTATTGTTAGCCAGTTCAGTGAGCGAGACTCTGCAACGGTACGCTATTATTTTCAATCTGTTAGCGAACAGACCTAAGATGGAGCGCTCAGAACTTGAGTCTGAGAGCCATTTACTCGCTCAGCGTTTAGGGGCTTTACATGGTATTACCGCGCCTGAATTCTACGATAAAAAACTCTACGGTACTTTGAGCGTGAAGCTCAAAGAATTGGGATATCTGGCGGATAGTGAAGATAAGTCCAATATCAATCGCATACGAGATCAGGCCAATAGCTTATTACGTCCGTCAGTGAGACAAACGATAGTGGCGAGTGTCACCGCGGAGCACACAGTTTAATGGCAAATCATATGAATGCGGCTAAGCATAAGCCCGCAGGTAAGTCCTTGCTTGGTGGTGCCATGATTATTGCTGGCACGACCGTAGGTGCTGGGATGTTTTCTCTGCCCGTGGTCGGTGCAGGTATGTGGTTTGGCTATTCGATTTTAATGTTATTGGGTATTTGGTTTTGCATGTTGATGTCGGGCTTATTGTTGCTCGAAACCAATTTACATTTCGAACCTGGTGCTAGCTTCGATACCTTAAGCAAGCAAACTCTTGGGCAGTTTTGGCGGATAGTGAACGGCGTTTCTATCGCTTTCGTGTTGTATATTTTGACTTATGCCTATATCAGCGGCGGTGGTTCGATTGTGAATCACAGCTTGCAGGGCATGGGAATTGAGTTACCGCAAAGCGTGGCAGGGCTAGTGTTCGCCATAGTATTGGCGAGCATAGTGTTGATCAGTACTAAAGCCGTGGATCGGATTACCACGATTATGCTCGGCGGTATGATCATTACCTTCTTCCTCGCGATCGGAAATTTATTGATCGAAATTGATGTGACTAAGTTGCTCGAACCCGATGGTAATAACAGCTTTTCACCTTATCTGTGGGCGGCGCTGCCCTTTGGTCTCGCTAGCTTTGGTTACCATGGTAACGTCCCCAGCTTAGTGAAGTATTACGGCAAAGATTCTTCCACCATTATCAAGGCGATTTTCGTCGGCACCTTTATCGCGCTGGTGATTTATGCCTGTTGGTTAGTGGCGACTATGGGTAATATTCCCCGCAGCCAGTTTATCGACATTATTGCTCAAGGTGGCAATATGGGAGTGTTGGTGGGCGCTTTGTCTGAGGTGATGGCGAGTAGCTGGTTAAACAGTATGTTGACCCTGTTTGCTAACTTAGCCGTGGCTTCATCTTTCTTAGGGGTGACCTTAGGTCTGTTCGATTATCTTGCCGATTTATTTGGTTTTGATGATTCACGCTCTGGCCGAATGAAAACCGCGTTAGTGACCTTTGTGCCGCCAACGATTTTAGGATTACTGTTTCCCGATGGCTTCTTAGTAGCGATTGGCTTTGCGGCATTAGCGGCGACAGTGTGGGCGGTAATCGTCCCGGCGCTGATGGCCTATAAATCGCGGCAGTTGTTCCCCGATAGCACAGGTTTTAGAGTGATAGGCGGTACACCGCTGATTATTCTTGTGGTGTTATTTGGCATAGTCACGGGTGCATGTCATCTGCTCGCGATGGCAAATTTACTGCCGCAATATTCCTAATTTGTTGTGATGATTTAAGCCCTCCATGTGAGGGCTTTTTTGTCTTTAGCGGTTGAGTTTTGTCTTACAGATCTTTTTAACCTGAATACTGGACAGAAATACAAACTCAGGCTTAACTCGAATGATTGTTAAAACAAAGGAGCCGATAATGAAAATGACTCAGTACGCACAAGGACATGCATGTTGGGTTGAACTTGCAAGCCATGATTGGCAGGGAACAACAGCATTTTACCAAGCGTTATTTGGTTGGAACTCGGTTGAAATGCCGATCCCTGAAGGTCACTTTTCGCTATTTAATTTAGCGGGAGATGACTTAGGCGCCATGTATCAAATCCCTGAGTCAGAAGCACATATCCCCAGCCACTGGCGTATCTACTTTGCCGTCGATGATATCGATGCCAGCATTGCAGAGATTCAAGCGGCGGGCGGCCAAGTGCACATGGGGCCGCATATTGTGGGTGATGCGGGCGTGATGGCGCAGGTGAGCGATCCTGAAGGCGCACGCTTTGCTTTATGGCAAGCGAAGAACCACATAGGTGCTCGCCGTCAGGGTGAACTCAATACCCTTTGCTGGGTTGAGCTGGCTTGCAAAGAGCCGCGTACTGAAGAAGCCTTTTACTGCAAAATCTTCCCTTGGACCAACATGCCGAGTGACATGCCTGACATTGAATACTCAGAATGGCAGCTTAATGGTCAATCCATCGGCGGCATGATGACGATAATGCCCGAATGGGGCGATATTTCTCCCCATTGGCTGCTTTATTTTGCAGTAGCCGATTGCGATGCATTTGCAGAAAAAGCCCAAGCGTTAGGCGCGCAAGTGTGCATACCGCCTAGTGATATCCCTGATGTGGGACGATTTTCTGTCATTGCTGACGCCCAAGGCGCTACCTTTGCGGTGATCAAGCTTAATCAGATGTGACTGGCATATTAAGTGCTGTCATTAAGGTTAAAAACGGCGACGCTAAATCGCCGTTTTTATTTGTCTAACTATTTGTTTAATTAGCGTTATCAATCATGATTGTTTCAGGGCAGGAGCCTTTTGAGGCCTTATTGGCTTTGGCGAGTAGGCTAGGTAAGGAGTCAGAAGTTTTAATGACTTCGGGCAAGTTAATGCGGATTTCACTCAGTAATCCCTTGCCACATTCAAGACTCATTTTAGTGTGAGCGCCTTGACCGAAGCTGCTATCAAAACTTTGGTTTAACTCACTTTTACTGACACTCTTACCTATGTTGTCATGAATAAATTTTTGTACCCATGCCGAGGCATTGACCGCTTGGGTCAGCTGGGTTGCCAATAAAAAGTACTCGTTAGGGTCTTGGCTACGGCAAGTGCCGTGTTTCCACCATTCGTGGCGTTCTAAACAGGTGCCATATTGGGCGCTTGGCATGACTTCTTCTAAATTTTTGCGCACCGATGGATTCAGTTCAAACTCTGGATAAGTACAGAAATCATTCGGTTGCAGTTTGACTGTGCTGCAATAGCCATATCGCGTGCCGCATTGTTGTTTATTCGGCCACAGTCCGTGCAGGCTGAAGTGTTGCCATTGGCTCGATTCTGGCGTTTGGCTGAGGGCGCGACATTCGGCTTTACGGCGGCCATAGAGTTCACAAAAGGTGCTTTGCCAGCTTAATGCCAGCACGTTGGCGTCAAATTCACCGCCGATTCGGCATTGATTTCCTTGGCGTTTCTCTGGGGTACCATGCTCTTTAAGGCTATCTCGGCTTTTTGCTTTGATGTCCGATGCCGTGGTGGTTTGCGCCGGTTCCGCCGCCGTTGCAGGTGTTGATAAATTACTGTCAGCAACATTAGATAGATATTGACCACAATCGCCGCTGATCCAACGCATGGGAGACTTCACCGCATTGGTGCGCACTCTTAGCCAATCAGGTTTAGCACTATTGCCGAGGATTTCAAGTACAGGGTAGCGCTCACCAATATTGCTCTGCCATTGGTCTGGATTCGTCTGCTTATTTTTCGATTGAAATAGCTCACAGCGTTTGTCGGCAACGAATTCACCGGTTGCGGGTGCGGCAAAGGCGGGTGCTGTAATGATGAGCGCAGCGCATAAACCGAATGCGGCAAGTAATGCGCGTGATGGGGTTTTAAGGGAAAGTGCTTGCGGCCATATCCGGCTGATGGTTAAACAAAATGACTTGGTCATGTGATGGAATCCTTCCTGCGGCAGTGAATTGAGTCAATTCTGTGTGGCACTGAGTCAATGGTACACATAAGCGCTATAAACTTAGAGGCTTATTTTACCCAGAGTGGTATATGGCACTGTTGTAAAATTAGATTTTTAATCTGATTGAATGAGAAAATCCCCTCAAACTTTAATGGTTTGAGGGGATTTTTATCGGTGTTCTAGCGCCGTACACTCAATTACGCCGCGTCTTTCTTTAATTTACGCGAGTAAATCAGTAGATAAAGTGCGGGTAGTACAAACAGTGACAGTAATGGGGCCGTAACCATGCCGCCGACCATAGGTGCGGCAATTTTCTGCATCACATCGTTACCCGATCCTGCACCCCACATAATGGGGAGTAGACCGAAGAAGATGGTCGCTACTGTCATGGCTTTGGGGCGGATCCGCATAACGGCACCTTCCATTAACGCTTCTTTTAAGTCGCTGACGCTGTGGTAATTATCTTTCTCTTGTCTGTGCTTGATGGCGTTATTGAGATACACCAGCATTACTACCCCAAACTCGGCGGCTACACCCGCTAAGGCAATCATACCGACGGCGACTGCCACTGAGATGTTGTAATCCAGTAGGTATAACAGCCAAGTGCTGCCGACCAACGCGAAGGGGAGGCTGAGCATGATAATACTGGCCTGAATGGTGGAGCCAAAGGTCATCATCAGCAGGATGAAGATGACGGCTAATGCCATAGGGATCACTTGCTTAAGTTTTGCATCTACCCGCTGCATATATTCGTACTGCCCTGCAAAAGTGTAGCTGTAGCGCGGGGGCACCTTGAGTTCGGCATTTAAAGCTTTCTTGGCGGTCGTAATATATTCGCCGATAGACGTGCCTTCAATATCGATAAACACCCAAGAGATTAAGCGACCGTTTTCACTGGTGAGCATAGGTGCGCCATCGGTGATTTCTATATCCGCTAAATTTCGCAGTGGTAGATAATTTCCCGATTTAGTGATCACAGGGAGTTCGCGCAGCTTTTCGATATTATCGCGTAGCTCACGGGGATAACGTAGGTTGATGGGATAGCGCTCAGCCCCTTGTACCGACTCGCCAATATCCATACCGCCAATGGCGTAACGCACGACATCTTGAATATCTTGCAGTGACATACCGTAACGTGCGGCCACATCGAGTTTGGGGGTGATATCGATATAACGCCCGCCACCACTGCGTTCAGCATAGGCTGACTTAGTGTGTGGCACTCTACTGAGGATGGCCTCTATTTCTGCCCCTAGATTTTGCAGCTCGTTGACATCGGCGCCGGTGATCTTAATACCGACGGGGGTTTTTATCCCCGTCGAGAGCATGTCAATACGGGTTTTGATGGGTTGTACCCAAGCATTGGTGAGTCCTGGTACTTTGACGGTTTGCTGTAGTTGGGCAATGATGCCATCTAAGGTCATGCCTTCACGCCATTCCTCATGGGGTTTGAGCATGATAGTAGTTTCAAGCATGGTCAGCGGCGCGGGATCGGTCGCGGTTTCGGCGCGGCCTACCTTGCCAAACACGCGGGCCACTTCGGGCACGGTTTTAATCAAGCGGTCGGTTTGCTGCAAGACTTCGGCGGCCTTACTGGCACTGATACCGGGCAATGCCGTTGGCATGTAGAGCAAATCGCCTTCTTCAAGGGCGGGCATAAACTCACTACCCATGCGGGTCATGGGATACCAAGCACTGGCCAGCGCGACTAACGCTAACATCAGGGTGACTTTAGGAAATTTAAGCACCAGTTTGAGCGAAGGTTGGTAAAGCGCGATCAAGAAGCGACTGAGAGGATTGCTGCGTTCGCTGGGAATTTTGCCGCGAATAAAGTAACCCATCAAAATCGGCACTAAGGTGATCGATAAAAAGGCCGCCGCTGCCATGGCGAAAGTTTTAGTGTAGGCCAGTGGCGCGAATAATCGACCTTCCTGCGCTTCGAGTGCGAACACAGGCACAAAGCTTAAGGTGATAATAATCAATGAGAAAAATAACGCAGGGCCGACTTCAATCGACGCTTCGGTGACGATGCGCCAATGCTCCTTAGTATCGGGCTCGCGATCATGTTTGGCTTTGAAATGTTCTAAATGCTTGTGCAGGTTTTCGATCATCACAATCGCGCCATCCACCACGGCGCCGATAGCAATGGCGATGCCGCCAAGGCTCATGATATTGGCGTTCACACCCATCTTATTCATCACGATAAAAGCGATAAGGATGGATAGCGGCAGGGTTATCACGGCCACGAGTGTGGAGCGCGCATGCAGCAAAAACAGTAAGCAGACTAAGCCAACCACCAACATTTCTTCGACGACCTTGCTAAACAAGTTGTCGACGGACTTAAGAATCAAGTGGGATCTGTCATAGGTTGGGATAATCTCAACCCCATCGGGCAGGCCCGCTTTGAGTTCTTCGAGTTTAGCTTTCACCGCATCTATCGTCGCTAAGGCGTTTTCGCCGTAACGCATCACCACAATTCCGCCAACGACTTCACCTTCACCGTCGAGTTCGGCTATACCGCGGCGTGAGGCTGGGCCTTTGCGCACAGTGGCGACATCTTTGAGTAATAAACCTGTACCAGAAGGGCTGGTGATACCAAGGGGAATTTCACGAAAATCCTCTAGCGTCTGGCGATAGCCTTTGGCGCGCACCATGTATTCGGCTTCGGCCATTTCGATCACTGAGCCGCCAGCTTCGCTATTAGCTTTATCGATCGCTTGTTTAATGCTGGCGATATCGAGCTTATAGATCGCCATTTTATCGGGCTCAAGCACTATCTGATAGGTTTGCTCCATGCCGCCGACGGTGGCAACTTCAGACACGCCTGCCACGCTTTGCAGCTCTAGCTTGAGATACCAATCCTGCAGACTTTTGAGTTGCGATAAATCTAAATTGCCAGAGCGATCGACCAGCGCATATTCATACACCCAACCGACACCGGATGCATCGGGACCGAGTGAAGGTTGTACGCCCTGGGGTAAACGGCTGCTAATTTGACTCAGGTACTCGAGCACCCGCGAGCGTGCCCAGTAGATGTCGGTGCCATCTTCAAAAATCACATACACATAGGAGTCGCCGAACATGGAATAACCACGTACGGTTTTGGCGCCTGGTACGGCTAACATGGCGGTCGACAAGGGATAAGTCACTTGTTCTTCAACCAATTTAGGCGCTTGGCCCGGGTAAGGGGTTTTAATGATCACTTGTACGTCGGATAAATCCGGCAGCGCATCAAGCGGCGTTTTGCGCAGCTCCTGCACGCCCCAAACTGTGATCATGATGGCGATAATCAACACCATCAATCGCTGCCTGATTGACGCCTCGATAATATATTTCAACATAACGCGCTCCTAGTGCTGATGACCGCTGCTTAAACGCATTAAGCTGCCCTTGAGACTGGCTTCGGAGTCGAGTAAGAATTGCCCCGAAATCACCACACGTTCACCTTCATTCAGGCCTGAAATAATCTCGGCTTTACCTTGGCTCATCATGCCGACTGTGACGGCCTTGGCGGTAAAGCTGTCATCGGTTTGTTTGACGATCACGCGGTTTTCTTTACCCGTCTGAATTAAAGCTTCCTGCGGGATCACGAGCACATCTTTATTCGGGCCACCGAATAGCGAGACTTTCGCGAGGGTTTTAGGTCTTAAATCTACGTCGGCATTGTTGAGAACCACTCGTACTCGCAGGCTGCGAGTGACTGGGTCAAGCTCAGGGTAGATATAATCGATCGTGCCTTCGATGCCACTGATATTCATGGCGGGAACGGCAATTTCGGCCTTTTGACCTTTAGCAATCCAGCTTTGCTCATTCTCGAATACGTCGGCAATCACCCATACCTTAGAGAGATCCACTAGGGACATGACTTCGGTCGAAGGCTGAATGTACATGCCATCACGAACGTCGAGGGCTTTAACTATGCCATCCTCTTTGGCGTAGAAAGGTACGCGATACTGGGTTTGATGTGACTCGGCTAATTGTTTGATTTGTCTGTCGTTAAAACCGAGGAAAGATAAGCGTAAACCCGCATTGCGCACCAAATCTTTGTAGCGGCCTTGGCCGTTTGCTTTGGCGGTGTCCATGGCGAGCAGGTAGTCATCTTGGGCGTTAATTAAATCGGGAGAGTAGATCTCGTAGATCAGTTGGTCTTTCTTGACGGTATCCCCCACGGATTTGACCATGAGCTTTTCAATCCAGCCAGTGACGCGGGCATGGATATGGGTGATCTGGCTTTCGTCGTAATCGATTTGACCGACGGTTTCGACAAATTTCCACAGTGTGTCGCGTTCAACCTTGGCGACTTTGAGTGCCAGCGCTTGCTGCATACTGCCGGAAACATTGATATTGATTTCTTGGGTATTGCCGCCCGTTTCGACTTTTTCTAAGTTCATGCCGCAGATAGGGCAAGTGCCGGGCACATCGCTGATGATGTGAGCATGCATAGGGCAAACGTACTTGATTGTTGTCACGTGGTTTTGGGCTTTAACTAAGCTGTCGGCCTTAGGTGTTGGGGTATCGAATACCTGGCTCGAAGCTTTCGCTGCCAAGATTTGTCCATGCTCAGAGGCTTGGTGATCTGCGACTTGATGCTGTGCATGCTCGGCCGCAGAGTTTGCGGTATCTTGTTTCTCAACTAAAAACATATTGCACTTAGGGCAGCGACCAGGCTCATGGCTGAGCACTTCGGGATGCATAGGGCAAGTGTAGGTTTTTACTTGATTTAACGAATTATTTTTAGGCGCTGTTGCAGAATTTACTGCAGCTTCGGTCGCCACGGGCTCTTGTGTGCTCGCCAGTTGGGCATGGCTCAACCAAGGCGTACCTAAGAGTAAGCTACTCAAGATCAGTACGGCTTTAGGGGTCTGCTTTTTTACGGTTTTAAATGAATTCATATGCCTCATCTCCAGCCTAGCTTAGTGGTGTTTGTGGGCGTTTTTTGCCGCACCTTCAGCCGGTTTTGCTTCTATTGCCTTTGGCTCTAAGTTCATACCACATTGAGGGCAAGTATCCTCTTTGCTGCCAGTCACTTCAGGGTGCATAGGGCAAACATGGGTATGTGCTTGTTCCTGTGGATTGGCATTGTCGTGTTGATGTGCGTGCGGCGCGGCCGTCGCAAACACGCTTGTGCTGGTCAGCAAGAATGTGATTAAGGCGAGATTAGTTAGTGTTTTCATATTATTCACTCCATCGGATTAACGGCCGAATACGAGCGCATAAACGTCAGTGAGCACAGTGGATCAAAGCGGTTCGCTTCGATAGACGAATTGATGCCACAATTTGGCATTCGGCTCAGTAATCAACGTTTTGCTAGACTCGGGTGCACGATTTAATGATAAGGCACCACAATAAACGGCTAAATAGGGCGTTAGCTTAGGGCTAACAGCATTGTCGTTTTAGCTTGGTCGTTTGGCTTTTTTTAAGGGTTTATTTGCCCAATAAGCACAAAGTAGAGCTAGGCTATCGGTGGTTTAAAGGCCGAAGACAAAGAGATAGAGTGGAAATGAGGCATAGGAGTGGCCATTGCAGTATCGCTCATGCTCACACTTGGCCAGAGGTGTGGGCTGAATAGAGTGCCAGCGACTGAAATCGTCAAACAATGACCACAATCATTTGAACATGATGTGGTGCCATCACAGCAATGCTGTTTCGCGCCGGGAAGCATTTTATCGTTGCAGCAATCCGTGTTGGCCATTGAATGTGAGTCAGAACTGTTCTCCGTGTCCATCTGCATCATTGTAGCGTGGTGCATTTGGGAGGAAACCTCATGATTCATCGCACTCATATCCATAGTGTGTGGCACCATGGCGTGACCATTAGACACGACACTTTGCCCGACGAGTGCGAGTAGAGTGAATATGACTAAAAAATAACGACTGAGTGTGTGATGCATAAGTATTCCAAATGATGAACGGCTCGAGTCTAGCATAGAGGCATTATGCTGTAATGATTTAACTCACATTTCAGCACATGCCTCAGATTAAATATTTAACTCGTCTAAATTAGAAAGCGGGGTTGCTGACTAACATTTTCGCCATCAGTTGGCTGTGGCTTTGCAGTGGATATTCGCCCGCTTTGTCACCATTAATACTGAGTTGAATCGTTGGATATTTAATAAATTGACGCGCTTCAGCTTCAGTCATTATTTTGGGCTGGGTGATTTGGTAGCTATCACTCGCCTTCACATCCAGCACTAAGTAAAGCGGCGCTGATTTAACCCAGTTGCCACTATCATCGGCGCGATAATCAAATATATCCTGATATTTTAGCTCGAGCAGTACTTTCCCTGCGGAGAGTTGGATGGGTTTAAAGGGCGTGGTTGGCACACCATTGATACTGATAACACTGAGCGCATCTGTGCTATTTAAGCTGGCGGCTGTAACTGTGGTGCTACTTAATAAGGCACCGATAACGAAAGTAAGGCCTAGTAAGCTTTTGTTCAATAAAGTGGTTTTCATAATAAACTCCAAAAATTCTCTGTACCTCGTTGCGGTGCGAATATGCAGCGGCGCAATCAAAGGTGTTTAGTCGGTTTTACGTTGTAAAAAACGAAAGACGTTACAGTGAATTGGAGTTAGGAGGCGGTGTGGTGAGCCCGAGGTCGGCAGTTTGCATCGCCCAGCCTTGTATGGCAATACGCTTGCTTGCTGGGTTGGCGAAGGCCAGTTCTAGCACTGCAGGCTCAAGGTAAAGTGATGATAGGCAATGGGTTTGACAATGACTTGTCATACTATCTTGGCAGTGTTGCAAGCAATCGGATGCAGAACAATCTGGCATGGTGCAGTTCATTTCTGCATCCATCATCAGCATGGTTTGACTGCTGTGGCCATTGGTGTTGGCTGAAGTTGGCATAGCACTCACTATCGCCGATTGGGCGATTAGCGAAAATAACACTGCTATGGTGATCCAAAATTTAGCCATGATAACTCTGAAAATTGATTGCTTACCCTTAGAGACCTTAGTTAGCCCAATAAAGTTTCATATACGATTCAAATTTTAATTTTTAATGATTTATTTCTCCGCCTACTTCAATAATTAAACAAAACATCGACTGGATCACATTTCTATTTTCTAGAAATGATTTCAATAGTGATTGATTCTCAAAGGGGAAATCTCATCGCGATAATCGGTAACTTGCGATTATCGGGTGATTGCATTAGCTTTAGTTAAAGTGCATCACAGTTCAGCTAGCGGTTTTTACCAAATGACGTCCAAATAGTTAGAGCTAAGTCTCATTTTGCGCTTTTAAGGTTAATTTAATCAGCAAATTTCGGCTTAAAATCAAATTTCTAATAAATGAAAGAGCATAAACTAGTCTTATAAAAACTAATTTTGACAATTTTGGAGATAGAGTGATGAACTGGCGTGCACTATTTAAACCTAGCGCGAAATATTCAATCCTGGCGCTACTGGTCGTCGGTATTGTAGTGGGTGTTGTGGGATACTTTACCACTCAACAAACATTACACGCGACCAGTACAGATGAGTTCTGTATGTCTTGCCATAGCAATCATTCGCTGAAGGATGAAGTGTTGGCTTCTGCCCATGGCGGCGGCAAAGCGGGGATTACGGTTCAGTGTCAAGACTGTCACTTACCCCATGGTCCAGTCGATTATTTGATCAAAAAAATCATCGTATCTAAAGATTTATATGGTTTCATGACAATTGATGGCTTTAACACTCAAGCCTGGTTAGATGAAAATCGTAAAGAACAAGCGGATAAAGCGCTGAACTATTTCCGTGCGAACGATTCTGCTAACTGTCAGCATTGCCACACTCGTATTTACGAGAATCAGCCAGAAACTATGAGTAAAATGGCTGTAAGAATGCACTCAAATAACTTCAAGAAAGAACCTGACGCGAGAAAGACCTGTGTTGACTGCCATAAAGGCGTAGCACACCCATATCCAAAAGGATAAGGTTTAGCGATTCAGTTTCTTAATTGATAGCCATTAAAAAGCCCTCAATAGAGGGCTTTTTGCTGTCTGTGTGCTCGGTTAATTCGCTTGAGTCATCACCCGTTGTCGATAAGCTAACAGGCTGAAAATTCCGAAGATAAACACTTGTAGATAATCTTGTTTCGTTAATGGTAGTAAGGTCTTAAACAGCATGTGGAAAATCGCGACTTGGAAGCAATGCATCATGCAGGTAATGGCAAACAGGATATTTAAAGTAATCGCCACATTGCCTTCAAAGGGGATGACTAAGTTGTAGGCCATCATCAACCATGCAATCAGAGTGATGGCTTTACCTAAGTTAATCAATAAGGGCATGGTTTTCATCTTCGATGGGCTCAACAGTGGTTTCTGAGTGATATTGATATAAACGGTAGCTCACTTGCCCTGCATTCTTTTCTTTTAAGGCGTGCCAGCGCGAAGGGATAGCAAGTTGCGGCAATTCAGACTCGATTTCAACATAAATCAGCGCACCATCATTAAGCCAACCTTGAGAATCTAGCAGTTGAATCGTCTTTTCTGCCAATCCCTTACGAAAGGGGGGATCGATAAATACCACATCGAAACCTTGCTCGCAGCCCCTTTGCAGTACCACTAACGTATCAGCATTGAGCACTTCGGCCTTATCGCATTTAAGGGTTTGCAGATTTTCTTTTAATTGCAGGGCTGCGCCGCGTTGCAACTCGATAATTTGGGCGAAACTGGCATAGCGGGACAAGGCTTCGAGAGCTAAAGCGCCACTACCGCCAAAACAGTCGAGTACACGTGCATTGACTAAATCATTAGCCAGCCAGTTAAAGAGTGTTTCGCGAACCCTGTCTGTCGTTGGGCGTAAACCTTCGAGATCTTGGATAGGTAGACGACGCGAGCGCCATTGGCCTGCGATGATCCGCACTTGTCCACTGCCGGGTTTATTTTTGGCTGTTTGACCCTTGGTCACATTATTTTTGACCGTTCGATGATTAACCAAAGTGCCCCCGTGATTTTGCCTGAAGAAAGAAAGTGGTAGACTGTGCCACCTTAATAAAGGCCGCTATTTTATATCAAAGTCTCACTAAAAGGTGAGAAGGCTAACTGAGCTTAGCTAATTGCCGACTTTTTGGGCGTAATTGCCGAGGCAATCTGGTATAACATCAGGGTCTTATTCAAAATTCAATACTGAAGTAGAGCGCTGGAATCACACATGGCAAAGAAAGGTTTTTTCTCTTGGTTTCGTAAAGATAAGTCACAAGATGAGGTCGTCGCTGAAACGCCAGTTGTTACTCCAACACAAGATAGTGATGCAGCACAGCGTGTAGCGCAGGAACAAGTAGAGGCACAAGGGGCCATCGAGGCCGCAGCTCATGCTGAAAAACAGGCTGCAGAACAGTTAGCGGCCGAACAAACACAGGCAAAAGCCGAAGCCGAGCAATTTGCCCTTGAGCATGCCCGAATTGAATCGTTGCATTTTGCTAATCAGCAAGCTGAAGCGACACGTTTGGCCGCTGAACAACTTAGTGCAGAAAAGCATGCTGCAGAGAAGTTAGCCGAAGCACAGTCAGGAGCAGAGCAACGCATCGCAGAACAATTGGCAGCACAGCAGTTAGCGGTTGAGCAAGCCGCCGCAGAGCAATTAGCTCAAGCAGAGGCGGCGCGTGTAGTTGCCGCTCAGCTAGAAGCAGAATTACTCGCAGCGGAACAAGCTGAACTTGCCCGCTTGGCCGCCGAACAGCATGCTGCTGAAGCCTTAGCTGCAGAACAACTCGCTGGCGAAGCACTAGCACGTGAGCAAGCAGAGGCTTTAGTTCAGCAACAAGCTGAAACTGAGCAAACTGTTACAGCAGTTGCTGAATTACAACCTGAGCCGCAGGCTCGACCCGTTAAGGAAGGGCTCTTTGCTCGCCTGAAACGTGGCTTAATGCGTACCAGCGAGAATATCGGCAGTGGTTTTATCGGCCTATTTCGCGGCAAGAAAATCGATGACGATCTGTTTGAAGAACTCGAAGAACAATTATTAATCGCCGACGTTGGTGTCGAAACCACTACGCGATTAATCAAGAATTTGACAGAGCATGCCTCACGTAAGCAGCTTAAAGATGCCGAAGCTTTATATGAATTGCTGCGGGATGAGCTGCAAAAAACACTCGATCCAGTCGCTATCCCGTTAGTACCAGACAATGCTAATGGCCCATTTGTTATCTTAATGGTTGGCGTTAATGGCGTGGGTAAAACCACCACTATTGGCAAATTAGCCAAACAATATCAGAGCCAAGGTAAGTCAGTGATGTTAGCCGCGGGTGATACCTTCCGTGCTGCAGCGGTTGAGCAGCTACAGGTTTGGGGTCAACGTAATGATATTACAGTGATTGCCCAGCATACAGGTGCCGATAGTGCCTCTGTGTTGTTCGATGCTTTGCAAGCGGCCAAGGCGCGTAAAGTGGATGTATTGATTGCCGACACTGCTGGTCGTTTACAGAATAAAGCGCACTTGATGGAAGAATTAAAGAAAGTGGTGCGAGTGATGAAGAAGCTCGACCCAGATACGCCGCATGAGGTCATGCTGACACTAGATGCGAGCACGGGGCAAAACGCGATTAGCCAAGCACAATTATTCCAGGAAGCCGTAGGTGTAACGGGTATTACCATCAGTAAGTTAGATGGAACGGCTAAGGGCGGCGTGGTATTTGCGATTGCTGATAAGTTTAATATTCCGATCCGTTACATAGGTGTGGGTGAGCAAATTGATGATTTACGAACTTTCAATTCGAAAGAATTTATCGATGCCTTGTTCACTCAAGAAAAAGCGGATAGCTAATTTATGATTGATTTTCAGCAGGTCAGTAAGATTTATCCTGGCGGCCAAATGGCGCTGGAGGATGTGAATTTTCATCTACAGCAAGGTGAAATGGCATTTTTAACTGGCCACTCGGGGGCGGGTAAAAGTACGCTGTTGAAATTAATCACGGTAATCGAGCGGGCAACAACGGGGCGCGTCGCGATTAACGGTCACGATATCGCCAAAGTCAGCCCTAAACATGTACCTTATTTGCGCCGCAATATCGGGATGATTTTCCAGAACCATCATCTATTGATGGACCGAAGTGTGTTCGACAATGTGGCTTTACCACTGGTGATTGAGGGATTCTCCCATGGCGAAATTCGTAAGCGTGTTGCGGGTGCCCTCGACATGGTGGGTTTATATGGCAAGGAGCGGCATAACCCAATTATGTTGTCCGGCGGTGAGCAGCAACGTGTTGGTATTGCCCGTGCGATTGTGAATAAACCGCCTTTACTGCTCGCCGATGAGCCTACGGGTAACTTAGATCCTAAATTATCTATGGATATTTTGCGTCTGTTTGAAACCTTTAATGATGCAGGAACCAGCGTGTTAATCGCTACCCATGATTTAGGCTTAATCGCGCGGATGAAATATCGCACTTTCACCCTCAAACAGGGTCGTATGCTGGGCGCACAGGAATTGCATCCTAGCGTGCATACGCGCGCGCCGACGAATAGAGGTGAAGGGCAATGAGCGACAGCGCTAAATTAACCCGCAGTAAGTTACCTCTGTCTGGGCGGATTGTGATGTTCTTTATTCGCCACGTACAGCAAGCGATGGCGAGTATGGGAGAACTCTGGCGCAACCCAGTGTCTTCCGTGATGACAATGGCGGTATTGGGTGTGAGCCTGAGTTTGCCTGCGGCATTGCAAGTGTTAGTTAAAAACGCTGAGACCATTACCAGCTCGTGGAACAGCGCTGCGGAGATCTCTTTGTTTATCGAAGACAATCGCAGCGAGCAAACGATTCAGAGCCTGCTGACGCGTATTCGGACATATCCCGAAGTGGATAAAGTGCAGTACATAGATAAAAACCAAGCCCTAGAAGAGTTTCAACGCTTATCTGGTTTTGGTGAGGCCTTGGCCTATTTAGATAAAAACCCTTTGCCAGCGGTCATTACCGTTACGCCTACACCGCGTTACTCAACGCCAGTGGGCGCCCGTGAACTGTTAACTAAGCTAGAACGCGAGCCTGAGATTAGCTTTGGCCGCTTAGACATCGAATGGCTAGAGCGGTTACAGGCAGTAGTGCGCCTACTCGAACGTACTGTGATGGCGATTGCCGCATTACTCGTGCTGGCTGTCGTGCTAGTCATAGGTAATACCATTCGCTTAGCAATTATGAATAGACGCAGCGAAATTGAAGTGATGAAGCTCGTCGGGGCAACTGAAGCCTTTATCCAACGTCCATTCCTCTACACTGGGATTTGGTATGGAGTGATTGGCGGCATATTGGCCTGGCTTATCATCAACTTATTAGTCTGGTATCTCGATTCCGCCCTTGCTGAGCTTTTAGGCTTGTATGGCAGTCAGCTTGAAATGAAATCACTCACTTTTATTGAACTGCTGCAATTGGTTGGACTTGCCTCATTTTTAGGTTGGTTAGGTTCGTATTTGTCTGTACGCCAGCATTTACGGTCGATTGAACCTTCATAATAATCAGTCGATTAAACTAAAAAAAGTGACGAAAAAAATGCTGAGTAATGAACTTTTGTTCACTTGCAATGTCTACTTCAGCGAGGTAAAAGGGTATCTGCAAACGAGCTGAGGTTGACATACTCTGTCAATTAGCCGATAGTTCGTGAGCTTATTCTTAGGGTATTTTGTTGTTGAACCTAAGAATGCACTCGTTAAGTAGTCTGATAAATGTAGGAGAGCGAATGACCTTTCAAACGCAATCAATGGCACTGACAGTCCCACAGGGCGCCAGTAGTCTAGAAGCTTATATCCATTCAGTGACTAGCATCAGCATGCTGGACGCTGAGGCTGAGTATGAGTTGGCCAAGCGTTTACAGGAAACTGGTGATCTACAAGCTGCGAAGCAACTGATTATGTCGCACTTACGTTTTGTAGTGCACGTTGCAAAGGGCTATTCAGGCTATGGTTTGCCACAGGCAGATCTTATCCAAGAAGGCAACATAGGCTTGATGAAAGCGGTTAAACGCTTCGATCCCGATGTTGGCGTGCGTCTAGTGTCTTTTGCTGTGCACTGGATCAAAGCTGAAATTCATGAATATGTGCTGAAAAACTGGCGCATTGTTAAAGTCGCGACCACTAAAGCACAACGTAAGTTGTTCTTTAATATCCGTAAAGCGAAAAAACGCTTAGGTTGGTTCAGCGATGCAGAAGTCACTATGGTGGCTGAAAATTTAGGTGTGTCTAAGGCCGATGTGACCGAAATGGAATCACGTATGGCTGCGCAAGATCCGGCATTTGATTTAACCAATGATCAAGACGAGGAGCATGATTTTGCCCCAGTCCATTATTTGGAAGATCATTCATCGGATTTAGCGGAAAACATTGAAAACGACAACTGGGAATCGAATGCCCAAGGTCGTTTATTATCGGCCATCAAAACCCTAGATGAACGTAGCCAGCATATTCTGCGCGCTCGTTGGTTAGATGACGATAAAACCACACTGCAAGAACTTGCAGAGACTTATCAAGTGTCGGCCGAACGTATTCGCCAACTTGAGAAAAATGCCATGAACAAGCTAAAAGCTTGTATGGAAGCCTAAGTCACATCACGTGTAAAATGATTGTAACTTAACCATAAAAAAACCTGCTGCGGCAGGTTTTTTTATGGGTGAAATTTGGCTTGATGACGTTGATGATAAATCAGTGTTTAACAAGATTAGCTATCAAGGCTTTTCTATTTACTTTCAGCCCTGCCTGCTCATGATTTTCTGGCCATACATAATACTGTCTTGGGCGTTTGAAACGGGCGATTTTGTCGGCGAGGAACAATTCGAGTTCACTTGCAATCGATTCTGTGTGATGAGTTAAACTGCCGCGAATGATGGCGGCAGGGAGATTGCCAAATTGTACATCTGGTATGGCGAAAACGATTGCATCGTCTATTTGTGGGTGCAGTTTAAGCGCGGCTTCGATTTCTTCTGGCTGGATGTTTTCGCCGCCGCAGATAAACATATTATCGACGCGGCCATGAATGCGCAGATTGCCATTTTCGTCCCATTCGCCCATGTCTTTGGTGTAAAACCAGCCGTCTTGTTCAACGCACTTTTGTATTCCATCCGCGGTGAGATAGCCCATAAACAGGCATGCGCCGCGCACCAAAATCACACCATCTTCGATTTTAAGCTCACGCTTGGGGAGTAATTTGCCACTGCTGCCGTCGCTAAAAGCGTGACCTGTGGTGATCTGCGAGCCCATTTCCGTCATGCCGTAACTGGTGTAACTGGCGATATTGCGTTGCTTAAGTTGTTCGAGTAAGTCGATTGAGACTGCGCCGCCACCAAGTAATAAGGCTTTGATACTTTTAAGCTTGCTGCTCGTATCGACGAGTAACTTGCTCAGTTGTGTGGGAACGAGAGATATGTGAGTCAACTGATCTTGGTCAATCTGCTGACCAAGGCTAAGCGCTTGATCTGGCAGGACAACACTGGCACCGACTAAGGCACAGCGGTTTAATATCGCAAGACCGCCAATATGGAATAAGGGCAAGGAGAGTAGCCAAGCATCACCTTGTTCGAGTGGGATTAAGCTGCGGGCACCTTCGGCATTGGCAATATGATTCGCTAAGCAATGCACCGCCGCTTTGGGAAAGCCACTAGAGCCTGAAGTTAAAATCACATTAGCTGGACGAGTAAAGTCGACAGGCTGGGCTAAGTCACTGCTAATGCGATTAAAATTTAAGCGCAAGTGATGACAATTCTGTAGTTCACAAACCTCAGCACTCCAAACATAGCGGATCTGATGTTCATTAATTAAGTCTTGGATCTGCGCGAGGGGGAAACGGGGCGAGATAGGAAAAAAGATTGCTCCTATATCGATGCAGGCCCAATAGAGACAAATGATCTCGAGATTATTGCTAGCAATACAGGCGAGCGGCTCACCGTTTGAGATCCTCGCAGCGCTTAGCTGCTGAGCCAGTGCGATAACGCGCTGGCTAAGCCCTGAGTAGCTAATGTCTTGCCCCGCCAACTTGATGGCTGTCTGCTGTGGAAACGCAAGCGCAGCTTGGTGCACGGGTGACAGTGCAAGCGGTTTTGATAGGCTGGCATTAGACAAACTCGTTTCCCTCACTTTTAGCTGCATCATCATTTTGTTGCATTGAATCAATGGTATGCAGTGCAATTGGCTCAAGTTGCGCGAGTGTGAGGCAGTATTTTTTACCCGATGACACGATTAAATCTTGGCTAAAGGCGCTGAGGGTATCGAGCCCAGGGATTTCATCCGGAGTGAGAATCGCGGCTAAATGAGCCAGATCATTAATGCCTAAACTGCTCTCTAGACTCGAACTGATAATGCAACGTACGCCATAGCTTTGCGCCGTATCGATTAAATTAGCTAGTTTTTCGATACTGCCGAGCAGCATAGGTTTGATGACAAGCGCAGTCAGGCCATTTTGCATTACAAACTGGTATTCTGGATCGTTGAGCGATTCATCGAGGGCGTAGGGTATACCAATCGCTTGATAAAATTCATGATTATCATGAGGATTCAGGCAAGGTTCTTCAATGTACTCTATGGTCTCTAGGGGCAAGCAAGCGGCAAATTCGATTGCTTGCTCAAGTGTAAACCCTCGGTTCGCGTCTAAACGCAATTTGAGATCGGGGCGGGTACGTAAAATGCCATAAATCAGGCTTAGTTCATCTTCAATTGAAGTTTGCGCGACTTTGACTTTCACCGAACGAACATTACAGCCAAGGGCGGCAATTTTGCTATCGAGCAAGTCTCTGCTCGCATCCGTTGGATGATAAATCAAAGGGACTGTGGCCGTTTGTGGACGGATGGCATCGAGTTTGCCCATTAACTTGGCATGTAACAGACTTAAACCAAAGGCCAAAGAAGGGTAAGGACTTTGTTCGGCGCATTCCAGTAATGTATCAATATGCTGACCGCAGAGTTGGGGTAATAATCCAGTCAAAGCCGTTTGCACTTGAGTGAGTGTTTCACGGCTGAACCCTATCAAGGCTTGTTCATCGACATCTATGCCAGAGAGTGGGGCAATTTCAACTTCGACTTGTCTATGCTCGCCACCAAGATTAGCGCTGGCACTGGCTTTTAGTACTAATCCCGCTCTGTGATCGATACGTTGCTTGCCGACGGGCAATAATACGTCGAGCGGTAGTCGATATTGATACAGGTTAAGCGAAGTTAATATCATATATTTCCTACATTTTAATTCTGTCATTACCCTAGCAACTTCACTATTTTTGAGGTTAATGCCTCGGGAGCAGCTTGGTGTATGTTGTGGCCGGCGCCGTGAATACTATGGACGAGGATGGGCGCGTGTAATTGCCACTCTTGGGCGAGGGCGTGGAACTTAGCATCTTGGTTGCCAGCAAAGAAATGGCACTCACAGGTAAGCTGCAAAGGTACATCCCACATCGATGCTTGGTGTGCGAGTGAGGTGGCTATGAATACCTCTTTAAGCCGCTGTTTAGGATGCAGATCTAATGCTGCAGAACGATGCTTGATTAAGGTTTTTCGTTTGGTAGCCGTCATATCGGCAAATACGGGCTGCTGATACCATAAGCTTAAAAAGTCTTTGCTATTCAGATTCAGTAAACGCTCGGCCCACTGAGTATCATTTTTGATTCTGGCAAGTTTTTCTTGCGGGTCTGTAAGTCCAGGATGGCAGGATTCGAGGTTTAGGCTCAGAAGTCTTTCGGGATAGGCTTTGGCAAGGTGCAGAGCAATACGGCCACCGAGAGAATAACCATAGAGATGGAATTGACCAATATGAAGGCCATTCAGGTGTGCCAACACATCTTCAACATATTGGTTAAATCCATCTAATTCGGTTGGCTTCAACTCCTTTTGGTTATCCCCATGGCCCGGCAGATCTAAGCAAATACAGTGAAAGTGCTGGCTTAGCGCAGGCATTAACGGCAACCAGTCGGTCTTAGTGCCTAAAAAGCCATGCAGTAACACTAAGGTCGGTAGTGAAGGATCGCCGTAACGGGCCATGGTTGGCATTAGCTTTGTTTCACCCACAAGTTGAGCTCGGCGATTTGGTCGCTGGCTTGTGTTTGACTTACATTGACTTCAATGATCGAAGCCCCCTGAAAATCCAGCGCTTCATTATAGCTATCTTGAAAATCGGCTAAATTATCCACTTGATTATAGGGCAAATTAAACATAGCTGCGGCGTAGCCAAATTCTAAACCGTGGCTGAGTCGATAATAATCGCTACGGACCTGTTCATTGGGAACGGGCAATAAGTTAAAGATGTTACCGCCATCGTTATTGAGGATCACGATCACCAGAGGACTGGTTAAGCCTTTAGCGATGGCCAGCGAGTTAAGATCGTGCAGTTGTGATAAATCACCGATGATTAAACTCGTGGGTTTGCCTTCATGGGCCGCAATACCGCAGGCGGTGGCGAGTAATCCGTCAATACCCGATGCGCCACGATTAGTATAAGTGGTTGCCGTACAACAACTGACAGGGGCATACATGTCGTACAAGCGTACAGGCAGGCTATTGCCGATAAAAAGCTGCTGTTCTAGCGGACGAGTATTGGCGATGGCACGCACAACTTGTGCTTCACCAAATTCCCCTTGGTCGATATTGCGCACAAATAAGTTATGCAATTCATCGTTATAGGTGATTAGAGTATTCGCCCAGTTTGCAGAGGATGAGCGATACCAATTTAAGGCCGCAAACTGCTGTGCATTCGCGTGCCAAATGTGTTTAGCATTGTGACTAGGGTCAAGCCTGTCTTGTTCTGGTAAAACCTGCCAATAGCTGTGCCAATTTTGCTCGGCGAGATAACCTATCAAGCGTTTTGATAATAAACGGCCGCCGAATACGAGTACACGATCCGCTTCCTGCAATAGATTACGCGCCCTTGGATGTTGCAGCAGTTGATCAATATTACCTATCGCCGCGGGATGCTGACGCAGTTGCGACTGGGCATCAGTAAGTAATGGCCAGCCGATTTTTTGCGATAGGGCAATTAGTTGCTGTGGATCTTGTTCAGGCGTGAGAGTGCCGACAACGATCACCCCTTTACCGTGGACGAACCGCATAATGGCATCGTCACTTGGGCTGCTCACCTGTTTGCTCTTACCGTATTGGGTATACGGGCGTGCGAGCTGCAGCCAAGTTTGCAATGGTTTGAGGTAGGGTGATTCGGCATCGAGAATCGCGCCACTGAGTTCACTCGGATACAAGGGCTCACGGTACATGCAGTTGATGTGCACTGGACGAGTTTGATTCGCCACTGCTTCATCCACTGTGGTAAGCAACGCCTGCGGTGCGATATGTGTATCCGGTGTTGGCAAATTCACTTGAGTGGCGTAATTCGCAAAAATTCCCGGTTGGACTATGGCTTGATTGGCACCGCAGCCGAGTAATTCTGGCGGACGATCGCCACTTAAGACGATTAAAGGTACATGGGTCAGCCACGCCTCCACAATGGCAGGGTACAAGTTGGCGACTGCTGTGCCTGAGGTCGTAATGATGGCGACCGGTGCGCGGCTGGCTTTGGCTAGACCTAAGGCCATAAAGCCGAGCCCACGCTCGTCGAAATGTAAGTGACGCTGGAGTTTAGTTTGCTGGGCGGCGGCGAGGGTTAACGGTGTTGAGCGCGAGCCCGGCGCCATACACACATGTTGCACGCCAAGACGTGCTAACTCCTCAAGAATAAGGGCGCCCCAAATAAGATTAAGAGTGGCTGTATTTTCGGTCCGCATAGCTGAATCTATTAGGATAAAGATGGGCTTAGTGTAACGTGTTTATGCTCCAAGATGTATGCTTGGTTTAACAATTCTCGAGTGGATCGCATGGGGGCTGAGGTGGAGCCTAAGCTAAGGCAGAGGATGCCTGTCACCTCGTGTATCGGTGGTTTATTGTTTGGATATGTTGAGCTATTGCTTGGCTAGATAATACGATCGACGATTTTTTTAATCTCTCCGCTTAACCATTTCAAGTCCTCATTGATTGCATTAGGCTGATTTTTTTGCACTAAGAAAATCGTTGGGGTTTCTGTATCTGCATATAAACGTTCTGCTTCATACTGCGATAGTTGACACGTATGCAGCTCAGGAATATCACTCACCATTTCGTAAACTATCCGATAAGGCAATAGGGAGACTGCATTACTTTCGCCTAGATATTCAAACAAACTTGAAATACTGGTAATGGTAATTTCAGTATTGAGTTTAATGCCATTCGTTATGCAAAACTCTTGGTATGGACTCAATTTGGTGCTGGGATTACCAAGATCCGTATTGACATAGGGGTATTCCGCAATCGTCTCTAGGGTGATTTCCCGTTTAAAAATAGGATGATGCCTGCTAGCAATCAGGTAGAGTTTGTCCATACGTTGCAATTCAGTTGTTAGCAGTTTATCGCCGAAGGCGGCAACATCGGCAGCACTTTTATTGCAACAAATACCTAGGGTTGTATCACCATTAATAATGTCTTGAGTCGTATGCATAGACCAAGGGTTTATATTAATGTGCATGGGTTTTTGCTCTTCTTTAATAGCCTGCATCAAGGCCTTAGGGAAGGTGTAGGCAATTAATCCTGGCGCTGCTATTTCGACATGCGTCTTAACTTGGCGAGTGTTTGCTATTCTGGCTTTTTGAAACTTATCAGTACACTCAATTGCTTCTTTTGCAATTGGATATAAATGAGTAGCAAACTCATTTGGGAATAAGCCATATTTACGACGGATAAATAACTCATCACCAAAAATTTCCCGTAGATTTTTAAGGCTACGGCTGATTTTAGGAGCTGGAATGTCTAGCGCTTTCGATACATAGGTTGCTGACTTGTTCTCATATAATGAAACAAGTATTTTTAAACTCAGAATATCGAGGCCATCCATGTTACTAATGTGCATTTTTTATATTCCTTAATATTGAGCAAATACTTAAATCAACGCCTAATTATGGTGCTAATTAATAATTTTAATGTGAAACTAATCCCAAGTTTTGGATCTAGATTTTATCTATGTGTATCAAAGGTTTTTTGTTTTATTTTTAATATTTAAAATGGTTTTTCATAAAATTTAAAATTTAAAATTTCAAAAACTGATATTTGCATATTTAAAATGCAAATACTGAATTATCAAGTATCAATATTTGTATTTAAGATTTACATAATTTTGCAATGTGACGAGCCATGTAAATCATTGTTTATATTTAAGTTGTTATTTGCAAGTGTGACATGTGTCAAGAAAAGATAAGTGTTTTCAAATAATACTAAAGTTGCTTTAAAGGAGATAACAAAAAATAAATTAGTTTTTGGAGGCGTGTATGAATACTTCAGTCATTCTCAGCTATGCGTTTATGTACTTCGTACTATTCGTAGCAGTACCATTCGTGTTTGTGATGTTTGTCATGACTTGCATTAAGTTTTTTAAAGCAGGTCCTGATGAAGCCGCACATCATGAGATGAAACTTAAACCAGTATTGTTTGATAAACAAAGCTTCAATTTTTTTAAATCATTAAAAACAGTCGTTGAAGGTAAATACGATGTTTGTTGTAACGTGCCATTAGACACTGTATTTGAGATGGACAAACATGATACGGAATTAAATCATGAATGCCGACTCGATTATGTATTGATCGACCATGATTCATCTGAAGTGAAAATGGTTATCAGTGACTTTGGCAAAGAAACTAACTCACCACTGAAAAAACTGTTTAGCAAATTCAATATCAGTTTCATTGAAATGAACCAGCATAAGCAGTGGGATACTCAGAGTCTTAAGCAAGCCTTGGCTGTGTGATCTTGACCGTCGGGTTCGGAATTATCCGAACTCGACCCCTTCTTTACCTTCCTACGGATAAATGTGAGGACTTCCTATGTCCAAAAGACAATGGCTGTGGTCGTTACGCTTAGGTGCTGCTGCGTTGCTTTTAAGCTTTTCTGCAATGAGTGCTGAGCCAGCCAATCAAATTAACAGTGATGCTTGTATGAAGTGTCACAAGCGTAATGGTCAAATGTTAGGGCATCATGGTCAAGATGCGATGAAAATGAGCTGTTCTTCCTGTCATGGAGAAAAGGGCGATCACCCTAAAAAACCGAATGATATGGTGGTCTTTGGTATGGAGGAATCGTCGGATCTGACGGTTCAGCTGAGAGTGTGTCAGAAGTGTCATACCAAGAAAAAACTCAGTGGAGCAGATTGGACGCATAACGTACATGCTCAAAAAGTGCCTTGTGCCGCCTGCCATAAATTACATAGCCCAACGGATCCAATGGCGGATATGACGCCGAAGGTTCGCAGTGAGCTATGTAGCAGTTGCCACACTGGCAAGCAGGAGTAAGGTTATGGAAAATTCAAAAAGAAGATTTCTAAAAGGCACCTGTGCCTTATTTGCCGGCGCTACAGGTGCATCATTACTCGCTACAGTGAATGCATCGGATAGCGTTAAAGCAGAACCTGATGTCAAATATGCACTTATTCATGATGAAACTAAGTGTATAGGTTGCCAAGCGTGTGAGGTGGCTTGTCGTGAAGTGAATAATGTACCCGAAGGTGTGTCTAGGCTTCAAATTAAGCAAGCGGGTCCCTTTGGCGAATACCCTAATCAGTTTTATCACTTTAGTCGCAAGTCTTGTCAGCATTGTGAAGACGCGCCCTGTGTAAATGTATGTCCAACTGGAGCTGCATTTATTGATAAAGAAACGGGTATCGTTTCTGTCGATGCATGGAAATGCGTAGGTTGCCAATACTGTATTGCAGCTTGTCCTTATCAAGTCCGTTTTATTAATCCTGTCACCCATGCGGCGGATAAGTGTGATTTCTGCCGAGAAACTAACCTAGCTCAAGGTAAACAACCTGCCTGTGTTGCTGCTTGTCCAACAAAGGCACTCGTGTTCGGTAATTTAAAAGATCCGACTTCTGAGGTTGTTCAAGTTCTGCGGTCTAATCCAACCCAGCGCACTAAGGTTGATCTTGGAACGAGACCTAAATTGTTCCGTATCGTTGCAAAATCAGGGGAGGTGATACTATGAGTGCCCTACATTTTGATACCTTAGTGTGGCATTGGCCGATTGCAATTTACCTGTTTTTAGCAGGTGTATCTGCGGGAGCCATGTTCTTCGCCGTACTGTTGAAACATTTTGTTTTGAAGCAAAACGCCTATCAGTCTGGTTTTGTGCGAGCCGCTTGTATTGTCGCGCCTGTAGCTGTGATGGCCGGGTTAGGGATATTGGTCGCAGACTTAACTAAACCTCTCGATTTTTGGAAGATTTTGGTGTTCTACAACCCTAAATCTGTCATGTCGATGGGCGTGCTTATTCTGCTGATTTACCAAGTATTCATGTTTATGTGGATTGGTTTAACCTTCCGTAAACCTGTTGATGCTTGGTGTGAAACACGCTTTCCTATTGTGCTTAAGTTGACCGCATTATTGGCTCGATTTGAAGCGACAATTACAGGATTGCTCGTGATTCTATCCTTGGCATTGGGCGCGTATACAGGCTTCCTGCTCTCGGCCTTGCCAGGCTATCCCATGCTTAAAAATCCTGTGTTACCTCTGCTGTTTTTGGCATCTGGTTTGTCTTCCGGTGCGGCATCATCTTTACTCGGTGGCGTGTTGATGAATGGCAAACCTAATGACAAAGAGGTGCACTTTATCCACAAGGTTGAAATCCCACTGATTTTAGTTGAAATCGTGCTGATTTTTACCTTCTTTATGGGCTTAGTGCTAACAGGTGGGCAGAGTAAAATAGCCGCCTTTAATGCCTTAGGGTATGGCTTCTGGGGATGGATTTTCTGGCTTGGTATTATTGGACTCGGTTTGTCTGGACCATTGGCGATGAATCTGTTTATGACGGCGACATCTAAACGGAAATGGGCCTATGTGGCGGGGACGGCTTGCTTGAGCTTGATCGGGGTATTACTGCTACGTAACTTCATACTCTATACAGGACAAATGACGATTGCTTAAGGCGTACCGTTAATTAATGACGAAAAAATCATAATAATCAATGGAATCGACGGATCGCGGAAACAATGTCAAAGGAAAACATTGTAGATGAGGCCCTTGCGGCGCTGGCTGAGCTCTCAAGGGTTAAGTCTAGCCGCGGTTGGTTGTGTAACAGGGAGGTCGCTGGGCAAGGATGCCATATTTTACACTTCAATATTTTGCCCTGCCTCCAAACGGGCCTCGCCACCTTATTCCTAAGGGTGGCGTTTCTTGTTTTAGGGAGGCACGATTTACTCGCCGAGGTTATTAATCCATTCACTCATTACCACATGGGTTTTGATCTTGATGATGTCAGTGTGAGTGTCGATATACTCACGGATCTCATGCAGGCGGCGCATCGAGGGCGCATGCACGTACACGAGTAAATCCATATCACCAGAAATACCACGGCAGGTAATTACTTCGGGAATCGCTTGGAATACGTGTACCACGTCGGCGCAACGTGGACATTGATGCTGGATTTCGAAATAAGCCGATACTCCTTCTTTTTGCGACTCACTCAAGAGCACTTGATAGCCACGGATCACTCCAGTTTGTTCGAGCTTTTTTATGCGCTCGGCAACCGCACTACGGGATAGATTGACCTGTTCAGCGATATTCGACACGCTCTGGCGCGCATCCTGACGCAAACTATGAATGATGGCCGTATCGAATTTATCCAAGGGTGACTCCTGTGAAAATGGCTATATTGAATCTGTGTGTTATTTTGCCATTGGTTTGAATAACCACAGAATTTGCTGAGTATTTTTGCTTAAAATTTTACCAAAATTTAAGCTGGCCGTCATTTTGATGGAAATAACGTTATTTGCCGCGATTTTGCCGGTATTGGACGTGGAGAACACTGAAATTAACGGCAGATTGTAGGGCGAAATCTCATTATACTGACAGCTCAAAAACCACAGAATATTAACAGATGAATTCAAATAGCGGAACTATAGGTCGTTGGCAAGGTGCGGGTTTAATGGCGACCACTTTGCTCGGTACAGGGGTATTTATTTTGCCTCAGATGACTATTGAAAAAGCGCATTCTGGCGCCTTAGTCGCATGGATCTTGTTGACCTTGGCCATTATTCCTGTGGCACTGGTCTTTGGTCGTTTAGCGAGTGTATTTCCCCATGCCGCAGGCCCCGCTTACTTTGTCGAAAAAGCCTTTGGTCGCACTGCTGGTCGAACAATTGGACTGATCTTTTTACTGGTTGTGCCCATGGGGGCGCCGGCCGCGATTTTGATGACCTTTCAGTTTGTGAATGCCTTAATACCGATATCGGGTTGGTCCAAGGTTGGTGTTGAAATACTCGTGATTTTTGGCTTGTTTCTGATTAATTTAAGAGGCATCCAAGTGTCGGCTAAGCTGCAATTTGGCCTGACACTTTGCATTGTCGCCGTTGTTGTGGTCTTGTTTGGTGCGAGTAGTTTTCAGCAAGGTCATCTCACGACACTTGCTAGCCATGGTATGCCTGAAATGCCGACCGTGATGATTGCCGCTGGCATCGCTTTTTGGAGTTTCTTGGGTATAGAAGCTATGACCCATCTTGCCGATGATTTTCGTCGTCCGCAGCAGGATATGATCCCCGCTATGATGATGGGCACAGTGCTGGTGGGCGTGATTTATGTGGCTTGTACACTTTTACTGCTATTAGTGCCGACAGATAAAAGTGTCGCCATGATCGGCGTGTTTGACCAACTGCTCGGTGGTTACGGCGCACAAGTGATCGGTGTGTTAGGTATCGCAAGTGGATTGGCAACCGTTAACGTGTATGCGGCCAGTGCGGCACGTCTGGTCTGGAGTTTTAGTTGTGAAGGCATTTTACCGCGCTTCTTTGCCGTTAAGAATGCTCATGGTGTACCTATTCGAGCACTTGCTGCGCTGTTATCTGTGATGGCAAGCGTTATCGTACTGACTTATTTTACCGGGCAAGAGTTAGAGCACCTTATTGCATGGAGCAACGGCGTATTTGTGGTGATCTATTTGATGGCTATGCTCGCTGCCGCTAAGTTATTACCACGGCACAATTGGCCGCTGGTGGCGCTGGGTTGTGCGTTTTGCTTAGTATTAGGTTTTGCCCTAGGTGCAAGTATGTCCTACGTGCTTGTGTTGATCTTAGTGGTCGCGCCATTTTTGTGGTGGCAAAAGACCCATATTAGTCGCAAACAAAGTTTGGCGTTACCTGAGTAATATTCGCACCCTCTGGGGCTAAATCAACATGATGGGTTAATTAAAAAAGCCCCGAACTCTTTATTGTCATAAGAGTTTGGGGCTTTTTTGTGTGGCTTAGTGGATTTCGAAACTGGATATGATTGAGTGCGATTAAATTGAATGAAATAAAGAGGTAAACCTTAAGTCTGATGGCCGCCAAGCTTTGTTGCCGAAGGACTGCACATTACTGATATTTAATGTATCTCGGTGAGCGAGGCGATAACTTGTGTTCTATATTTTGATCATTCATACGGAAGGAGAATAAATATGGATTCAGCTGCGTTGCTCAATCGTGTCGATGAGTTACCTAGGTTACCTAAGGCGATCAGTGAATTGTTAGATGCGGTCAATGATGACAATGCGACAGTAAAAAGCATTGCCACTAAAGTTTCACACGATCCCTTAATTAGCGCTAGGGTGTTACGCCTTGCTAACTGTGCCCACTATGGACGCAGTCGAGAGGTTGGCACTATCGATGAAGCTGTTGTGCGTCTTGGGATGCAAACCCTACGAACCTTAGTGCTAGCATCGGCGGTGATTGGTGCCGTCCCTAAGTGTGAAGGAATAGATTTAGCCCAGTTTTGGGGGCAAACCTTTGAGATTGCTCTTTATAGCCAAGAAATGGCAAAGCGTTGTGGCGCAGTCCCAGAAGAGGCTTTTACTTGCGGTATCTTACATCGTATTGGCGATCTATTGATTGCGGCAGTATCGCCTGAAGATGCGGCGAAAATTGCCGAAGCTGTGGCGCAGGGTAAAGATAAGCATCAGTTTGAGCGCGAGTTACTTGGATATGATTCCCCTGATATTGGCGCATTACTAGCGAAAAATTGGAAGTTTACACCAGCGTTAGTGCAAGGCATTTTGTATCAAGACCACCCTAAGGATTCAAACCCATTTTCAAAACTTGCTGCGTTATTATGCTTATCTTACAAAGTTCTAGATGAGTGGGATACGATTGAGGATGATGAAAAAACCAGTTGGTTATCTCAATTAGCGACTAAGAAAGGATTGAAGATGGAGATGGGCGGGCTAAGGACTAAGTTGACTGAATTACACGGTTCGGGATATGAAATCGGTAAAGCGTTAGCTTAGGAGCTTGTTTAGCTTAGTGTTTTGGTGAGTAGGGCGGCAGTAAAAATATTTTTAGCCAAAGAGCGATATCAATTTAGTCTTAAGAAAGCAATCGCGTGAATGGGGAACGGGTGTTTCGCATTCACGCTTTTTTATGGGCTTTTGTTGATTTGCACTTTGATTGAATAGTGGATGTGGCTAGCCAGTTTGTTGGGTTGCAGCTATGGCAAGATTACGCATTTGGATCAACTCGCTGTGTTTGAGGTGCAACAAATCGGCGGTGCGTCGAATGATCTGGTCTTCATATTGGGATAGCTGGCCATCGGCGTAGGCCAGTTGCCACATTGCGAGCAACAATTGCTGCTTTTGCGCTAGGCTAAATTCAGCGTTAATGGCTGAGGTGAATTCAAAGAGTGAGGTCGCGCTGCCTTGTACGCTTTTAGCTTCATCAATCAGTATCTTAGCGTCTACTTCTGACATTGATAAGGTATCGGTTAGCAGCTTAGGTAATAAGGCTTCTTCCTCTGCCGTTAAGGTCTCATCGGCAAACACGACTTCAAGTAACATACTCGCTGCGGCCAGTTTAAGTTGATGTGCCTTGTCTTCAGGGGAGACTGCTTGAGTATGAGCTTCAAAAAATCGTCTTAATTTCGCAATCATATTTGGCGGTTCTCATGCTGGAGGGAATATAAAGTAGAGTCGATTGGGAAGTGAAAGTTCACCCTAAACCTTGTATTGCTTAGGGTGAGGTAAGACTGAATTACAGTAGCGAGTTCAGGCCTTTCACCAGTAAGTCTGAGGTGCCTTCAGTGCCATTGGTATCTAAGTAAGACTTAGCTATGTTGATCATTGGCATTGCTAGATCTTTAGAAATACCCAATTTTTCAAAGGCGTCTAATACCATAGCACTGCCTTGCAGTGATGAACCTAAATCACCCGCTTTGGATAATAAGCCAGAAACACCCGATTTTGAGTCCAATTTAGGCGCAGCGGCGAGCAAACTATCGGCATTAGGAATGCTGGCAGCCAGTTTTGAGTAGTCGGTTGTTCCTAGGCTTGATTGCGCTAAGCCTAATAAACTGCCTAAGCCACCTTCGGCTTGAGTTTGGTTTAAACCCAATTGTGACATGACGCTACCAACTAAATCATTCGACTGAGTAGCCGCTGCTGTAGTGGTCGCTTTTTCAGTTTTGGCTTGAGTTCCTGCCAAGTTATCTAACCAGCCTGCACTGGCGGGCGCCGCTAAAATACAAGTGCTGAGGAGGATAGAGAAGGTCAGAGTGTGTTTCATATGGAAGCGTCCTTTGATGGTTTGCGCACGAGTTCGCTGGACAGTTTAGCGGGTTTGTCACTTTTGTTGCAGTAGTTTTCTGTGATTTACGGTTCACACTGGTGATTTCTACTGTGCATTGCCAAGGGATTTTCGGTATCCTTAGCGGCAATTCTAAGTGTTAATTCATTTCAATTATTTGGAAAGTCGCATGTCACTATCCGCAATTTTGTCAGAAGCCTATAACTTCTTCCGTAATCATCTGGCGCAACTCGCTATGCTGACGATCCCATTACTCTTGATCCAAGTGGGGATCCAGTTATGGCTTGGTATAGAGATGAGTAAAGTTGATCTAGAAAACCCACAGTTTGGCACGCCGCATATGATCGCCATGATGCTGTTACTACTTACTTTTTCGGTATTAATTGCCGCTTTGACTCTGTTTTTAGAACTGCGCTCACAAGGGCATAGTCCTTCAGCGGGAGTGGTGTTGAAGGCGAGTTTACCTTTTGTTCCACCATTATTATTGGCTGGGGTGTTTTCTGGTCTAGCGATTTTAGCACCAGTGATGCTGTTTGCCGCCTTCGGTCCTGTGTGGCTGGTAGGATTGGTAATTAGCTTCTATCTCTTTGCGCGTTTAGCCTATGTGAACTTTATGGTTGTGGTTGAGCGCTTAACACCGCTAGAAGCGATTAAGGGTAGTTTTAGTTTTAGTGGCCCTATCGTACTGAAAACCATTGCATTATTGATGTTATATTTACCACTCTCAGTCATAGGTAGCCAGCTTTCTGGGTTAGCGTCCATGGGCGGATTACCTGTGCAAATGTTAGCGGATACTTTTATGTCTTTTATTGGATTATTCGTTAACGTCGCTTTGTTCCGCTTATATATGGTGTCGAAAAAACCAAGCGTCGAATAGTGCAACATCAATTCAGCCTGCAGGGAATCACTCATGGGGACGAAAACAGTCATTAAGGATAGTGAGTTTATCCACGATTTTTCGGTCTCCTTGAGTGATGATTACCTCAAGGCTAAAAGCTATGTGCAGGATGTACCGACACAGTCGCTGCTACACATTCGCAGTTTTACCCATAAACTTACAGAGTTACTGGGGCAAGATAAGCAAATCGCGTTTTCGAGTCCGAATTTATACGATAGGATCGAACAGCTAAATCAGCGGCGCGTGATTGATGTGAAGACCACTCGTGCCCTGCATCGATTGCGTGCCGACGGTAACCGCGGCGCTCATCCTGAGAAATACCATCTCACCCAAGAACAATTACTCGCGCTAGCGCAAAAATCCATTAAAGATGTCCTGACTTTAGTCGAGCACTTGTATCCTAAGGTTAAAGGTCGAGTTGCCCCTGACTACTGTTATGAAGCGACTGACGCAATGACGGTGAGGGACTTATGCTACCGCGCGGTGATGGAAGATGACCCGCAAGCGCAGTATTTGGTGGGGATATCGTTTAAGACCAAGGCTTTGATACTGAAAGAACAAGAACTGCTCAAAGAGCAAGAACTTGTGGCTGAAGCCGAAGCTATATCAAGCCAAGATTTATCCATAGTTTCACCTCTAAATACCATTTCTCACATTAGCGCTGCTGACAGTTTTGCCCGAGCGGCCTATTGGTTTTCCCTTGCGGCACCTAAGCACATGGAAGCCTTACATGAGCATGGCGTAGCACTGATCCACGGTTATCAAGGCGCGCCAGAAGTGGCTAAAGGTGAACAGATCATTGCCACTGCAGCAGCAGCAGGTGTGGTCAATGCGATGGCGTTGTTGGGATATTTTTATCTTGTAGGCAGTGAGTCGTTTCAACCCGACAGCAAGTTAGCACAGCAATATTTACAAGGTGCGGCAGATGGCGAGCAAACTGAAGCGATGGCGAATTTAGGAGTGTTGCATTACCAGCAAAAGAACTTAACTCAAGCCTATCATTTTATAAGCAAAGCCGCGCAAGCAGGTTATCCCCATGCCCAGTATCATTTAGCATTAATGCTTGCCAATGGAGATGGTTGTACTCGAGATATGATTGCCAGTGAGCATTGGATGGCCGAAGCTGCCGAGCAAGGACAACTCGATGCTATGCTCACGCGGGCGCAACATATGCTCAATGATGACAATGCCTTTGGCAGTGATTTGACTCAAGCTGAGGATTATTTGCGCCAAGTGATAAAACATAGCCACAGTGTGCCTGCGATGATTGAGCTGAGTATGGCACTGGCCGACGGTATCTTAGGACGAATTGATGTCGTTGGAGCTGCTGCTTTGCTTAAGCTGGCACGGCAAAATGCCAATAAAAAAGAGGCGGATATTATCGAGCCTCTGTGGCGTTCACTGGTATTACAGATTGAAAATGTGCTTGAGGTAACCCAAGATCCCGCCGAAATTCATAGCCTTAAACGCGCGCAGACCTTACTCGCTTAAGTGCAGTTTTGCTTCGATTGAACTAGTGTTCATCCTCTTTATGCTCAAAAGTGCGCCCTTGATGGCGTGCCGCATTAGATTCCCTAACAATAGTGTCAGATCCATAAACCTGACTCTGCGGCTCCTCTGTCGCGTGGGCATGTTGCGTTGCGCTTGCCTGAGCCTGATTAAACTTAGCCAACTGATGTGCCATATAAAAGCGGCTAAATAGGACTAAACAACCGAGCGCAATCGCGCCAAATAAGAGCACGAAGGGCAATAAAAATAGTGATAAACAAATTAGACTAATGCTAATTGCCATCGCTAACCAAGCCCGTGGGCCAGAAATTCGGGTCTGCAGTGGGCTCTGTTGGAACTGTTGAAAAATCATAAGAACTCCTCGATAGGCAGTGGACATTTAGTGTGCAATAGCGAGTGCGTCTAGGTCACGTTAATCTTGATTAATTTACTTTATTTTACTCCGGAGGCCATTTTGGTGTTGCGCATTACTTTGATATGTGATCGCATGCCTATCTATATGTTGTTGCTCGAATAACGGTTGGTTAATTATATGTGTTTGCTAAAATCTTTTTGATGTAAATCTGAGCAATTTCTTTGCTAACTGTACAGAATATGAGAAAATTCAGCTCAAATTTAACTGCAGTTTTAACTCAGTTAGCCGCCTTATTATATTGGTTGTAAATGTTCGTTCGACCCGCTCAAACACCCTCTTGTTTCACTGCTTTGTTAATTAATTAGACGCCAACATGAACTCATATTCGCTCAAGCAAAAAATTCTGTTCTCTGTCGTGGCAGCCCTTTCACTCGTGATTGGTTTGTTGTCATGGCAAAGTTATTCCAGCCAAAAATCCCAGCTGTTACAAAACAGCCTAGAACAAGTGCAGCGCTTAGGTGAACAGCAGGCTGAGCGGATCCAAGAATGGTTGGCTGGCCGCCAAGATATTATGGGAGCCCTGGCGAACAAAGTTGAAGGTGACAGCCTCAATACACTTCAACAAGCACAGGCATCGGGCCGTTTTCAGCTGACCTATTTTGGCTCTCAAGCAGGGCAAATGTTGGATTCTGATCCGAGTATTGATCGTACGGGCTATGATCCTCGCAGCCGCCCTTGGTATCAACAAGCCATCAGTGAGCGCGGTCTTATTTTGACAAAACCTTACGTGGATGTTGCCTATAACATTCTGGTTGTGACTATGGCACAGCCTACCGCACAAGGTGTTGTGGGTGGTGACTTATCTATCGCAAGCCTAGTTGACGGTGTTAATCGGATGAAGTTACCGGCAAACGGTTATGCCATCATGATGCACAAAGACGGCACTGTGATCGCTTATAGAGATCAAGCTAAGACGATGAAACCTATAGGTGAAATCGACAACGAGCTTAATCGCAACTTACCAGAACAGAGTCGTGCAGCGGGCACTCTGTTGCCTATGTATTTTGAAAATGAAGGACGTGACAAATTAGTCTGGAGCGTTGATATCCCTAATACAGATTGGGAATTAGTGTTAGTGCTTGATAAGGAAACGCTAGAGTCGCCACTGTCGAGCTTGTTACTCACTCAGTTTGGGCTTTCTGCACTCGTGTTGATCTTAAGTGTGTTAGCCATTTCTTGGTTAGTTGGCATGTTACTGGGTCCTCTGAGTCGAGTATCGCAAGCCCTTGCGCGTATTGCCGATGGTAATGGTGATTTAACTCAACGTATTTCAGTCGACACTCAAGATGAAGTGGGCGTGCTTGCTGACAGCTTTAACCGCTTTGTGGGCAGTCAACATCAGCTGATCAGCCATATTCGCCAATTAGCGAATGAGTTAGATGCCGATGCTGAACGTAGTCTTGCCACCACGCAAACTTCTGTTGCCGAGTTACAACGTCAACAGCAAGAAGTCGCTATGGTCGCGACTGCGGTAACTGAAATGGCGAGTGCGACTAATGAGATCGCAGCCAATGCTGAGAACACGGCAACAGCGGCTCAACAGTCTGCAGCGAGCAGTTTACAGGGCAAAGAGTTAGTGAATAAAACTCGTAACTCGATTAATTCACTCGCAGATGAAGTGACTCAAGCAACGGATGTCATTGGCGATTTAAGTCGTCACGCTAAGTCTATCTCGAGTATTCTGGCGACAATTCAAGGGATTGCTGAGCAAACTAACCTGTTGGCGCTTAACGCAGCCATTGAAGCGGCTCGTGCTGGCGAGCAAGGCCGTGGTTTTGCGGTCGTTGCCGATGAAGTTCGAGTGCTTTCACGTCGTACACAGGATTCGACTCAGGAAGTACATACC
>NZ_JAKKSC010000017.1:0-117349 GCF_025653705.1 Shewanella sp. SM87
ACCACCTCAATAAGTGCTATCAAGCGTGGACACCCCCATATGATAAAAGTGACCCACAAGAGGCCATATATATCGTGTGATACAGACAGGTTTTATTTCGGATATTATTCAAATCTCGACTGTTATTGCCATCCCGAAGATATGCATAAAGTGTTGTCGCTACTGATGAAGCAATTACCGGGGTCGGAACTCTTTTTATTGAAAAATGAACGAATAGTTGGCCTCTCTAAAGTTGGCACCCGTGACGGCAAACTAGCCCAACTATCAGATTTTACCCCTGACAATACCCTGCCCAGTTAACGTTTTTTCTCGCGCCTGTTATTGGCGCGAGATTCGGTGTCCATCAGTGGCAGTTTTACCACCAAGATGCTGACAGGTCTGTTTGTGCTAGGGTGACGCCAATTACGGCCATTATCTGGATATAGGCTAACAGACCTTTAGCGGCGAGGTCGTCAAGAGCGAGAAGACATTAAGTACGAGCCGTGTGGGTAGGTTAACGATGACCATGCAGTACCGTGGGCACAGCAAAGGAATAGCTATATGAATAAGAGATCAGCGCCGCAGCAGTCGGCGTCGACAGAGCATGACACACAACCGTTGAACGACAGCCGGTATGAAGATTTGCCACGCAGTGAGTTCCTGCAATTACCCCAAGAGGAGCAAGACCGGCTCAATAAGCTACGTCAGCAGCGGGTGCGTGAGGCGCCCACCCTCTATGAGTGGGATATTAAGGTAGCGACCGTGTATGCCATGGGGTGGCTCGTTGTCATTATTCCCTGCGGTATAATGGTGCTGATTGGCTTGGTGGCACACTGGTATGAGTCTGACCAATGGTATGGTTTTTTTTTCATGGCATTGATTTTTGCGCCATTTATCCGCTACCTCTGGTTGGCCGACAAACAGTACCATTATCGACTCACCACCGAGGGTTTAGTTACCACCTATCATGATGCGATTCCGGATGCCGCCTACGCGGTAGTGCGGGGGCTGGCTTGGTTTGGGGTAGTGGTTTGTATTGTCGGGGTGGCCTTTTTAGGCCCGGCAGCGCTGGTTGGTGCAGGTGGAATGGCTCTGGGGGCATTTTTCTTTACTGGTTTTAAAAATGTAGAAACCACCTCAATAAGTGCTATCAAGCGTGGACACCCCCATATGATAAAAGTGACCCACAAGAGGCCATATATATCGTGTGATACAGACAGGTTTTATTTCGGATATTATTCAAATCTCGACTGTTATTGTCATCCCGAAGATATGCATAAAGTGTTGTCGCTACTGATGAAGCAATTACCGGGGTCGGAACTCTTTTTATTGAAAAATGAACGAATAGTTGGCCTCTCTAAAGTTGGCACCCGTGACGGCGAACCAGTCCAATTGTCAGATTTTGCCCCTGAGAATCCCCTGCCCAGTTAACGTTTTTTCTCGCGCCTGTTACTGGCGCTAATTACGACCATTATCTGGATGCAGGCTAACAGACCTTTAGCGGCGAGGTCGTCAAGGGTGAGAAGACATTAAGTACGAGCTGTGTGGGTAGGTTAACGATGACCGTGCAGTCGGTGGGCACAGCAAAGGGATAACTAAATGAATAAGAAAGCAACGGTGCAGCCGTCGGCGTCAACAGAACAAGCGCCCCCCCCATTGGACGACAGCCGGTATGAAGACCTGCCGCGCAGTGAGTTCCTGCAATTACCCAAAGAGGAGCAAGACCGGCTCTATCAGTTGCGTCAGCAGCGGGTGCGGGAGGCGCCCACGCTTTATGAGTGGGATATTCAGGTGGCGACTGTGTATGGCATGGGGTGGATCATGGTCCTTATTCCGTGCGGGATTACGGCTCTAGTTGGGTTGGTGACACGCTGGTATGGATTTGAACAATGGTATTATTTTCTCATCATAGTGATGATTTTTGGGCCATTTATGCGCTATCTCTGGTTGGCCGACAAACAGTACCACTATCGGCTCACCACAGAGGGGCTGGTCACCACTTATCATGATGCGATTCCGGATGCAGCCTACGCGGTAGTGCGGGGGCTGGCTTGGTTTGGGGTGGTGGTTTGTATTGTCGGGGTGGCCTTTTTAGGCCCGGCCGTCTTAGTCGGCGCGGGTGGTTTTGCCGTGATGGCATTTTTCTTCACAGGTTTTAAAAATATAGAGACAACTTATGAGAGTCCTATAAAAAATGGGCATCGTCATTTGATTAAGGTAACGCGGAATCGTCCATTTATTGCCTGCCAATCGGATGTACGAACAATGGGCTTACGTGCAAGTATCCGTCTTCATTGCCCATTGGATAAGATGCACATTATCTTGTCATTGCTGATGACGCAGTTACCTGATTCTGAAATCCGTGTATTTAAAAATGAGCGCGTGTTAGATGGCGTACCATTTGCGTCATTTGAGTCAGGCGAACCTGCCCAGCTGGTAGATTTCGCCCCTGAGAATACCCATGCCGTCTAACGCTTTCTTTCGCGCCTGTTATTGGCGTGAGATTCGGTGTCATCAGTGGCAGCTTTGCCACCAAGATGCTAACAGGCCTTATAGCGGCAAGATCGTCAAGAGTGAGAAGACATTAAGTACGAGCTGTGTGGATAGGTTAACGATGACCGTGCAGTCCGTGGGCACAGCAAAGGAATAGCTATATGAATAAGAGAGCAGCGCCGCTGCAGTTGGCGTCGACAGAGCAAGAGACACAACCGTTGGACGACAGTCGGTATGAAGACCTGCCGCGCACTGAGTACCTGCAATTACCCCAAGAGGAGCAAAGCCGGCTCAATAAGCTACGTCAGCAGCGGGTGCGTGAGGCGCCCACGCTTTATGAGTGGGATATTCGGGTGGCGACTGTCTATGGTCTATTTTGGTTAACCTTCCTGATCCCGTGTGGTTGCTTAGCACTTATAGGGTGCTATTTGCTATCTGGCGATACTAGCTTGGGTATAGGGTTAATCATCATGGCTTTAATTATGTGCTTATCTGCTCGTTACCTCTGGTTTGCAGACAAACAGTACCATTATCGGCTCACCACCGAGGGGTTAGTTACCACCTATCATGATGCTATTCCGGATGCAGCCTATGCGGTAGTGCGGGGGCTGGCTTGGTTTGGGGTGGTGGTTTGTATTGTCGGGGTGGCCTTTTTAGGCCCAGCAGCGCTGGTTGGTGTAGGTGGAATGGCTCTGGGGGCATTTTTCTTTACTGGTTTTAAAAATGTAGAGACAACTTACGAGAGTCCTATAAAAAATGGGCATCGCCATTTGATTAAGATAACGCGGAATCGTCCATTTATTGCCTGCCAATCGGATGTACGAACAATGGGCTTACGTGCAAGTATTCGTCTTCATTGCCCATTGGATAAGATGCACATTATCTTGTCATTACTGATGACGCAGTTACCTGATTCTGAAATCCGTGTATTTAAAAATGAGCGCGTGTTAGATGGCGTACCATTTGCGTCATTTGAGTCAGGCGAACCTGCCCAACTGGTAGATTTTGCCCCTGAGAATACCCAGCCTAGTTGAATAAAGCGTGGACACTTAACAATAATGGCGCGGTAGTTAACTTCCGACTATATAGGTGGTTTTTCTGCTGCATCCATGTTTAGTTTAGATCGGTTTTTAACCATCTATCTCTATTGTTGCTGTTGTCGCGGTGTCTGGCGTGCCTTCTCTGAATGATAAAAGAGTGGTTGGCGATGATGCCTATTTAGAGAACAACGCGATGATTGAATCAGAATAAAAGTTGTATATACCTTCAAAATACAAAAAGCCCCGATAGCGTTGCTATCGAGGCTTTTATATTTTCTGTATCAATTACATAAAGCGAGCCGGTTGTATAGCGATAGCCATTACAGGCTGTAGTACATTTCAAACTCAAGTGGGTGAGTTGTACGTGCTACGCGCTCAGCTTCTGCTGTTTTCAGTACGATATAAGATTGGATGAAATCTTCACTGAACACGCCGCCTTTTGTCAGGAACTCATGGTCAGCTTGCAGATTTTCAAGGGCGTTTTCTAATGACGTTGCCACTTGTGGGATTTCAGCCGCTTCTTCTGGAGGCAGATCGTACAGATCTTTGTCCATCGCTTCACCTGGGTGGATCTTGTTTTGGATACCGTCAAGACCCGCCATTAGTAGCGCTGCGAAACCTAAGTATGGGTTTGCATGTGGATCAGGGAAACGTGCTTCGATACGACGGCCTTTAGGGCTTGGTACCACTGGAATACGGATTGATGCAGAGCGGTTACGGGCAGAGTAGGCCAACATAACAGGTGCTTCAAAGTGTGGCACTAAACGCTTGTAAGAGTTAGTGCTTGGGTTAGTGAAAGCGTTCAGCGCGCGAGCGTGCTTGATGATACCACCGATGTAGTACAGAGCCGTTTCACTTAAACCTGCGTATTTGTCGCCAGCGAACAAGTTAACACCGTCTTTCGCCAGAGATTGGTGAACGTGCATGCCGCTACCGTTGTCACCAACGATGGGTTTAGGCATGAAAGTCGCAGTCTTACCGTAAGCGTGTGCCATGTTGTGAACTACGTACTTCAGAATTTGGATTTCATCCGCTTTCTTAGTCAAGGTGTTGAAGCGAGTGGCGATTTCGTTTTGACCTGCAGTCGCCACTTCGTGGTGATGCGCTTCAACCACTTGGCCCATTTCTTCGAGCACTAAACACATAGCGCTACGTAGGTCTTGTGATGAGTCAACCGGTGCAACTGGGAAGTAACCACCTTTAACAAATGGACGGTGACCTGTGTTGCCGCCTTCGTAGCTAGTGCCTGAGTTCCAAGCCGCTTCTTTAGCGTCGATCTTAACGAAACAACCTGACATGTCAGTACCGAAACGGACATCGTCAAATAGGAAGAATTCTGGTTCTGGTCCAATCAATACAGTATCAGCGATACCAGTAGAGATCAGGTAAGCTTCTGCTTTTTTAGCAATTGAACGTGGGTCACGGTCGTAACCTGTCATAGTGCCGGGTTCAAGAATGTCACAACGGATCAGCGCTGTGGTTTCTTCGGTGAAAGGATCCAGTACGAATGTCGTTGGATCTGGCATCAGTACCATGTCTGATTCGTTAATGCCCTTCCAACCTGCGATAGAAGAACCGTCAAACATTTTGCCGTCTTCGAAGAAATCAGCATCTACCTGATGAGAAGGAATAGATACGTGCTGCTCTTTACCTTTAGTGTCGGTAAAACGTAAATCAACGAACTTAACTTCTAATTCTTCAAGTTGCTTTAAAACTGATTCAACTGACATTCTCAAGCCTCCGGTAGGGTAAAGGGATGCCCCTTCTATAATCTTTTAACTCAAGTGATTTATCTTGAGCCAAACTTACGAGCTATATAGCGATATCCATGCCAATAATTTAACTTACTGATTAACATGGTTTAAAATCTTTGCTGCACTTAATTGGATTCGCGTGTGCACCATAATAGTGCTTTTGTCTGTGGCATTTTGGTGCATTACTCCATTTTGGTGCGCACTGAATTGATTCATGCAAACCTTAAGCTGGGATGCACAGCGATAACATGCACCGCTTATATGGCACTGAGATGGCAATAATGCTTTGGCTTTCACTATCTCAGTAAGTACCGCCTCTGTGAAGCTCGCACATACTTGCAGCACTGCACGGGACTATTTACCACCGCATAACCGCCGCATAATTGTCATAAAACCACGCTAGTCTGTCCAACTATGCCACGCATTATCAATCCAATAGTGGTTTATTATCATATTATTAGGAAAGAGTTCGTTCTCATGTGCGAAATGTCTTTGCTGTTCACAGGCCAAGTGAAATCAGTGATGCGTAAAAGGTATCCCGTGACAATGAAGTGAGTCTTAATGCCATCGGGTGTAAACGCCAACATGAACGTTAGATTAAGTGTGCCGCAGAATTTATTGCAGTGTGTTCACGTGGTAATTTCTCTGTGTCTAAGTCGATTTTGCTGATGCTTAAATCGACATTAGCAGTGCTAACATTGAATACGAAAAATAGCAAATTCAGCTGCTTAACTCGGATTTTTCCTATGAATATGGCAATTAAACAGAGCGTTAACTCTGGCTACAGAGGATTTCACTCAGTGGATGATTGGCGGAAATTACCCAAGGATTGGCGGATTGTTTTATAAGTGTTCAAAAATAATCCTGTGCGCCAAGGCCGCTCTGGAGTAGAATGGCACGCTTTTTATTGTGGTAGATCGAGCTAGATCACCATAACGAATTACTGAAATATCCCTATTTTTGTTTGATGGTAAGAGGTTTATCCGTGCTAGAGAATTTACGTAACATCGCCATTATTGCACACGTTGACCATGGCAAAACGACCCTGGTAGACAAGTTGCTGTCACAGTCAGGCACCCTTGCAACCCGAGGAGAAGCCACTGAGCGGGTGATGGACTCCAACGATCTTGAAAAGGAACGTGGGATCACGATTCTGGCAAAGAATACTGCCATCAAGTGGAACGACTACCGTATTAACATCGTTGATACCCCAGGCCACGCCGATTTCGGTGGTGAGGTTGAGCGTGTTCTGTCTATGGTTGACTCAGTATTATTGCTAGTTGATGCCGTTGACGGTCCAATGCCACAAACTCGCTTCGTAACGAAGAAAGCGTTTGCTCAAGGCTTAAAGCCAATCGTTGTTATCAACAAAATTGACCGTCCAGGTGCACGCCCAGATTGGGTTATTGACCAAGTATTCGACCTGTTCGATAACTTAGGTGCAACTGACGAGCAGTTAGATTTCCCGATCGTTTACGCTTCTGCGTTAAACGGTTTTGCAACTTTAGATCCGGATGTAGCGAGCGATGATATGACGCCGCTGTTCCAAACTATCGTTGAAAAAGTATCTTTCCCAGATGCTGACGCCGAAGGCGCGTTCCAGATGCAAATTTCGCAAATCGACTACAACTCATACGTGGGTGTTATCGGTATCGGCCGCATCAAGCGTGGTAGCGTTAAAACTAACCAACAAGTGACTATTATTGGCGCTGATGGCAAAACTCGTAACGGTAAAATGGGCCAAGTATTAGGTTACATGGGTCTAGACCGTACTGAAGTTGAAATTGCTAACGCTGGCGACATCGTTGCTATCACTGGTTTAGGCGAGCTGAAAATTTCTGACACTATCTGTGCCGTTGGTGCAGTAGAAGCTATGCCACCTTTGACTGTTGATGAACCTACTCTGACCATGACTTTCCAAGTTAATACTTCACCTTTTGCAGGTAAAGAAGGTAAGTATGTGACTTCACGTAACATTCTGGAGCGTCTGCAAACAGAATTAGTCCACAACGTGGCACTGCGTGTTGAAGAAACAGAAAGTCCAGATCGCTTCCGTGTATCTGGCCGTGGTGAATTGCATTTATCAATCTTGATTGAAAACATGCGTCGTGAAGGTTACGAGTTAGCCGTATCACGTCCAGAAGTTATTCTGAAAACTATCGACGGTGAACTGTGTGAACCATTTGAAACCTTGACTGTTGACGTTGAAGAAGAAGATCAAGGCACAGTAATCGAGAAATTAGGTACCCGTAAAGCTGAAATGAAAGACATGCAGCTTGATGGTAAAGGTCGTGTACGTATCGACTTCATCATCCCAAGCCGTGGTTTAATCGGTTTCCAAACTGAGTTTATGACTGCGACTTCTGGTACTGGTCTAATTTATCACTCATTCGACCATTACGGTCCACATAAAGGTGGCGATATCGGTCAACGCGCTAACGGCGTATTGATCTCTAACGCAACGGGTAAGGCATTGACCTTCGCACTGTTCGGTCTACAAGATCGCGGTCGTCTCTTTATCGGCCATGCCGCTGAAGTATACGAAGGCCAAGTGGTTGGTATTCACGCTCGCTCAAACGATCTGACAGTTAACTGTTTGAAAGGTAAGCAGCTGACCAACATGCGTGCTTCTGGTACTGACGAAGCCCAAGTGTTGACTACGCCAATCACAATGACACTTGAGCAAGCGCTTGAGTTCATCGATGATGATGAATTAGTTGAAGTAACGCCTAAGAACATTCGTGTTCGTAAGAGACACTTGACTGAAAACGATCGTAAGCGCTTTAACCGCGGTTAATGCCAGCCTGTTAATTCAGGTGACACGCCCTTAAGGTGAGTCAATCGGTTTAAAAAGCCCTGCATAGGAAACTGTGCAGGGCTTTTTGTTGGGATAAATTGAGTAATGGGTATTATTAGTCCTCATCCATCACCCGTATGCAATTGCGCCCTGCGGATTTTGCGCGGTAGAGGGCGGCGTCCGCTTGGCGAACGAGTTCTAAAGCATTTTGTTTGTTAGAGGGTTGCAGATAGGCGACGCCTGCGCTCACTGTTACAATCCCAAGGTCGGTATTTGCATGCGGAATGGCAATGGCTTGGATCAGTTGATGGATGTGCTGTGCTGTCTCAAGTACGGTTTGATTATCGACATTTGGTAATAGAATGACAAATTCTTCGCCGCCGTAGCGAGCGACTAATTCGCCCGCTCTGCGACCGGACTGGGACAGTGTACTCGCTAATTGTTTAAGGCAATCGTCTCCGGCGAGGTGCCCATAGTGATCGTTAAATTGTTTAAAGTGGTCAATATCGAGCATGATGAGGGCCAGTGAGGAATTGCTCCTTTGTCCCCGACTCCACTCCGTTTGTAACATCATGTCAAATAGGCGGCGATTGCCGATATTGGTTAAACCGTCGGTATTGCTGAGTATTTCAAGTTGCCTATTGGCTTCTGCCAGTTCACTAGTTCGAGCTGTGATCATGGATTCAAGTTCGACGTTACGTTCCTCTAATCGCGCAATCGGGTAAATTTCCCCTTTGTGGGCTAAGCCGTAGGGGATGGATATGCCGCTGTGGACAATCATCCAGTCGTTGTTTTCTCGGTGAAATATCAACACTAGCCGTGCTGTCTCGCGGGAAAGCATAGGATTAGGGATCGGTAAGTGGATATGAAAAAAGGCAGTCACAACCACGAGGTTGTCGGCAAGGTCTTGTAAAGAAAGATCTAACATTTCGATGTGGATTCGCTCAGGCACTTGTGCAAAGTCCTGACGAGTGATTAGCACCCATTCTTCTCTGCTGGTGACAAGCTGATCACTGCTCCCTGCATAGCCGCTAAAGTTATCACTAAAGCGACGAGTTAGCCTGTCATCACGGGAGGCATACATCTCAATATATTCGTCAAATAACGAATGGATCAATTGCTGTCGGTCGGGTCGCATAGGTTAGCTCCGTTGGGGAACATAAAACCATTTTCCTAATATCCGTATAGGAATATTATCTGCGATAAAGTCTAGCTGTTGCCTGATTGTAATCAATTTTATGACGTATATATTAAAAATACTGCAGAGAGCGATGTAAGCCATTATCTGCAGTATGCTTTGGGGATATTATCTAGTGCCCAATTCTATTAATCACTTGGATCAATTCCATGCGGATGTTGTCTGGTGTTTGGCTATGCCAGAAACCTGCTAAGTAAGCGCCCAGCGGTAGGATAAATAATGCGATAAGCACTAATGCGAGCAATCCCTTATGACCTAGCCTGTGGCCGGATTTCAGTCCAAGGCCGAGGGCGGCGGATTTAGGGCAAGCCGCGACACAGCGCATGCAGGCTTGGCACTCGTCACTGCGAACCGTGGTTTTAGTGTGCACTATGATGTTTGCTGGGCAAGCGCGGGTGCACTTGTCGCATTTCATCCCTTTTGCTTCGATAAGGCAGTGCTGGGTATTGCGGCGAATTTTTAATGGGCTTGCAAAGCTTAAGATCCCAAGCATAGCACCATAGGGACACAAGTAACGGCAGAATCCCTGACGACGCCATGCCGCTAAAGCGAGGATCAGCGCAAATACCAGTAGCGTGATTAGGCTGGGTGTTAGGAAGAACAATGCCATCTTCAAGTCGGCAATCTTATGATAATTACCTTCAAGATAATGGGGGATGGATTGTGCTGGCATACCAATGACTATGTAGCAAAGTGCTAGGAGTAATAGATATTTCAACATTCGCAGTGGCCAATCTAGCCAAGCGGGTGGTGTAAGCTCTGATTTAATAAAGCGTTTTCTAAAGGAATACAGGTATTCCCCTGCCAAACCTAATGGGCAAGCCCAACCGCAAAATGCCCGCTTGCAGAGTAAACCTGTGAGTAATACCGCCGCTAGCATGACTGCTGCCGCAGGATGGGTTTGATCCCACAAATTGAGGCTGATAATGGCTTTAAGCTCAATGCCACCCGCAATCGGTAAAAAGGCATCGACTACGTCTGGGCGCATTAGCCAAGGCGTGATTCCTTGCTTAAGCAGTACGGTATTGATTGTGTATTGTATGGCAACCAGCAAGAGCGATAGCGCTAAGACATGTTGAGTCCCTTCGCGAAGGGTATTGATTTTAATTTCACCCTTGAGTGCATCAGGCGCAAATTTATGCCCAAGTAGCATCAGTGGTAGTGCAATAAGAAGCCCGAGAGCCAGTGGCCAATAAAGACTCATTGCCACCGCACCGATACTGAGCAACAGTGTGGCGACCGCGCCCCATTTCTGGCCGCTCCAATAGCTGAGGGAGGCGAGATACATGAGTGCCAACATCAGCGTGAGTGATTCGATAAAAGTCATAGTGATGAATACAGCTAATAAGTTACAAGTACAGGCTCTGAGTGGTGAACTGAGGATAAGTTTTTGAGTAATAAGTGAAATTGTGCGTCAGATCTAAGATTCGCGCTATCAATCAATTAAAGCGCGCCATAGCTCACAAAGCTAAGTGTTTTAGTCTTGCACAAATAAAGTATGGCTTGCAGGGACAGCGTGCGAGGTCACACAAAGAATAAAAAGCCCCAGCAATTTATTTTGCTAGGGCTTAGGAGTTCAGTGGGGCATTTGGATTAATTTTTTGATTTTTCGAGTGCTTCGATAAATTTGCTCGATTCGTTAATCGAGGTGTTCATCTCTTTAATCAGGCCAGAAATATCGGTTTGCAGACTCGCAAATTCGCTTTTAATCGCACCAATGGCTTGGGCGTTCAAGTTATGCTTGAGATACAGCATATTGTCTTTCATGGCGGTGAGTATCGGCGGCATTTTTGACTCGGCACGGCGCATACTTTTGATCAATTGTTCATAGGCGCGGCGCGTTTCTTTGAGTTTAGCTTCACTGTTGCGGCGTAGATTAGCTTTACTGATCTCGCTAATTTCATTTTGCCACTCATCGAACAGGGCTTCGGCTACATCTTCGACTTTATTGATGCGGTTGCTGACGTTGTCGGCGGCACTTTGAGCCGATTCGTATTCATCTTTGGCTCTGCTATAGGCTTTTTCTAAGTTGCCATCACTGTAATTGAGCAGCGCTTGCATTTCTTCTAGGGCTGAGCTGAACTCTTTTTGAGCATCCTGTTGGGATTTTTTCGCATCTTTAACTCTGTCGACCATAATATCGCGTTTATGGTAACCGACCTTTTCCATTGCGCCGTAGTAGGCACTCTGGCAACCACTAAGCAGGAGACTTGTGGCAATCAGCCCTGAAGCTATCAGTCTTTTCATTGGGTGTTCCGTCGCTGAATGAAATTAATTAATCGGCTTTAAATCGCGCCGCATCGATAATGCTCCACAGATGAAAGATAGCACCTATTACCGCGGGCACAATCAGCCACCAGAGGGCATAACCCACCACTGTGATAATGAAAAATAACAGTGCGGCCATTATTCTGCCTTGCAATAATTGGCCTAGCCCAGGAAAAAATAGGCTAGCAATAGCGGAAATAACGTTACCTGCAGATCCTTGTTGAGGCATCAATTCACTCCTTAGACTTGTAAATTAAGTGTTTATTGTACGAAGATAACGAGTCTATACCAACAGAATCAAGAGAAACCCGTGACTAAGAAGATAGAACTGGCACAAATTCGCGCCTTATTCCTCGGGATCTGGCACTTCCTGCTGCATTTGAGACGGCGTTTAGTTGAAGATCAAATCAATATCCGCGCCGGACATTTAGCCTATGTCACACTGTTGTCACTCGTGCCTATGGTGGCGGTGACTATGTCTATGCTGTCAGCTTTTCCGGTATTTAAGGGGATACGTGGACAGATAGAAGGTTTCGTTTATCAGAATTTTTTACCCGCCGCTGGCGACACAGTGCAAGTGTATATCAATGAGTTTGTGGCCAATGCCTCTAAGGGGACTGCGGTCGGGATTGCGGCCTTAGTCGTGGTTGCCATTTTGCTGATTTCTGCCATTGATAAATCGCTTAATAACATTTGGCGCACTAAAGAGAAGCGTTCAGTGGTGGTGGCTTTTTCTATGTATTGGATGGTCATCACTTTGGGCCCGGTATTGGTGGGGGCCAGTTTGGTCGCCACTTCCTACGTGGTGTCATTGAAGGTCTTTGACGGTCAGTTGTCGGGTGTGGTGCCTGTGTTTCTTGAGCGTTTACCTATGCTTTTCTCTGTGGCGGCATTTTTGTTGTTGTATATGGTGGTGCCTAATCAAAAAGTGAAGTTTTTACATGCACTATTAGGGGCGATTGTTGCCGCAATCTTGTTTGAGTTAGGCAAAAAAGCCTTTGCTTTGTATGTCACTCAGTTTCCGAGTTATGAAGCGATTTATGGTGCTTTAGCCGTGATCCCCATTATCTTTGTCTGGGTGTATTTATCGTGGATGATAGTATTACTCGGCGCGGAAATTACCGCCGCTATGCCTGAGTATTTAGATTATGAGTCGAGCTCAGATGATGACGAAACCGCTCTGAATGCTAAGCCCCTAGAAAATGCCTCTCAAGATAATTCCGCTGCGGTGTTAACTTCGGCTGAGGTGACGGCACTCAAGGCGGTGGCTAAATCTGAATGACCCCATTAGAGGATTATTAATGGCGATGACACTGAATGCCTGAATCCTTCCCATCTTTTATCCGTCGCGACTGGTTTAACGTTGGCAATGGTCAGCAATTGCATCTGGCGCAATACGGTAATCCACAAGGTATCCCGCTGCTGTATTTGCACGGCGGTCCAGGAGCGGGTTGTGATATCGGTGATTTAGCTTTATTTAATGGCGATCAATATTGGATTTTGCTTTTAGATCAACGCGGTTCTGGACAATCTTTACCCTTTGGCGATTTAGTCAACAACCATCTCACTGGTTTGATTAGCGATATTGAGGCGATTCGCCTCGCATTGGGTATTGAGCGTTGGTGTTTAGCAGGTGGCTCTTTTGGGGCCACATTAGGCTTAATTTACAGCGGATTATTCCCAGAGCGGGTGATTGCACAGGTACTGTGGGCGTTATTTATTCCATCCAAAGAAGGTCTCGACTGGCTCTATGGCGCTGACGGCGCTGCAAAATTGCAACCTGCGGCTTATCGACTCTTCAATGACATTTTTCCGGTTCAGTTATCGCTGATTGAATTACTGGATTCGTACCATCAAGGTTTGGCATCGGCCGATGAAAATGTGCGATACCATTTTGCGCGGCGTTGGGTGCAGTGGGAGTTGCAGCTTGCGGGGGCGAGGTTAGTGTTACCAAGGCTGTTACCCGAATCCGTATTAGCATTAGCCAATATCGAGTTACACTTTGCTCGACATAATTACTTCAATGCCATGAATGTGTTACAGCGCGTGACGCCTAGAGTGAAGGCGCGTAGTGTGTTATTGCAAGGAATGCAGGATGCGATTTGCCCAGCGACGCTATTACGCGATTTTTTGGCTGGGTTGGAGCATGCTATTACAATTCAATCTGTTGTCGATGGCGGACATATGCTCAATAGTGAGTCTCTGTTTTTGGCGGTCACAGCAGAAATCCATGCTATGTGGTCGTGGATACATCAAAGGGAAATACAATGAAAACATTGCTCATCAGTGCCAGTTTACTCGGATTAACCGCCTGTGCCGCTACGGCGCCCTCGCAAACCAGCGCGATTGACCCAGTGGCGACTCAGGAGGTCGTGAGTGCCCCTGTCGCGCCCAAAGTTGTTGAACTCGGTGGGTTGACCAATGAAACTGCCGCTGATCGCTTGTACCAAGCACTGATTAACGCAAATTATCTGGCCACCCAAGTTGCGCCGACTAAAGTTGCTGTGCAGTTTGGCAATAACCAATTCTTGCTTGAGCCGAGTATCAATTCGGCGGGCATTGACCGTATTTTAATGAATCGCTTCTATGCAGTGCATCCGCAATTGCAGGCCAGTCAAGAGTTGCCTGCCGTGATTGGCACCTTGAATCAGAAGCTTAATTTTGCCAAGTTTGTGTTGTTGGACCAAGGCGCAGTGATTCAAGTGCAAGGTACAGTGACCTTTGCCGACCGTATTGAAATAGAAGAGTTACGTCGTTTTATGCTGTGGACTAATGGCGGCTTAGCGCAGGTCGTACAATCTTTGCCTGATGGCGTAGAGCTATATATCCGCCCGCTCCCGCTAATGCCGCAAATGGTTCCCGTTAAGCCTTAATCTAAAAGGAAAAGTTGTGATTGCGTTAATTCAAAGAGTGAGTCGCGCCAGTGTAGTGGTTGATAACCAAACCCTAGGTGAAATCAATAAAGGCTTGTTGGTTCTGCTCGGTGTCGAGCAAGAAGATACCCGCGAGAAGATGGAAAAGTTGGCGACTAAAGTCATGAGTTATCGCGTTTTTTCCGATGAAAATGGCAAAATGAATCTCAATCTAGAACAAGTCGGTGGGTCTTTGTTAGTCGTGTCACAATTTACCTTGGCTGCCGATACGGGTCGTGGCTTGAGGCCGAGTTTTTCAGGGGCGGGTACGCCGGAACAAGCTTTAGGCTTGTATGAAGAGTTTGTCGCATTCTGCCGCGCTAAGGGCGTTCATACAGAAACCGGACAGTTCGGCGCCGATATGCAAGTGTCCTTAGTCAATGATGGCCCAGTGACCTTTAATCTGCAGGTGTAGCTTCTATCGTGATGTTTATCTAGGGGTCTAGGTGATGGGGTGCTAGGCATAATCAATGTCGCTTGTAGCAAGGGAGTATTAAGAGAATACACATGGATCAATTACTCATTAAATTACGCCAGACTTGGCACAGTACGATCCCCGTTAGCGAGTTTATGCAGATAGTGCCACTCGATTACAGCGAGGGAGAATTTCGAGTCACAGCGCCGATGATGCCCAATATTAATCTGCATCAGACCATGTTTGCGGGCAGTATTTATACCTTGATGACCTTAACGGGCTGGGGTGCAGTGTGGCTAAATCAACAGTTGGTGGGCGTGGCGGGTGATATTGTGCTCGCCGATGCCCATATTCGTTATCTTGCTCCTGTGACTTGTGACCCTGTGGTAAAAGTACAATGGCCAGATGTGGATCTCAGCCCGTTACAAAGGGGGCGCAGAGTTAAGGTGAAGCTGGAAGTGCAATTGTATTGTATGAATGCACTGTGTGCGGTTTTTGAGGGCCTGTATGTTAGTACGTCGAAAGCATGAATGCGTCGAAAACAACTTAGTGTATCTGTACGTCGAAGGTGACGTATAACCTTTCTAAAAAATCGAAGCTAATCTCAGATTTTATCCGCTTTATTTCTTTTTTATGGGCTAATACACTAGCGTCATAGAGTTGAGATATTCCATCTGACTCTGAGTCATTTACCTATTTTCGGAGCAGATTATGTCTAAAGTCTTAATTTTAAAATCAAGCATTCTTGGCGGTTATTCACAATCTGCCGTGTTAATTGATCACTTAGCGAGTCACTGGGAAACCCAAGGCGCCGCTATTACAGTGCGTGATTTAGGCGGTAAAGACGTACTGCCTATGGTAGACGGTGAAATCGCTTCTGGGTTACGCGGTGGTGCAGAATTATCGGCACGTCAGCAAGAAATGCTCGCCTTATCAGATACCTTAGTCGCTGAATTAAAAGCGAACGATACGATTGTTATCGCTGCACCTATGTACAACTTTACGATACCGGTTCAACTTAAAAACTGGATCGATTTTGTCGCCCGTGCCGGTGTGACTTTTACTTACACTGAAACAGGTCCAAAAGGATTAGTGGAAGGTAAACGCGCTGTGTTGGTGACGACCCGTGGCGGCGCTCACAAAGATGGCCCAACGGATCATGTTGTACCTTACTTGAAAACGGTTTTAGGCTTTATGGGTATCACTAATGTTGAAGTTGTTTACGCCGAAGCGTTGAACATGGGCCCTGAAGCTCACGACAAAGGCATGGGCGAAGCGAAACACAGTATCGATCAGCTGAAAGCTTAATTGTCCCATTGATTAGCTGAGTCATTTGATTTAGCTGAATAAATAATGCCAGCCCTTAATAGGCTGGCATTTTTGTATGTGCATTTCAGCTATGCACGCTTGGCTTAAGTGGGTAGGTTTGAGCGGCTGGACTCGAGCGGCTAGTTTTAAGTGGCACGCTTAGCTGTTTATTCGCAAAGGCTGCAGCCTTTGGTGAGGGTGCTTGTCTCAACATAACGCACCTTAGTGCTGGCTTGGTCGCGATTACGACTGATGCTAAAGCGTGCATGGCGCTCAGTTTCAAGCGGCTTTTCAGCAGTGTTACCCTGTGTGGCTTCAAACTGTAACGCTTTGGCATGATTTGTTTTATGCATACACCACCTCGCAGATATTTAAGTCATCACAATGTACAGACTGGCCTGATTAGCGCCGTACAACCAAGGCTTAAATTAGCTCGGCTGGCAGCAGACTAAATCTTTAAGCGAACCACCATTCACCACGCAGCTAAAGCCATTGGCCTTGAGAATGTCGCAGCCATTTTGTGCTCGAATCCCTGCGCCACAGTAGAGCACGAATGGATGCTGTTTATTGTCGACTTGGTGTAACCATTGGTCGAGTGTTGGCAGTGGCACATTAATGGCTTGGGGCAAATGACCTGAGGCAAATTCCTCCGGCGAACGCACATCAATCACCCGTGCGCCTTGTTCAATCAATTGCCAACATTTTTCGCCCGAGTGGCTGCCGGATAACTTAGCCAGTAAAGATTGAAACATAGCATTGTCCCTACCATTAGAAAATTTTCAATAAGTTTATTCTAATGAATTGGCGAGTGCAAGCGCTGCAGATTATCGGTAGTAATGGTTTGGTCTTTGGCGTTGTTGGTACTCGAACTCTGCATTACTGGCACTAGACAAATAGTTAGAGGCTAGACACATTAGCTCGTTGATAGTGAATGATGTCGTGGAATACCACGGCTTGCTCGTTTAGATTGCGATAGCCATGGGGTTTGTCGGCCGCAAATCGTACTGCTTCACCTTGGTTGAGTGTTTGCCACTCGCCATCGACTAGCACTTCCATAGTACCGCTCAAGACAATGACATGCTCAGTGACACCCGTTTCATGGGGCTCAGAAAGCCGTTCATAGTGTGGCAGCAGGGTGAGTTCAAACATCTCAAAACCGAAGCGCTCTTCAAAGGGGAAGAGTGAGGCGACTAGCATGCCGTCGGTGGCGGGTTGTTGGCGTAACTCGTCGGGCTTACGGAATACTGCGCCTTGGCTCTGGGGTGTGGGTTCGAGAAAGGTCGACAGCGAGATATTGAATCCACTGGCTATTTTCCATAGCGTCGCAATGGTTGGGCTTGATTCACCGCGCTCGATTTGTCCTATCATGGCCTTACTAACGCCCGTCTCTTGGGCGGCTTTATCTAAACTCCATCCCTTTTGGTTGCGAAGTGCTTTAAGCGTGGTGGCGAGATAGCTGTTTATCGTCTGCACAATGGCCCCATCATTTTTATGAAAATTTAGTTTGTACGTTATAACGCACAGGTGTTATCTTGTCCATCTCGTACGTTATAACGCACAAAGGCTATCTTGTTCATTTTATAAGTTATAGCGCACAAAGTAATGGCGACACTAATTGCAGAAAAAGGGAGTGGATATGTGGCGAGATGCAGGGAGTTTATCAAAAATATCAGCGGGTTTTATTGCGGTATTAGTGGGTTATAGCAGCTCGGCGGTGATCATCTTTCAAGCGGCGGAGGCTGTGGGTGCGACACCAGCACAGATCAGTTCATGGCTGTGGGCTTTAGGTGTGGGCATGGGCGTAACCAGCATAGGGTTATCGCTTTACTACAAGAATCCTATTCTAACGGCTTGGTCGACACCGGGCGCAGCGCTGATGGTGACCAGCCTTGCAGGGTTGAGCGTAAACCAAGCCATAGGCGCTTTTCTGGTGAGTTCAATTCTAATCACCCTTTGCGGTGTTGCGGGCTGGATGGATAAGCTTATCCGTATCATGCCGCAGTCAGTCGCTTCCGCCATGTTGGCGGGGATCTTATTGCAATTTGGGCTAGGGCTATTTCAGGCGATGCAAACCCAGCTGAGTCTGATATTGATCATGCTGTTGGTGTTTGTCATCGTTAAGCCTTTTGCACCACGTTACATCATCTTGCTGACGTTGCTGGTGGGCATAGGCATGAGTTTTCAATTAGATTTGCTCAAGCTAGATGCCGTTCAGTTGCAACTGGCGATGCCCGTGTGGACTACACCTGAGTTTTCGTTGGCGAGTGTGATTGGCGTGGCATTACCGCTGTTTGTGGTGACTATGGCATCGCAAAATATGCCGGGCGTTGCTGCGCTGCACGGTAATGGCTACAGGCCGCCTATTTCGCCTTTGATCACGAGCACAGGATTCATCGGGGTTATTCTCGCCCCCTTTGGCGGTTTTGCCTTTAACTTATCCGCCATCACAGCGGCCATCTGCATGGGTAAAGAGGCCGATCCAAATCCCGCGACCCGTTACTGGGCGGCGGTGTGGGGCGGGGTATTTTACTTTATCACTGGGTTACTCGGTGCCACTGTGGTTGGTCTGTTTTCCGCTTTCCCGAAGGAATTAGTCCTGGCCATCGCCGGATTAGCCCTGCTCGGCACTATCGCCAATAGCCTGACCGCCGCATTAGCTAAAACGGAAGATCGCGAAGTGGCAGTGATCACTTTTTTGGTCACGGCATCAGGTTTTAGTGTGCTGGGCATCGGCAGCGCATTTTGGGGGCTGTTGCTTGGGTTTATTATCCATTGGTGGAACGGGCACAGAACTGCATCAGTAGTTAAGCGAGCGAATACTTAACTGCAGCAAAGCGCCTTAGAGATGAATTTCAAAGACTAAGGCGCATGTGTTTTAGATTCTCTTCGTCATAAACACGCTATTGGGATCGAGTTGATAGGTGTCGAAGGGGCCGCAGCTTTCGAAGCCAAATTTGCTGTAGAGCAGGCGAGCTGGGCTAAAGAAGTCCATCGAACCTGTCTCTAGACTCAGGCGTTTGACACCAGCGCTTTTGGCATCGTTAATCAAGTGCTGCAATATCTTAGACGCTATGCCCTGCTGCTTATAGGGCGCGGCGGTGCGCATGGATTTGATCTCCGCGTGCTCGGTATCTAACCATTTTAGTGCACCACAGCCCGCGAGATTATTACTATCCCACAGGGTCCAAAAGCGAATATTGGGCTGACGCAGGCCGTCAAGATCTAATGCGTGAACGCTTTCAGGCGGTGAGGTTGCCCGCATATCGTTGAGGTGTTCCTGCAGCAAAGCCGCTATCTCTGGCCCTGTAAGGTCATCTAAGGTTATTTTCATGGCTCTTATGGTGGATTTCATGGCAGATCGGGTGCTCCCTATTATTTTGGCTTATCCATAATGGCGTCATCGCGCTTTGTCGTCTGTTTGCCAATGCGCCGTGGTAGATAAGCAAATGCTAGGCCAAGCGTTTTTAGCTTTAGCTAAAGCTAAACGCAGAATCAAAGTCAAAGTCGTGGGGCTTCACCCCACACCCGACCAAAAGGGGAAAAGCGCCTGTTCCCCTTTTGGATATCCCCCGGCGTCCCCAACGGAGTTGAAAGCCCCTTGGGCATTAAGCGTCCTTATGCTATCGCGTCAGACGCTCGTCCCTGATTCGATTGACGCTATCTCGGCATCCATGCCTCGATCACGCAACGAACGCTAATGCCCTGCGGCAACTCCGAGGGGGGAGTGTATTCCTTAGGCTATAGCGTGGTTGGTCAATTGTTAAGGAGTAAAAGGTCTGTCCGATCTTTTGATCTTTTTTAAGAACAGCTAAGCATACGTAGCGAGAAGGTGCCCATGCCACTTATAGAACTAGCCAAGCTTTATTAGTCCGCGTTGATTTTTTTATACGTTTTCTTTTGCAATACTAGACAAGTTATGTCTAATTTGATCAATGAAAGGTCGCATTCTACGATATGCGTTTTTAGATAGCTCTAGTTGGTAATCTAGACTTTTTCTAATTTCTGCATGGATATGAATAGCATTTCTAGCTTCATAGATCTCAATTAACTCATCTTTAAGCCATTCCTCAATTAACCCCAATTGGAAGGCGCATTCAGCTTTTTTATCAAATCGTACCTTCGTGACGTCAGTTTTTCCAATGCCTTCATAGGTCGGTATTATATTTTTTCCATCGTGTTCTAAGGCAGACTTGAGTTGCTCTAATTTACTTTCAGGGATAGAGATTCTTTTTTTTGTACTGAACTCTGTTAATCCAACAACTTCGGTTCGCTTTTTCAGTTCTTCAAAGAGAAGGTGATGTATAACTGCTTCATATATAGAAGCAAAGGATAGTATTTGAATTCGTATTTGAGCCTGAAGTAACCAACCATCAGCTTTCATTCCCTCTAACATTTTGTATATGTATCTTGCAGATATAAATTCATCGGCCAGACGATCACGCAAAGTTGTATCGCTAATAAAATCAAATTCAGATTTATGCCAGTCCCAATCAGCGATATGGTTTGTTATATAATCTTTTATATAATTAATCGTGTTATCTTCAAAAGCCATGTAAGTTCCTTTTCGTTTTGGATATGATTTAAAACCTATCATAACGCTAATTGTCAGCCCTCTTGAGGTGTTTGTTAAGTTTATCTACGTGCCATAGCATGCATAAAACTTGTGACATCTTCAAGCTCGGGAAACTCATCTCCCTGCCGCCCCCAGAATTCACCTATATCGACAAACATAAGGTACAAGTAAGAATGATAGTTTGTGTAGAACTCTGTTAAGTTTAGATTTTTAGTTCGCTCATAAGAAGCGTGGCCAGATAGCTTGTTGCGATATATCCTAAATTCTTGCGCAAACAAGTCAGGTATGGGCAGTAGCTTTTCATAGTAAGAGATGTCATTTTCATAACTCGGAGCTTTTCCGCGCTTAATACGATCAATTCTTGCTTTTACTACACGATATGCGTCCTCACTAATTAAGGAGTCAATGAGCAGATTTCTCTGAGGACCTTTCTTGTCGGTAATATCTTTATTTTCAAAATCTCTTCCGTGGCAAGCTAAGAGAAATTCGTACAGATGGTGTATAAAGTATGAATAGGAATTGTATGTGCGATAAGACTTGTATTTATCATGACCAGTTAGAATTAAATTCTCTGCCGACAGCCGAAATTGTTCAAATGCATCACGACACTTTAAGTATTCATGTTTAATTGCGATACATTGATGGTAATCTGCGTCCGTACCTATCTCTATCTTCATATGCGTAACCCCAAATAAACTCAACATTTGTATAGTGCGCATGCGCATAATTTCACATCAAGCTACAGGAAACATAACTTGTAACACACTGATGTGTATTTTAATTTTTACGATAGCAAAAATCATTTAGGGTAGAAAGTGAATATGTACATGATCTTCGCTTGTATTTGTTTTTAAGTGTCGCCAATAACTATCTGAATATTATATTAAATTGACTAAATCACTTATAGTTATGTTGATAGACAGATGTAACTAATTTTTTTCAGAGTATTAATTTGACTCTAGTCTTTTAAGCCAGCAGATTACGCTGATGCTCGAAAGGCAAACCATGGTGATTGGTGAGACGACCGTCCGCCCCATGGACGGGGCGGTCGAGCATCCAAGGATGGACTTGCTGCGGGTCGTCGAGCCAGTACCATGGTTGGCCTCACTCTGAGCAATATCTATGTTTAATAGCCTCTTCGCCTTTCATAGCTCTCGTTCATAAACTTTGAAACTATTCACAGTGTCGGTGAGTGAATGCCATGGCAAGCCTGTATAGGCGAATATCAGCAAATGCTAAGGAAAATAGCAAATTTTCTTTTAATTTAAAAAGTGATCCAAACGGATATAAAAATGGCCGAGGATAAGCTCGGCCATGATTTACTCGATTAAGCGTAAAGCGGGCAGGTTTAGTAGTACTTCTTCAAATAACTCTCGGCGTAGTTTTTGAGTTTTTTGTTTGAGCTTGCGGTTGCCATATTTTCAATCACATCGCGGTAAGCGGTATTCCCCGAACTAGCTAGCGCTTTTGCCATGTTGGCATAGGTATCGATGGCGAGTTTGTCATCGGCCATTAAGCGTGGTGTTTTCAATTCGTTACTGAGTACGGCCAGGATAAAATCATCGTACTGGCGGTCATCCATGATGCGTTTAGCTGCGAGACGCATTAATTCTAAATCATTGCTGCGTAGGGCATTGGCAAAGGCATTATTTTGCTGACTTTGATCGGCAGTATATTGGCTTTTATCCGCAAGAATCGCATTCCATTTTTTATATATTGTTATGTTTTCTAAAGCTTGACCTGCGTATTTTTTGAGTTTTTTAGGATAATCACCATTAACAATCTTATTGATGGCTTCGCTGTACTTATCATTGCCTGAATAAGCTAAGCCTTTGACTAACCAAGCACTGTAGTCAATGGCATTTTTTTCAGTGGCTTGGGGCAAAGATGCGAGTAGCTTTGCTTCGAGCGCATCAAAAATGGCAGGATCGGATAAACCAGCGATGGTGAGTGATTCAATGGCTTCTTTTTGCTTGAATTGGTTATCACCCTTAAAGATTTCTTGATAGGTTTCAACTGTATATTCCTGAGCCAATAAAGGCGAGCTTAATAAACTGATGCTAAGCAGCATACCTGCAAACAGTGGTTTCATGGTGATGTCCTTATGTGGTTTTTATATGTTGTTATTGGGCCCAGCGTTTAAAAATCAGCGAGGTATTAATGCCGCCAAAGGCGAAATTATTACTCATCACATAATCTGTATCGATTGGGCGTGGCTCGTTGCGGATATAGTCCAAATCGGCGCATTGTGGGTCGATACCCTCAAGATTGAGTGTCGGCGCAAACCACCCCGCATTCATCATCTCAATACTCACCCAAGCTTCTAGTGCACCGCATGCGCCTAAGGTGTGGCCCGTGTAGCTTTTAAGGGATGAAATCGGCATGTTAGTGCCAAATACCGCATGGGTCGCGTGACTCTCGGCAATATCACCACGGTCGGTCGCCGTGCCGTGGGCGTTGACATAACCTATGGCGCTAGGCTCAAGCTGGGCATCTTTGAGCGCCAACCTGATAGCGATTTCCATGGTCTGCGCGTTTGGTTGGGTGACGTGTTGGCCATCTGAATTCGTGCCAAAACCGACTAACTCAGCGTAAATCTTGGCACCGCGCGCCTTGGCGTGTTCTAGCTCTTCGAGCACCAGCGTACAGGCGCCTTCGCCAATCACTAGACCATCACGGCTCGCATCGAAGGGGCGTGGCGTGAGTTCGGGGGTGCTGTTTTTAGTGCTAGTGGCAAACAGGGTATCGAACACGACAGCTTCTGTGGGGCAGAGTTCTTCGCCGCCGCCCGCCAACATTAAGGTTTGATGACCGTATTTGATGGCTTCATAGGCGTAACCTATGCCTTGGCTCCCCGAGGTACAGGCGCTGCTCGTGGTGTGAATTCGGCCTTTTAAGCCGAAAAATACCCCCACATTCACCGCTGTGGTGTGTGCCATCATGCGGATATAACTCGTGGCGGTGACGCCCGACATATCACCGGTCTTCAACATATCGCCAAAGGCGATGATGGCATCGGTACTGCCAGTGGACGAGCCATAGGCGATACCCATTTCACCCGAGGACACGATAGGATCGTCCAATAATCCCGCATCAATAAGAGCAAGCTCGCTGGCGCGGGTCGCCATGATAGAAACCCGACCCATAGAACGAATTTTCTTGCGCGAATAATGGCTTGGCACTTCAAAGTCGGTAATGGGGGCGGCTAAGCGGGTATTGAGGCCATCGTATTTATCCCATTCGCCCATAGTGACAACACAGTTTTTCTGCGCCTTAAGGCTCGCCGCTATCGCCTCCCAATCATGGCCCAGGGCGGTAATGCCGCCAATGCCAGTGACAACCACTCGTTTCCCTAAGCGGGTTTGATTTGTCGCTTCGCTCATTTAGATCATGCCTCCATTGACCGAGATCACTTGGCGAGTGATATAGGCGGCATCGTCAGACATTAAAAATGCGGCTAAGGCGGCGATTTCACTGGGTTTACCCATGCGGCGCATCGGCACTAATTGCTCGACCATATCCTTAGGAATATCGGCCACCATGTCGGTTTCAATCAAGCCGGGAGCGATACAGTTAACGGTAATTTTGCGTTTTGCCAGTTCTAATGACAATGCCTTAGTTGCGCCGATAATACCCGCTTTTGAGGCGCTGTAATTGACTTGGCCACGGTTGCCCGCAATCCCAGAAACCGAAGCTAAGGTGATGATACGTCCGCCCTTGCGGCCTTGTACCATAGGCATCACACAGGGATGGATGACATTATAAAAACCGTCCAAGTTAGTGTGGATCACGCTGTCCCACTCGCTTTCTGTCATGGCGGGAAAGGCGGTGTCGCGGTTGATGCCAGCATTGAGGATCACGCCATAATAGGCACCATTGGCCTCGATATCGGCTTCAATGGCGGCTCTGACGGTTGCGCGGTCGGCGACATCAAATTTCAGCAGGCTCGCATTCACTCCAAGCGCGCGGATTTGCGCTGCAGTGTCATCGGCAGCCGCTTGGTTACTGTGGTAATGCAGGGCGATATCGAAACCCGCAGCGGCGAGTTTTAGGGCGATGGCTTTGCCAATGCCACGGCTCGAACCTGTGACTAATACTCTGTTATTCATCTGTTTTCTCCACCCCATTTTATCGTTATGTGTCGGTATGGGGTTTCATGTATTTATGGTAAAAAGGTCGCTTGTTAAGGCGCTTTAAGGCTTTTTTATCTACATCATTGCTTTAGTGCCCAAGGCTTCTATTTGCCGCGTCTTGATTGCCTGCAAGGTAGGCTTGTGTGTCCTGAGGTTGGAACACATTCACATTGGCTTGGGCCACTAAGCTCTTTTCTAGCTCAGTGCCGGCTTCGGGCAGCAGATAAATTTGGCAATCGAATACTGCTAATCCCGATCCCTCTTGATAGAGGCGGCTGACTTGGGTGCGATAGGTGCGCCCGAGCTCATATTGCTTGGCATACAAGGTTAATTTGCGCGATCCCAATAGAAAGCCCACGCGGATTTTATCATTGCGAAGCTTTGCCTCAACCCCAGCAAGGGCGGCAATACTTTGGGCCATATATTCGATACCCACATAATTGGGTACGGCTCGATGTTTGTCATCGAAATAGGGGCTCTGGGTTGTGATAGTGACTTCGGTCTCTAGGTTATCGCGCTGATAGCCAATGATTTTATCGAGCAAAATCATCGGTGCCCTATGGGGAATAAAATCGGCAATATTCTGTTCGGCAAAGGGTTTATTGATCTTAAGTAACTGCATGGTACTAGGCCTCGTTACGGCAGAAAATCAGGCTGGCATTGCTGCCGCCAAAGGCGAAGGAATTGCTCATCACATAATTAAGCGCGCCCTTAGCGGCAACTTGATGGCGCTCGACCAAGGCAATGGACGGATCCTGTGGATCGATTTGTCCGTCCCATTGATGGGGTGGCAGGGCTTGGCGGTGATTATGTGCTGAAAGTAATAAATAACAGAAGGCGGCTTCAATGGCGCCAGCGGCACCTAAGGTATGGCCGACTAAGGGCTTGGTCGAGCTGCAGGGCGGTACGTTTACACCAAACACTTCAACCACTGCGCGGCTTTCCATCGCATCATTTTTAGGCGTGGCTGTACCGTGTAAGTTTATGTAACCAATGTCTTTTGCTGCAATGTGTGCATCTTGCAACGCCGCGTGCATGGCAGCGATGGCGCCTTCGCCTTCGGGGTGTGGCGCCGACATATGGTGGGCATCGCTCGACTCGCCAATACCCGCTAGCATGACCTCTGACTCGCCCAACGTCAGGACGAAAAGCGCCGCGCCTTCGCCGATATTGATGCCATCACGGTTGATGCTAAAAGGATTGCAGTGGCCTTTCGAGACAGACTCTAAGGCGTGAAAACCATTGACTGTGAGTTGGCATAAACTGTCGACACCGCCGACAATCACAACATCACAGAGATTCGCCTGTAATAGGCGTTTAGCGCTGGCAAAGACTTTTGCGCTGGATGAGCAGGCGGTCGAAATCGTGTAGCAAGGGCCGTCTAGCTCAAAATATTGGCGTAAAAAGTCGCTGGTGCTGCCGAGCTCTTGCTGGAAATAGTGGTAATCCGCCGGAAAGTATCCGTGTTGATTGCGGTAGCTCAGCGCGGCTTCACCTTTTGAAATCCCTGACGTGCTTGTGCCTAGCACAACACCAATACGGGCATGACCAAAATCCCGTTTCGCTTGTTCAACTGTGGTCGCAATTTGCAGTGCGGCGCACAGCAGTAATTGGTTGTTACGGCAATCGAACTGAATGAGTTTTTCGGGAATGGTTGGTAGTGCTGCCGTCACGGGGGCAACTAAGGTTGGGTGCTCGAACAGGAGAGTGTCACTGCGCAGCATCGCACTGGTATCACCGGCGATCAGGCGGTCTAAAACCTGCTGGGGATCGCCCTAGCGGGGTACACAATCCAATCTGTGTAATAGCTACTCTGTTCATCATTGTGTGTCTTTTTACCATGGCACAGTTAAGTGCGGATGCTAACAGATTAAATAGGTTCGATTTCTAGCTCAAATTTAGCTTGTGGCATAGTTAAGCTGATGTGGGCTTGCCAAAGAGCATCGCCGATATTTTGTTGATAACGGATTTGCACCACATGGGTTTGCTGGCCGCTTTTACTGATCAAGGTGTCTTGACTATAGATCTGGCGACAAGGGATTGTATTCACTCGGGTGCCTACAAGTGCATCGCCCTGATTTCCCCCTACCGTATCGCAAAGGCCTGTGACTAAATGACCACCTTCTAAATGGGCGCGAATACTCTGCTCAGGCCAATAGATCAGTTGCATCATCGCCATTAAATACTCAGCTTTAAAACTGTCCCCTAGCAGCACGCTTTGTTCACTACTGAGTGTATTACCATCATAAACTAAGGTAAACAAAGCCTGTCCGAGTGGCGCTAAGCCAACGAGTGTCATGCGCTCATTCTCTAACTCTAATTGAGTGAGCAGCTCGTGGGATTTATCACCCACTTTAATGCTGACCTTTTGGCTAAAGGACTGGGGTGAGGATACGCCCGTTTTGCTCTCGGTTTGCTGGCTGCTAATGTCGGCGGGTTTGGCCGTCGGTTTAATCAGAGGCTTATCGGCTGCGGGGGCAAAATCATGGGGCAGTGGCGCCAAGCAATAACGCATGTCTTTAGCGAGGCCGACACAGGTTTGCCTGAACAGCAGTTCGCTACATCCCGTCAGCCCCAGACTGATGATCAGTAGCGCGGGGAACACTCGCCATTTCGCGCCAAAGTTAAGCGACATGCGGTTACGCCTCTGCAAATTCAGGAATGGCAACTTGGTTTTGGCACAATTCGACCACCATATTCAGGCGGCGCTCCGAGTCTTTAACGAAGGGATTATTGAGGTCCCAAGCGTAGCCCGCCAGAATCGAGCAAATCATTTGCTTGATGCGTGGATTCGGTTCTTCATAGAAGATCACATCCTGAAAGCGGCCATCATACCAAGCTTGCACATAGGTGCGGAAGGTATTCACCCCCTGCATTAAAGGTGCTGAGTAATCGGCTTGCCAGTCAACCGTTTCGCCATTGAGTTGTTTCGTCACACATTTTGCCGCCATCGATGCCGATTGCATAGCGATAGTGACGCCGGAGGAAAATACCGGATCAAGGAACTCGCCAGCATTACCCAGTAGGGCGAACTTGTCGGTCGCAAGGCGTGACACATTGGCTGAATAACCCTTGAGTGTGGCGCATTCTTGCACCACCTTAGCGTTTGCCAGTAGGGCTTTTAGTCCTGGTTCTTCATTGACTATGCTCATCAATTGTTGCTCAAGCGAACCTTGTAAACGCGCAAGTAACTGCGGTTCGGCAACCACGCCGAGTGAGCAACGGCCATTGCTAAAGGGAATGAGCCAATACCAAATGTCTTTATGCTCAGGGTGGACGCTGATTAAAATTTTATTTCGATCAAAGTTAGGATCGCTGATGTTGTCTTCCACATGGGTAAAGATGGCGCTGCGCTGTGGTAGGCAAGATGGACTTTCTAAGTCGAGCAAGCGGGGTAACACGCGGCCAAAACCACTGGCATCAAGCACATATTGGGCGCTGATTTGATAAAGCTCGCCCTGTTCATTGCGCACCATTAAGCATGGATTCTCGGTTAAATCTATCGCCTCGACGGTTTCACCGTAGCGGATGTCGACCCCTTGGCTTTGGGCGGTATCGGCTAACAGTTTATCAAAACTGGCGCGTTGCACTTGGAATGTGGTGCCCGGCCCTGGGGTAAATTTATCGGTAAAATCGAAGGTGGTGTAAGTGCCATTGCGACGAAAGGCGGCGCCATTTTTATGTTGGAATCCGGCGGCATTGAGCGCATCTAGCATGCCGGCTTCTTCGATAAATTGCATGCAGCAGGGCAGTAAACTTTCACCGATGGAAAAACGGGGGAAATGTTGTTTTTCTAACACCAGCACGCGCTTACCTTGTTGGTGTAGCAAACTGGCGGCGATGGCGCCTGAAGGTCCTGCGCCGATAATAGCCACATCGACGGCAAGTGAATTTGGCATAGCCGATAAATCGTGAGTGGGTGTAGGCATGTAAAGTACGTTCCTTGTCGTTATCAGGACTTTTTAGTCGTTAAAATCAGTGGCGAAAGTAAAAAGGTTAAACCTATACCTAGCGACAGGGTTAAACCAAAATAATGAATCGCTTGGGTCTGGCTAAAGGCGAGTAAACCAAAGGCTAATAGGGTCGAGCAGGCGGACATAAATACCGCCATCATCACTGCCTTGCCGTGGTTTTGAGCAGAGGCAAAGAACAAGCTGTAGTCTATCCCAATCCCGAAAACTAAAATGAGCGCGAGTGCATGGAACAGACTCAGCGGCGAGCCCGTTAAGCCTAAGGTTGCAAGCGTTAGCAAGGCCGCAAGGGCTGGAACGGCAACGACAACCGCGGCTTTTTTAATGCCAAAATTCAGGCTAAACAACAAGAGTGCGATACCGAGTGCGAGCGCTAACAGCTTTAGGGTTAAGAGTCGGTAATGGCCCATGACGGCGGAAATATCCGCCACTTTGTCGATTAGCTGTACGCTTTCATCATAGGCAAAGCGCGCCTTGAGGGCGTCGATCTGTTTAATGCCGCCAAGCAAGACAATGGCGCCATGATCCGCGTCATAGCCCTCTATCACACCATAGTCATTTTGGCTGTTAGCCCCATTCGGTGCAAGCCACAGTGGCGCGACTTGTTTACCTGCCTCTAGCGTAAAGAAATCCGCTGGGGCGATATATTGATCTTTGGCCGCTAAGTAGCTTGCTTGCAGCTCTGGCTTTAAGTTCTCATCCAACCCAAGGCCTGTTAGTACAGTATCTATCTGAGTTTGATAGATTTCACCCTGTAAGCGATAAGCCGTGTCTTGCCTTTGATGGCTGGGCAGATACCGGCTGAGGCTGACGTAGTTGCCTAACTCTTGGTTCGCAATAGCGGCATCGAGTAGTGGCGACACTCGCTCAAGCTGTTGTAGTAGTGCTTCTTCATTCGCGGCGCGTACCAGTAAGAATTGATTATCTGTGCCGCCGCTGAGTAGCTGCCTGAGCTTATTTTCAGGTTCAGTCACGCTCGCGGGGCTTTGCTGTAAATGGCGAATATCGTCATCGACGGTTAACTTGGTTACGCCAACCAGACACCACATTACTATCACTAAAGCAAACATGCCCATGCCTAAAGGCGTGGTCAATCTGTTGGATAACTGAGTGAGGTTGGCAAGGTACTTCCCCGCTAACGCTAATGGGCGGGAGCCAGATGGCAAAAGACTTCCCGCTAACAGTGGGTAGGCGAGAATGAGGGTGAGATAAGCCCCGAGCAGCCCCGCGGCGCAGAAAATCGCCACTTGCTGCATTCCTGGAAACGGCGCTAAACCTATGCCCACATAAGCTAACGCACTGGTGATAAAGGCAAGTGTCACTGTGGGGAAGATATACGCGACCGTCGCCTGAGCGCTCCGTTCGGTATCGCTTAAGCGCTCGCAGTAAAAATGAAAGCTGTAGTCGATGGCAATGCCAATCAAGCTAGTACCAAACACTAAGGTGAGTAAATGCAGCTCGCCAAACACGCTTAAGGTAAAAGTTACGGCCAGCAACAGCCCGCTGGAAATGGTAACGATTGCCAACAGTAGCGGCATCACAGAACGAAACGCCAGCCAGACTAAAGCTATTACCCCAAGTAAAGATGCAAGACCGAGGATCGATATTTCACTCTTAGCCGTTTGGGTCGCTGCAATCGCGTGAAACAGGGCACCAGCCTTAAGCAGGGTAATATCGGGATAGCTTTGTTTAACCGCATCCAATCCTAGGTTTAATGCCGTCATCTGCGCCAATTGCGCATTGGGGTTAAAAGCACTTTCTTGGCCCTTTGCTATAACAACCGCAGCGACATTATCGCCTTGATTAGCCAGCAGAATACCTTGGCTGACCCTGACTTTTGAACTCGGCGCGAGGGCGAGTAAATTGGCGGGGAATAACAGTAGTGGATCTTGGGCAAGCAAGTTGCTATTGGCGTAACTAAAGGCGTTGTAAAGCTGCGCTGTGGCCGTCTCAAGCAGATTTCCAATGTCTTTCGTTGCTAACGCCTCAGCTTGTGGCGCTGTCAGTAATTTAAATCTATGGGGGAAATAGTATTGCCCCAACGCTTCGCCGAGCTGCATATCTGCGCTGCGAATCTCTGTGAGTGCAGCATTTTTGCCAGTAGCAACAAGGTCAGTTTCAAGCTTTTGCATCAATAGCTTAGCCGCGGCTATTGCCGTGGTTTCATCCTTGGCGACAAGCGCAATATAGACTTGATCGGCGAGCGTGGCTTCAACTTGGTTAAGGGCGCGCTCTGTGAGTTTGTCCTGCTGTAAATGGGGCAGCATGGCGAGAATATCACTCTGCACCCTTGCGCCGTTTTGCCAGAGTTGCAACGTCCACAGACTGGCAGACAGCATCAATAGCAACCAAATGGCGAGGCGCCATTTAGGGGATGATTGTATTAGCGCTTGATTGGCGCGCGCGGTGAAATTGGCGGCCATGGTTAAGGTTTATTCGCCTCTATCGCCACAGCATACTGCGTCAATTCGGTTTCGCTGAGTTTACCTTGGGAAAGCGCACTAAAGTCGATGCGGGTCATATCCTGTTGTGCCACACTCGGCGCCGCGCTCAGCAGCACTAAGGATTGCAACACATCGCTCCCCTCTAACACCATATTGGCGATGGCTTTTTTCATTAAGGGATCTTTGGGCGTTAGGCCTAATTGCCATTGGCCGTCTGTGCTCAACCTGTCTGCGATGAGGAAATGCAGTTCGAAGTTCTCACTTAAACCGGAAATATCACCGCCGAGCATAGCGCGCACTAGGCTGGGTAATAAATCGCCTATCGCGGCAGCGCTCGCCGAGGCATCGGCTTTGCTGACTTGGACTCGACCTTGGCTATCGCGCTGAATAAGCTGCTTATCTTTTAAAATCAGCAGGGATTCGAAGGGCTTTATCTGCTGCCAAATCAGCCCTTGGGTCTGATCGAAGATAAACTGACCTTGGCTGATTAACGGCTTTTTGAGCACCTTTAGTTGCCGAGATTGTACAAACTGGCCTCGCACCGTTTCGCCCAAGTTAAGCTTTTGGCTTAAGGCCACAAGCTGCGCGGTATCCGCACTTTGGCTAAAGAGTGTTTGATAAACACCGGGCTCAGCTAAGGTTTCTGCTTTGAGTGGCAGGGTTATCAAAGCACAAGCCAAACCGCAAGTAAGGCTGAGGAATAATGCACACTTCGCCAGCACAGGATTCTTCGTCAGCGCAGAGCTCTTGGCGAATACTGAGTTCATTAGTCTTCCACCTTAGCGAGCAGGGTGGCGATTTTGTCACGGAATACGTCTGGGGTAACAAAGCACAATTCTTGAGTGCTCATATCGACCGCTGCTTGAATGGTATAACCCTTAGTGATACGCGCACCGGTTTCGACATCGCGAATTTGATAATTGATCTTTAAGCGGTTTTCCCACTCGACTAACTCGGCGCGCACTGTGATTTTTTGCTCGAATGTGCTGGCTTTAACGTACTTAATCTGCAAATCGACAATCGGCCAGGCATAGTTAGATGCCTGCATCTGTCGATAGTTATAGCCCAGCTCATCGAGCAGTTTGCAGCGAGCTATCTCGAAATAACGTAGGTAATTACCATGCCAAGTGATCCCCATAGAATCCACATCGTGGAAGGGGATTTGCATTTCCATATCGATAGTGAGCAATGATTTCATCGGCACACTTCCCATTCACCCGCTTGGATTTTCGCTATGGTTTGGCGTAGCACGGCTTCGAGCGGCCTATCTTCAATTAAGGTTTCAAAATCGGTGCGTACTTGGGCGAGGGTTTTCGCTAATGAGGGTGTGAGCGAGGCTTCGTCCAGCTCATTTTGGGCGATACGCAGGCCAATGCCTTGGGTCATGGCGAGTAATGCAGCCGCCGCGACTTGTTCGGTCAATTGCAGCACACGCATACAGTCACGGGCGGCGATAGTGCCCATGCTGACCTTGTCTTGGTTGTGGCATTCGGTCGAGCGTGAGAACACGCTGGCGGGCATAGTGTGCTTGAGCGCTTCTGCTGTCCACGCAGATACGCCAATTTGCACCGCTTTAAAGCCATGATTAATCGCGCGGCGCGTGCCGGTTGAGCCGGATAAGTTAGCGGGTAAGCCATTATTAAACTTAGGGTCCATCACTAGCGCCATTTGGCGATCGATAAGATCGGCTAAGTTAGCCACAGTATTTTTCAGCGAATCCATCGCAAAGGCGATATGGCCGCCGTAAAAATGGCCACCGTGGAGAATATGCTCGCCTTCGCCGTCGACAATCGGGTTGTCGTTGGCGCTGTTGACTTCGGTTTCGATAAACTGACGCATAAACGGCAGCGCATCCTGCAACACGCCGATAATGTGCGGCGCGCAGCGGATGGAATATCTGTCCTGCAGCCTGTCCGAATTGCGCGGATGTTCGTGGTGATTTAAATCTTCCCGTATCCACGTGGCGATTTGGTTTTGTCCCGGATGCGGTTTGGCGGCAAATAAGATTTCATCAAAATGGTTCGAGTTGCCCTTCAGCGTTAACGAAGCCATAGCGGTAATGCGGCTACTTAATCGGGCAAGATATTGGGCGCGATCGAAGGCTAAACAGGCCAAGGCCGTCATTACAGCCGTGCCGTTCATCAGGGCTAAGCCTTCTTTTGGCCGCAGTACGTGCGGGGTGATGTTGAGCTTAGCGTAGACATCTTGAGTCGCTTGGCGTTCACCTTGGTAGATTACTTCGCGCTCACCGACTAACACGGCGGCTAAATACGACAGCGGCGTTAAATCACCGCTGGCACCGACCGAACCTTCTTCTGGGATTACAGGGACTATGTTGAGATTGAGCAAAGTTTCGATGCGCTTTAATAGCTCATAGGTCACGCCAGATTTGCCAATGGCTAAGGAGTTTAAACGGCAAGCCATCACAGCGCGGGCCTGCATTATGTTTAAGGTCTCGCCTAAACCGCAGCCGTGGAAGCGGGTTAAATGCAGTGGCAATTCGTGGACCAGATCTAAGCTCACATTGACTGTGCAAGAGTCGCCATAACCAGTTGTTACACCATAAACCACGCCTTCTTCGTGCAGCAGGCTATCGATAAAGCGCGCACCTTTTTGAATGTATTCTTGATAATCCGCATCGTCACAGAGCTTGACTGGTGCGCCCTTGGCGACGGCAACCACTTGTTCTAAGGTAAGAAATTGACGGCCGAACTCAACAGTCTTTAAGTCTGATTGATTCTTTGAGTCGGCGGCTTGGGTGTGGCTCATGAATGACTAGTCCTGTCTGTCTTATGATCCTGTTCTGGGATCTGCGGTGATGTTGACTCTGCTGTTACAGCATCGGCTTGTACTGAATTGGCTGATGCGCGTTCTAACTCGCTGTCTTTACGCCAGAAATCGAAGAAGTTAAACCATTGCAAAGGCTCGCGTCTGGCAAAGTATTCTAAACGTTCGCTGTAGCGGTTCACGGCCTGCTGTAATCTGTCCATTCTGCCCGCTCGCGGGCCTTTTAGTGTTTCGGCGAAGTGCTCTAAATGCACCCGATAACGGCCCTGTTCCCGCAGGCAAAACATTAAAAACACAGGGCAATCGAGTAAGCCTGCTAAAATAAACGGCCCTTGGGGAAACGCCGCGTCTTGCCCCATAAAGGGCGCGTACATGACGCGACCTTGGGTATTCGGCGAGGTTCTATCGCCCGCGATCACCACCAGTTCACCAGCTTCTATCTTTTGCTGCAACAGCATAGACGTCGCGGGGTTAAGCTCGGTCACTTGAATAAGATTAAGCGTGCTATCAGGGTTTAACTGCTTGAGTACCTTATTGAAATTTTCAGCATGGCTCGTTAACACCATGACGTTTACTTTGACTTTGCGCTGGTGGATTGAAATGGCGCGGCAGAGTTCTAAATTGCCAAGGTGAGACACCAATAACACGGCGCCTTTACCGCTTTCGAGTTGGTCGGCCAGCACTTGGCGATCGGGGAAATCCACTTGGCTCAATTGAATGCGATCGCACCAGGCATCGATTCTATCGAGTGCGGCATTTCCAAAGGCTAAAAAGTGATTCAGGCTATCGCGCCAGCCTACGGGCTGATTGAGCTTAGGATGTTGCGGCTCAAGCATTTGCACGCGGCGCAGGAAATCTAACGAGGCTTCGCGGGTGACTTTGCCCGTGAGAAAGAAATAACAAATCACAGGATACATAATGGCGCGGCACAACCAATGGCCGCCAATACGATAGCTCTCGGCTAACAGTTTGATGCCCCAGTAACTGCCGCGCTCCTTCATGCCCGACCAATGGGTGGCTGAAGTTGATGATGTTGCTGAAGTCGATAGTGTTGCTGACGAGCAATGGGAGTTTTGCGCGGCTTGTTGCTGTGATTTACGCTTCAATAGCCAAGGCAGGCGTTTGAGCATGCCGAAAAACAACTTGGTATGCAGTTTAGTGATGCGCACATTGTCGGCCACACCTTGAAAGTGACTAACACCACCTTCGGGATAAATCACCTTAGTCGGCTGGAATAAAATTTCCACCCCTTGCCAGTAGAGTTTGACGAGGATTTCAATATCAAAATCCATTCGCTCCGTTAATGCTTGCTGGCACAGTAATCGCTCGGTGGCGGCGAGGGGATAAACGCGAAAGCCACACATAGAATCTTTAATATCAAAGCTTAATGTTTCGACCCACACCCAAAAATGGGTGATATAACGGCCATAGAGCCTGCCCTTAGGCACGGATTCATCGTACTCGGGTTTGCCTGAAATCAGTGCATCGGGTTTAGCCTGCGCCCTTGCTACCATAGCTGGAATATCGGCTAGATTGTGTTGACCATCGGCATCGACCTGCAGTGCATGACTAAAGCCATCGCGGTAGGCTCGGCGTAGGCCCGTCATCACAGCAGCGCCTTTACCACGGTTGTAAGGATGCAGCAGCAAAGTCACCCAAGGATAGGTTTGGGCTAAGGATTGCAGTAGATAACGGGTTTCATCATTGCTGCCATCATCAATCAAATAACAGGGTAGATTAAATTGGGCGAGTTCGGCCAAGGTCTGGGCAATTGCGGCACTGTGATTGTAATTGGGGATCACTAAGGCGAGCTTGATGGGCGCCGACTCAACTAAGTCGCTGGGAGGTGTTAGCACTGGCTCGCCCCATCGCTGCTGTTAACTGGCGAGATATCGAAGGCGATACGACCTGACGCGTAGCGGTTTTCACCATCGCTATAGGCGAAGGTGAGTTTCCCCTTAGCCGCATTGTTGCTAATGCTTAAGGTGACTTCTTGCCCCGGCAGTATGAGTTGCTGAAACTTAAGCACTTCTAAGTTGGCTACGGCTTCGTAATAGCCGAAATATTGGCAGCCTAAACGCACCGCCCAATCTAATTGCGTCACGCCTGGCAGTACGGCTTGCTCGGGAAAATGTCCCTTAAAAGATTCAAGGTCGGCCGCCACTAACAGACGTAATTCAATATTATCCATGCCGATATTGGAATGCAGGATCGGCGGTAAACTCGATTTAATCATGATCAAATAACTCGACTAACTGGGCAGTGACACGCTTACCCTGAGTGTTAAGCGGCAAAATATCGGGATAACGCCAGCGGCGTGGCAGGGTGACTCGCTCAAATTGCGTCAGTAAATGTGCTTTTAACGCATTGTTGATACTGAGTTTCCCCTGCTCTTGGTGCACGCTGCGGCCAAGTGCTGAGAGAGTTATCACAGCGCCCAGTTGGGATTTAAACTGCGGCAATACGACAAGTGCGGCTTGCTCAACATAGGCGTGGCTGCCTAACAGCGTTTCCATTTGTGCCAGTGATAGACGTTTTTCCTCTATCTTAACGATGCGATCGAGTCGGCCCTTGAGTCTAAACTGGCCATTTTCGGTCGGTTCGATTTTATCTTCGCAGCGTAACCATTCATCGTCGGCCAAATAGGGCGATTTAAGTAGCAAGGCTCCGTCGTTAGGATCTTGATCTATCGATATTCTGTCAAACACTTGCCAAGGTTCATCGGCCTCATGCTGACGGCGATAGGCGATGCCGCCCGTTTCTGTGCTACCAAAAATTTCGATGGGCAGATGGCCATAGCATTGGCTGATCCCTTGAGCTGCCGCAAAACTTAAGGGCCCGCCGGAGCTAAACACTAAGCTCGGTGAGCGCAGTTGCCGCTCGTGCTCTAAGGCCTTAGGTAAACGCGATAACTGGGCAGGGCTACTGATCAAACACAGGTTTGGCAGTAAGGCGGTGTAATAGCTTAAGGTTTCTGGGTATTCAATCTGCTCACTTAAAAACGGCCGACTGGCGGCGAGTGGCCACAAAATCTTGAATAACAGGCCATAGATATGCTGGTGGGAAACCGTTGAAACAACACTGCAATGGGGTAAATGTTCGGCAAAGGTATGTTCGAGCACTGAGACTTCAACGTCTAATTGCTGAAGTGTTTTACGGATCGCCTTAGGTTCGCCACTGCTGCCGGAGGTAAATAGCACAAGTTCACCGATAGCCTCGCTCGTCGGCCAAGGCTTGCTCGGCAGGCTCAGCTCTTTTCTCAGTAGAATAAAGGCCTGACTTTCACACAATGGCTTGTCCGACAATATGCCTTCAAACTGGTGGGTTAACTCGCTCAGCGTGCCCGTTTGGGTGTTGGCTGGTAAGATAATTTCCTTGCCGGCTAACAGCGCCGCACACAAACCCACAGCAAACAGATCGCTGGTATCACTCGCGAGCAGCCATTTTTTCTCTGGCGCGGCCAGCAGTTGTTCATAAAAATACGCCACCTGATTGGTAAATAATGCACCTGTGACTATGTCGTGGTGATTAAAGCTGATCAGTTGTTGGGCAAAGGGCCCTTGGGTTAACCAGTTTTTGAGTAGCTGTGTCATGTTTTCTTCAACCAAAAGCTGCGATATAACCATTCCCCACCGAGGAGCAGTCCCATGAGTACGTATGCAATCAAACCGTTATACAAGGTCCAGGTTGCTAAGCTAGTAAAGCCAGCGGTGTAAGCCGCCATAGTGCCATTGAAGATAAATAAGCCGCACCAAAGTAGCGTGACTTTTTTAAGATACCCAGTGGCTTCATCCGGTAAATCGGGTTCTTTCAAACGGGCTAAACGTTCGATCATGCTAGGGCCAGTGTGCAGTGAATAACTGAACAGCGCCAGCATAGTGAGATTTATCACTACTGGGTAATACAGCAGCCAATCACTGCGCTTGGCAAGATAACTGCCTGCCGTGAGCATAATCCCCACCAATAGTGGTAAAACTAATGTCTTAACCTTTTGCTTTTGTAGCATTAGCCGCATTATCAGCAATAAACACAGCACGAGCGCTATGGTGCCAGCAGGTAAGTAATTGAGCCCTAAATACACGGCAACGGGGTAGGCCAGCAAAGTTAGGGCGGTTAAGACCTGTAGCAAGGCTCGCATTAGGTTTTAACTAAACCTTCGATAGCATTAATCACATCATTGATTGTGCGAACTGATTTAAATTCATCGGGTTGGATCTTTTTACCTGTCAGTTGCTGCAGTTTTATCACTAAGTCGACGGCATCAATGCTGTCGAGATCGAGCTCTTCATACAGGTTAGCCTCAGGCGTAATCGCCTCGGCATCAATTTCGAATTCGTCCACTAAAATAGTGGTCAGCATAGCGAGGATTTGTTCACGATTTTGCATATTCCTCTCCTATGGACGCTGTGATTCGATAAAGCGAGCTAAGCTGGCAACACTGTGAAAATGGGCCTTAGTGGCATCCGAATTGGCTTCGATTTTGACATCAAATTTTTTCTTGATGGCTAAGCCGAGCTCGAGGGCGTCGATAGAATCTAAGCCTAAACCTTCGCCAAATAGCGGCGCATCGGTTTGGATATCATCAATGCTGACGTCTTCTAGATCGAGACAGTCGATGATTAACTGCTTTATTTCATTGTTTAAGTTCATAATTATTTTCGAGTTGTTGTTTATAGTAATGTTCAAGATCCCGCGTCAGCTGCCGGGCCATTTTTGCATGCTCACCTAAAGCCGCTTGGTACTTCTGGTAAGAAACGATTGTGCCGATTTCAACGGCCATTCCCATGGTTTGCCTTGGGATTTCATACCAAGGTTGCTCCTTTGTCAAACCACGCACATTGGTACGTAGCACCACAGGTAAAATATCCGCTTCGGCCCTTAAGGCGATATTGGCGGCGCCACGGGCAAAGTGGTTAATGGTCGTACCGACCACCGTACGCGTGCCCTCGGGGAAGATAATTAAATTGGTGCCTCTTGCGAGCACTTCGCGGCAATCCTCTAGCATGAGTTCGGCGCCGCGATTGGGAATATAACCTGCGCAGGACACCACACCACGCAAAAATGGATTCCGCCACAAAGCTTGTTTGACTATACAGCCCGCATTGGGCATGAGACTTATCAATACCACCACATCCACTAAACTGGGGTGATTGGCAATGACGATAACGCCTCTGGCATCATGTAATTTTTGGGCATCGTGGCTGCTGACCTTAATCACACCTGCCCAAGTGAGCATGGCGACAAAGCCTTTGAACATTAAATGCACGGCCTTTTGTACCCGAATAATCCGCGCCTCTGGTGTGCCTGGCCAAAAACGCAGCAAAGGCAAAATGGTCAAGGAGCTTAATAAGCCGCCTAAGCCAAAGGCGATATAACAACTTACACCGCCTAGCCAACGTGGCACATAATTCAGCCCTTCGCGGCGAGTTTCCGGCAAGGTATAAGCGGCATTGAGCATTGAATCTTCATGGCCCTTAGCGGCGTCATGGCTGTGGGCTGCATCAAACATGCTCAAGTCTCCAATGCCATTGGGATAAGCAGCCTGAAATATTTTGCGCCGTCGCTAGGGCGTGGATAAATGCACCATAGGTCAGTGGATTTAAAGCTGTTGCCTTAGAAATGCGGCTCACCGTGAGCTTGGCCGAAGCGGGTGTATCGAAGGGCGCGAGTTGTAGTCCTAGGGCCAAAGGTAATTCAAATTCTTGGGTAAACTCATCGTACACAGGAGGCACTGGATCATCACCGAAGACTAATAACAATGGTTCTGGCGATTGATGTAATTGGGCGAAGGCTTCTACCATAGCTTGGGACAGGGTTTCTGTGCCCGCCGCAACAGAGGTTGAAGGCGCGGTATTGGCCGCCAATATGCCAAAAATGCCGCTGGCGGTGTTGTGCACCGACTGACTAAAACCTAAGGGCGATAAGGGCTGTTTGGCGATAATGTCTTCGAGCAGGCCAATGGTGCGCTGTAACTCTCCATGGCGCGAGGCAAAAATAGAGCGACAATTTGCAGGTATTTCGCACTGAAAACTCACCTCTAACATCATCTTAGTCAAGCGACTAAAACGGCGGCGCTGCATGGCGGGAATTTGTTTGAGTACGGGAGCTGTGGTATCCGACTGTGGTGGCGTATCGAGATTGAGCTCAGCCGAACTCTCGCACCAAGTTTGCCAACTTTGATGGTGCTGATATTGGGGGGCCCAAGCGCCCCAAGAGAGAATGCTGAATGTTAGTTGCACTACTTTGCCTCGACACTAAATTTAAGCTGTCTTAGTTATCCCTAACTAAGTTAGAACATTAATGGATTGTCATACCATAGTGAGGAGTATACGCGTTAGAAGAATGACGCTCGAAATGCCCTCTACAGCGTGGTCATTCTACACTATGCTCTTTCTTTTTATGAAGCCATTTGCATTGTGCGGGTTAACGGAATGGGATCAAGTGCTGTGATTTACAGCACTTATTCGACATTGAGTAACAAACATCGCAGTGGCTATCTGATTTCGCAGACGCTTTAACTTACAGGTTAAAATGAAAAAAGGCGCACTGAGCGCCTTTTGGCATGAGCTTGATAACCTATTGCGACAATTGATTCTCGATTTTACGCAGCGCTACTTTCAACTTGCGAGTATTTTCTGGACCCATACGGATCAACAGTTTTTGGGCACTGGGTAGTGCCTCTAAGTTAGGGTCAACGAATTGATAGTTAACGCTAATTGAATTCAGCTCAATCGGATCTTCAATAATAGGTGCTGCGAGTAACATTTTAATCGCTTGCAGCATTCTGTCGTTAAATTTGGCGTTGCTGTAGCCGAGTTCGGTAAAGGCTTCCTCTAGGAGCGGTGTCAGTTGCTTGTAAGTTGTGATTAAGCTCTGTTCGTCCATTTTGGCAATCGAGTCAACATAGGCGTCGTATCTGTGGAAACCCTCAGGATTTAAATACACTTTGTTGGTGATTTCTGAGACTGAGAACAGCTTCTCTGGTCCTTTAAGTGGGCTTACTTTACGGGTTAATTCACCCTGAGCTAGGTTATCCACGAATACCACAAATTGACGGACGAGATCTTGCTGTACTAACGAAGAACTCAGCACATTGTTATTGATCATGGCGAGGGCTTTTTGTTGCACAAATGCATCACTTTCAGCCAGCACAGGCACAGGTTCTACGACAACTTCAGGCTCTGCCACTGCAGTGGTTTCAGTGCTATTGGTGTTCGTTTCTGTAACGGCAGGTGTCGTCTCAGTGGTTTCTGGCTCTGGCGCACTTTCGAGCGTCATAGGTTCAGATGGCGGTGTTTCTGGCAATACAATAGGGGCGTTAGGGATGAGTTTAGGTGAGTCAGAATCACCGCTGTAGTAATAATATCCTCCGGCAGAAAGTAGCACGACGAGCACTATCGCAAAAAGCGCAAAGCGATTGCTGCTAGAAGAAGTCTCTTGAGGTGTTATTCTATCATCTTGATTAACTTGCATTTTACATCCTTCGCTTGAGTGTCAAGGTAACTTGGTGAATACATGCAGCTAACATTAAAGTGCAAGAGCGGGCTATTTGAAGGCCGCAGGTTCATTTTGCAAGTTTCCATGCGCTTGTCTATAGCGCTTAGCTGAACATAAACAATTTATTTCGAGTAAAGGCAGATGTTACGCCTCGTTCTTTACCCTTTAATATTTACGGCTTAAGCCTGCACATAGTGCTGCCTGTGCCCGAGCCAACGTAAAATAATTGCATCGACCTTTTCGGGAGCTTGCGCCATTACATGGCTCGCTAATTTCTGAATGTGTGGGATCAAAGCTTGATCGCGCACCAGATCGGCAATTTTGAGCTCAGCCAGTCCCGTTTGCTTAGTGCCAAGCACTTCACCCGGGCCACGAATTTCTAAATCTTTCTGCGCTATGATGAAACCATCATTGCTTTGTCTGAGTACGCTCAGTCTTTGGGTGGCGGTATGGCTCAACGGCGCCTTGTAGAGTAACACACAATGGCTTGCGATGGCGCCTCGACCGACTCGTCCGCGCAGTTGATGTAGTTGTGCTAGACCTAAACGTTCAGGGTTTTCAATGATCATCAGGCTGGCATTGGGCACGTCGACGCCCACTTCAATCACGGTTGTCGCTACCAGTAGATGAATAATGCCTGCCTTAAAGTCGGCCATGATTTGCTGTTTCTCGGCGCTCTTTAATCTGCCATGCACTAGGCCAATATTGAGCTCGGGCAGGGCGAGGCGCAGTTCTTCGGCTGTGTCTTCGGCGGCTTGGCATTCGAGCACTTCGGATTCTTCAATCAGAGTACACACCCAATAGGCCTGACGTTGGTCGCTGATGACAGCGTTGCGGACCCGTTCAAGCACTTCGTTACGGCGTGAATCAGCAATCGCCACTGTGGTTACTGGAGTTCGCCCCGGCGGCAGTTCATCGATAATGGACGTGTCGAGATCTGCATAGGCCGTCATCGCCAGCGTGCGGGGAATGGGTGTGGCTGTCATGATCAATTGATGCGGGTGGAAACCTTGGTTCACGCCCTTTTTCCGCAGGCCTAAGCGTTGGTGTACGCCGAATCTGTGTTGCTCATCGATAATAATTAACGCGAGTTTGCTAAAGACCACATGCTGCTGGAAGATGGCATGGGTCCCAATCACCATCTGGGCTGCGCCAGATTCAATATCCGCAAGGGATTGGGTTCTGGCCTTGCCTTTAAGTTTTCCCGCCAGCCAACCTACCTTAAGTCCGAGTGGCTCAAACCAAGCGGCAAAGTTAGTTGCATGTTGCTCGGCCAATAACTCGGTCGGTGCCATCATGGCAACTTGATAACCGTTTTCAATCGCTTGTAATGCCGCCATCGCCGCGACTAAGGTTTTGCCAGAGCCAACATCCCCTTGCACTAAGCGCATCATAGGGTGCGGTTTTTCTAAATCTTTGCCTATATCAGCCACGACTCTTTGCTGGGCGCCAGTCGGCTTAAAGGGCAAAGCCGCGAGGAAGGGATTGAGCAACTGCCCCGTGGCCTGCATGGTGACAGCGGCATCTAAATTACTGCGCTGCCTTAGGCGTAACATGCTGAGATTGTGGGCGAGTAATTCTTCCTGCACGAGTCGTTGCTGGGCTGGGTGTTGACCTAGCTCTAAATCGAACTGAGAGATCCCCGCAGGAGGGCGATGTAGCGTCTGTAGCGCTTGTTTAAGGCTGATGTTATTAGGTTGCAATTGTGGTGGCAGAAGTTCAGTTAAGCCACCCTCTTCTAGCAATACCAAGGCTTGCTCGGTCAGCTTTAGCCAACTCGCCTGTTTTAAGCCCTCAGTCGTGGGATAAATCGGCGTTAGGGTATCACTCAGATGAACATCTTCACCGGGATAGACGACTTTATATTCTGGATGCACTATCTCAGCTTGATGACTACCACGGCGCACTTCACCATAGGCGCGGATCATCAAACCATTTTGCATGGCATTACGCTGAGCAACGGAAAAGTTAAAGAAGCGCAGACTTAAGCTGCCCGTATCGTCGCGCACATTGCAGACCAGCATGCGCTTGCGGCCTTGGATGATTTGTGTCGATTGGATTTCAGCTTCTATAGTGCCATAACCGCCTAGGCTGAGGGCGGCAATGGGATAGATTTGGGTTCTATCTTCGTAGCGCAGGGGTAAGTGAAACAGCAGATCTTGTACTGTTGTGATGCCGAGCTTTGCGAGTTTCTCCGCGACCTTTTTGGCGACGCCTTTGAGGTCGGTGATCGGAACAAGATCCAATTGCTGCAAGTCGTTAGCACTCAATCACTGTGAATTTATACATATATTAACAGAGAATAAGCGTAAGGCAATCTCAAGGGGAATTAGGGTGTTATCAAATTTTGTTTGGAAGCATAGCTAATATCCTTCTGTGGCCTTAAGACCACAAAATTGTTGATAAGATATCGTTAGGCTGAAAGCGTGGTTAACTGTGAGTGTTATTACAACCAGCCTTTTTGCTTGGCAATGCGGGCTGCATCGATTCGATTACTGGCATTGAGCTTGGCTATGGCTTCTGAGAGGTAGTTGCGAACAGTCCCTTCGGCGATAAAAAGAGTTTCGGCGATGTCGGAGGTGGATTTGCCTTCGCTAGCGAGGCGAAGAGCGCGGCGTTCTTTGTCGTTGAGCGGGTCGACATCGCCAATCGCCATCATGGCAAGTTCAGGATCGATCACTCGTTTTCCCGCCATCACTTGTTGAATCGCGTTGACTAAGGTTTCCGAGGGCGCATCTTTAAGCAAAAAGCCGCCCACACCCGCTTCGATGGCACGTTTTATATAGCCTGCACGGCCGAAGGTGGTAATGACCACTATCTTGGTTTGGCTATGTTGCTCCTTTAACCATGTAGCCAGCTCTAAGCCTGTGCGGCCGGGCATTTCGATATCCGTTAGCAAGAGATCAAAGCTTTGCTGTTTGAGTAAGCTTAGAGCTTCGTCGCCGTCACTCGCTTGGGTGATACTAAAACCCCCTGCAAGCGTAAGGAGTGCGGCGAGTGCTCCTCGCACCATAGCTTGATCTTCCGCCAATAAAATCTTCATTAATGTGTTGCTCCCTGCAAAGGTAAACTGACGGTAAATCTATATCCCTGTTCGAGATTATAGCTCAAGCTGCCGCCTAAACTGTCGAGACGCTCGCGTATACCAGTGAGGCCATTACCTTCTATAAAAGGTTTGGCCGCGGCATTGTCTTTGACTTCGAGCAGCAGGCGGTCTGATTGCTTAGAAAAGTGGATAGAGCATTCACTTGCACCGCTATGGCGAAGAATATTATTAATGAGTTCGGTGAGGATCAAACTCAGTTGGCTTTCTGTGCTTGCACCTAGCTTGGGTAGCTCACCACTGAGCTCGACACTTAAGCCTTTATCCCTTAAGGATTTACAAAGCTGCGTCACGCAACTCTCTAGGCCCTTGTGTTTGTAGTCTGACACTGTGTGGCGGATCTGGCTTAAACTTTCCCTCGCAATTTGTCCTAGCTCAATCAGTTGGGTTGATGCGAGTTCATATTCTTGTTTTGCGATAAGTTTTTCGGCTAGCTCAGCCTTAAGGGCGATGGAAGATAGGCTATGCCCCATAATGTCGTGTAGATCCCGCGCGATACGTTCACGCTCAAGCATAGTGGCCAAGGTGGCAATTTCTTGGGCACTTTGCTGTTCTTTCAATTTATGCCGATAACGTCTGCGTTCGGCGACACCAAACATGCCCACGCCGAGCACTAATCCCGAGCCGTAAAGCGGAAAGTAGTAACTGTTAAAGTGGTAAATCTCATTGAGGGCAAACAGCAGGCTGATGAGGGCTGCAATAGCCAACAGACAGGTCCGGAGAGGATAAAAAAAGCCAATGAAGAAGGCGGCAAAGGTAAATAGCGAGATAGAGCCTGGGTTGATTGGTGTGATCGCTATTGCTATTGCCACCATAATGAGAATGGGCAGATAGGCGCTACGGCTATTGCACTTATAGGTCCAAAAATAACTGGCAATAAAAGGGATTAACACGGCAAAACTGAGGGCGATTTTCCAGCTTGGATAGGGATTTATGGCAAGTGGGATCAGATAAAACACTAAGTTTATCAAATACACCCAAGCAAGTTTTCGTTCGAGCTGAAGGGGAGTGCTTATCATGATGCCTCTGTGTCACTGAGTTGGTTGTTGAATGCCCACCGATGGCATCTGTTTTAATTTATTCTTTTTAGGGATTGGCGCTATCGTCAGCGCCATAGATCCCCGTTAACAACTTTGTCTATTTTGCACTTAATTGCTGATTTTGTTGAAGCAAAAATTTTGCCCAACCATAATCTGCTTGTACTTTGGTCGCTTGTTGCCAATCTTCAATCGCGCCTTGGCTATCGCCTAATTCCTGTTTAGCGAGCCCGCGCCACGTGTAGGCTTCGGCTTCACCCCAGCAAATGTTGTCGCAAGGCTGGGCGAATCTTTCTATGGCCGTAGTGGCTAAGGTCTTAGCATTTTGCATGCTGCCGCCAAATATGGCTGGCGTGTTATAGGCTGCGATGGCTTTAACAAGTGCTACCCGTGGATTTTGTGGTTCTAATTGTTCGGCACTGGTAATCGCCTTGGCGGATTTCATACTGAGCGTTGCACCTTTGCTATTGTCTAAGGCGATTTGCATGCCATAAACCGACGATAACAGCGCGAGGGATTCTGCATTCGCTTGGCTGGTTTCGAGTGCTTCTAATGTGGTTTGCGCTGTAGTCAGTGCGCTGCTAGCGAGCGTTTTCTGCCCCATTACATTGGCACTGATGGCTAAGCGATAGTTCGCATAGGCTTTATCATAATCTTGAGTGCTACCGCTCAGTTGTTGTAATTGCGTTAGATTCATCGCATTCGAGGCCGCGTCTACATTGGTGATGTTAGTGTTTGATGGTGTTGCTGCAAACGAGTGAGTACTGATAAGCAAAAAGCTGGAGGCGAGGAGTAATGTTTTCATGGTATTTCCTTATTGAGTGAGTTTCCCAATGTTTGGGTACGGGCTCATTATCAGAAATTCGATAGAAGAAGTGCAGACACAAAGGTCATGGCTTTGGCATGACAAATGTCATCAGTTGAGTTGTGTGCTTATATTTTTTATGAGGTGTGCTTTAAAGAAGGTGCGTGATGAATAAAGGACTGCAATACCTAGAGAGCAAAACACCGGAGAGGCTCCGGTGTTTTTTTATCGTAAATGAGCAGCTAAGTGTTATACCACAGCTTGAGTGCTCGCTTGGTTTATTAGGTAGCCCAAGTAACCTAAGTAGCACAGTAGTAATACTGAACCTTCGCGGCGGCCAATACGAAATCCTGTCCAAGCGAAAGGTAAAATCATGATGGCAAATGCCAACATCACGATGAAATCAAAGGGTTGGAAGCCAAGTGATGATACTGGCTGTACTATTGCAGTAATACCTAAAATACCCAAAATATTGAATATGTTAGAACCGACAACGTTACCTATGGCTATGTCACTCTGACCTTTCAGTGCCGCGAGAACAGAAGTTACTAACTCTGGCATACTGGTACCAATCGCCACGATCGTTAAGCCGATAATGACTTCACTGATACCGAAGGTCTTGGCTAAATCTACTGCGCCGTTGACAAACAAAATACCGCCACCGACTAACATACCAATACCGACTAAGATAAATAGGGCTGAAAGTAGCGGATTATTTGGACCTGCTTCAATCTCTTCCTCTTCATTACCATTTTTCGAGCTGATGTAACTAAAGGCTAAATAACCGAACAGTAGTGACAGCAATATCACACCGTCAATTAGGCTGAGCTCGCCATCTAACAAGAGTGCCCAGAACAACATAGAAGCCAATATCATCAAAGGGATATCACGCTTTACGACTTGAGATTGCACTTGAATAGGGCGGATAAGTGCGGTGATGGCTAAAATCAAACCTATGTTAGCAATGTTAGAGCCAATAACGTTACCTAAGGCGATACCGCTGTTTCCTGCTAGAGCAGACTTTACACTCACAGCCAGTTCTGGTGCGCTAGTACCAAAGGCTACAATAGTTAAGCCTATGATAAGTGGCGTAATACCTAAACGTAGAGCGATTGAACTCGCGCCACGAACTAGGGCTTCAGCGCCTAAGGTTAAAATAATAAAACCGCCAATAATCGATAGTGTAATTAGCATCGTTAGACTCTGTTAAACCTAATATTGAATGGAAAAGTACAAGGGAATTGCCCCTTGGCCGACTGGCGTACATGATACGTGGTTTTATCGGATTTTGACAGAATATGTCATAAAAAAGCACACCCTAGGCGTGCTTAGTTTTAGCTGATGACCATACTCGCCAACAGATTGTTTGGCCTAGTTATTTTTGAGTTAATTCATCTTCCCAGCGGACTTGGGCGCCACGAATGCCGTCAACTCGTTCGCTAAAGGCTTTTTCAAGCACATGGCGTTTGATTTTGAGGGTAGGCGTGAGCGCATCATTCTCAATCGTCCAAGGATCACTGACCACGACAATCGCATCGACATGTTCGTGTGACTCTAAGTGCGGATTAACGCTATCGAGTGTCGCTTTGAGTGAGGTGCGGACTTCTTCACGGGCTTGTAGATTGGCCCCTTCGGATAACTGCACTAGTGCGACGGGATGTGGCAGACCAGAGCCAATCACACAAATCAGTTCAACATGGGGATCCTGCGCCAATTTACGTTCGATAGGCACGGGTGCTACATATTTGCCCTTGGCGGTTTTAAAGTTGTCTTTCACTCGGCCAGTAATAGTGACACAACCATCGGCATCAATTGAGCACAGATCGCCTGTGTGGAAGAAACCATCGGCGTCGAAGGCTGCTGCAGTAGCTTCAGGCTGCAGATAATAAGCTGTCATTAATCCCGGACTCTTGAGCAGTAGCTCACCATCCTCGCCTTGGCGGATCTGGCAATCCTCAACTGGGCGGCCAACAGTACCAATTTTACGCGCATCAAAAGGATAGTTGATGATCGAATAGGCACAGTTTTCTGTCATACCCCAAGCTTCGCAGATATTAAGACCAATACTGTGATACCAGTGGATCAGTGATGGCGGAATAGGCGCCGAGCCAGAGCCGAGTAGACGACAATGGTTCAAGCCTAAACCCTTATGGATTTTGTATTTCACAAAGCTGCTAAGCAGTGGGATTTTCAGCAATAGATTAAGTTTACTGACCCCAATTTTGTCGATAATGTTTTTCTGAAACAGGCTCCATAACCGTGGTACCGAGAAGAATACCGTTGGTTTTGCCCGTTGAACATCGACAACGAAGGAGTCGAGACTTTCAACGAAAGCCACCACACTACCTGAGTAGAAGGATGAGCCTTCAATCGCAACGCGCTCTGTGATGTGGGCTAAGGGTAAATAGGATAAAAGTCTATCGTCGCCATCGGTGCGCAGGTCACGGACGACCGCTTGGCAAGTCCAGCCATAGCTGGCGAAGGTTTGAATCGCGCCCTTAGGTTGGCCAGTCGAGCCAGAGGTATAGATGAGTGTCATCACTTGATCTGGAGTCGGCAGCGGGGCATTAATTAAGGGGTAGCCTAGCTTAAGTAATTGTTCCCATTGATATTGTGCTGGCATCGTATCATAGGGCATGGCAAGGCGTAGTAGCTCGCCGCCGACACCGGCTTCTTGGTCAGCCCAATGGTCAAGCTTGCCGAGAAAAATGGCTTTTGCGCCACTGTGTTGCAGCACATAGCGAATAGTATCTGTGTTGGCGGTAGGGTAAATAGGTACGCTGACATAGCCGCCGTGCATCAACGCGAGGTCGGTGATAAACCATTCGGCACAGTTTTTAGAGAGAACGGCAATTTTATCACCACGCTCTAAGCCTAAGTGATGTAAGGCTCCGGCAAGTTGTTGAACTTTTTCTTGAACTTCAGCCCAAGTAAAATCAAGGAATTGACCCTTGATCGGTTGGCGTAAATAGACTTGGTCCCCCTGAGTATTAGCCCAGTGCGCCAGCATTTCAATTGGCGTCTTAATCGCTGTATCCATTGGCAATTCCCTGTTATTTATTGTTCTTTTGGCTGTACCCAGTATGGCGAGTTTTGTGAGCTCGCGCAAATAGTTTACAAGATTGTAAAATATGAGAATGGAGCGCAAAGCCTACAAGTTGAGTGTGAAAGCAAGATGAAGAGAGTGGCGAGCGGGGGGTTGGATTGTGTTGGCAACAAAAAGGCGCCGTAGCGCCTTTTCGTTTATAGAAGGTGAAATGCTAGCGCTTACAGCTCCATCACGCCGTCCATTTCAACTTGAGAATCCTTCGGCAATTGCTTCACGCCGATAGCAGCACGGGCTGGGTATGGCTGGCTGAAGTAACGGCTCATGATTTCATTCACTTTAGCGAAGTGGCTTAAATCAATCAGGAAGATGTTGAGCTTAACGATATCGTTGATTGAACCACCCGCAGCAGTACAAACTGCCGTCAGGTTTTCAAATACTTGCACGACTTGCGCTTCAAAATCATCGCTGACAATTTGCATTGTGCTTGGCACGAGCGGGATCTGGCCAGATAAATACACTGTGCTGCCGACTTTAACCGCTTGTGAATACGTGCCTATTGCCGCTGGGGCGTTTTCGGTCGCTATGATGATTTTTTCTGCCATGACGCTCTCTCTAGTGTTGAGTTAATTAACGATTACGGGATGTGCGCAGTACTTCGGGCAGTACCCTAATTCGGCGCATCACGTTGGCTAAATGGATCCTATCTTTCACCGAAATCCGCAGGTTGATCAAATACACGCGACCATCACGTTCTTCAGTGCTGAGGTTGTGAATGTTTGAACCTTCGGCGGCAATGATCGAGGTGATCTTCGCCAGTGCACCTTGGTGGTTAACGATTTCGACCCGCAGATTGGCTTGGTAATCAACGCCTTCAACATTATCCCATTGTACGGGAATATACTTGTCTGGCTCGCCTTGATAACCACGAATATTGGCGCAGTTTTCCATGTGTACCACTAAGCCCTTACCTTGGCTCACGTGGGCAATCACGGCATCACCTGGGATAGGGCGGCAACAGTTCGCGAAGGTAACGAGCATGCCTTCGGCGCCACGAATTGGCATCATGTGGCCGTCGCGGCTTTCTTGATTCTCAAGATTATCGCCAATCAAACGCTGGGCGATAACAATACTCATGGCATTGCCAAGACCGATATCGGCGAGCAGCGAATCGAGCGTCGTATGTTTAGTATCGCGGATCACTTTTTCAATCTGCTCAGGCGCAATGCTGTCGAGTTTAGTTTTGCCTAGCGCATGGTTGAGCAGGCGGCGACCGAGTGCAATCGCATCATCACCTTTAAGGCTTTTCAGCACTTGGCGGATTTTAGCGCGAGCTTTACCGGTTACCACAAAGTTCAGCCAAGCGGCATTAGGACGGGCGCCTTTAGCGGTAATGATTTCAACGGTTTGGCCTGAAATTAACGGCTGGCTAAGCGGATACGCTTGGCGATTAACACGGGCGCCGACGCAAGTATTACCTACGTCCGTATGCACTTCGTAGGCAAAGTCTACCGCGGTGGCATTCACGGGTAATTCCAGAATGCGACCTTCAGGGGTGAACACATAAATCTCTTCAGGGAAGAGTTCAGTCTTCACGTTTTCAACGAATTCGAATGAGGTGCTAGCGCTTTGTTGTAGCTCCAACAAGCTTTGCATCCACTTACGGGCACGCACTTGAGTCGTCGTGCCTTGGCCTGTTTGCGCACCGCCTTTGTAGGCCCAGTGTGCGGCAACCCCTTTGTCGGCCATCTGATCCATATCTTCGGTACGAATTTGGATCTCAACGGGCACGCCGTGTGGACCAAATAAAGAGGTATGGAGTGACTGATAACCGTTGGCTTTAGGGATGGCGATATAATCTTTGAAACGACCGGGACGAGGTTTGTACAGTCCGTGCATGGCGCCGAGTACGCGATAACAAGTGTCGATGGAATCGACTATCACCCTAAAGGCGTAAATATCCATGACTTCTTGGAATTGCAGCTCTTTACTCTGCATCTTGTTATAGATGGAGTAGAGGTTTTTCTCGCGACCTTTAACTTTCCCTGGAATACCTGCATCGTTTAAGCGCGTATACACAGCGGCTTCGATGCCTTGGATCAATTCTTTGCGATTGCCACGGGCGGCTTTAACGACTTCTTTAAGCACCCGATATCGCATTGGATAATAAGCTTGGAAACCTAAGTCTTCTAACTCTGTCTTGATGTTATGTATACCAAGACGGTTAGCGATAGGTGCGTAGATTTCTAAGGTTTCGCGGGCGATACGGCGACGTTTGTCGGGACGCAGTGCACCTAAGGTACGCATGTTGTGGGTTCTATCGGCAAGCTTGATGAGGATAACGCGGATATCCTGCGTCATCGCCATCATCATTTTACGGAAGTTTTCAGCCTGAGCTTCTTTCTTGTCGCGAAATTTAAGCTTATCGAGTTTTGACACGCCTTCGACGAGTTCGGCCACCGCGACACCGAATAGTTCGGCTAAATCGTCTTTGGTGACATGGGTATCTTCGATGGTGTCGTGGAGCAGTGCTGCCATCAGCGTCTCATGATCAAGACGCATGTCAGCAAGGATGCGGGCAACCGCAACCGGATGAGTAATATAAGGTTCGCCACTCGTGCGCATTTGCCCTTCGTGGGCATCGCGCGCAATCTGGTACGCCTGCTTGAGCAATTCTACCTGTTCAGGTTCTAAGTAACCGGAAGCAGACTCCTTTAGACCTTCAAACAGATACAAGTGGCAGCTCTCCTTTTACCTAAATAGGTTTTTACTCAAAAACTATAATGAACGACCTTCAGCAATGGCTGCAACCGCTGCAATTTCAGCGGCTTCACGTTCACGTACCGTTTGACGCTCATCGGCATCTAAGGTGTGAGCATTAACTAAACCTAGTTCGATTTCACGCAGGGCGATAACCGTGGGTTTGTCGTTCATCTCTTCAACCATAGGGTCTTTACCCTGCACGGCGATTTGGCGAGCACGACGCGCCGCAACCAAGATCATATCAAAACGGTTGCCGATTTGTTCTACGGCGTCTTCTACAGTTACGCGAGCCATGTGTTGAAACTCCAGTTTATCTAGGGAAAAAATGACGCAAAATTGTACACTATGACAGCTATCCTGCCAACAGATCGTGAAGCATATCATTTTGCGCGTGGATCTGACTAGCACCTGTTAAGCGCTGACTGCGAATGATGGCACGCAAATCGGCTAAGGCAGTGTCAAAATCGTCGTTGACGATAATAAAATCATATTCTTTATAGTGGGACATTTCCGATACGGCTTGTGCCATACGGCTGGCGATAACATCGCTACTGTCTTGTCCGCGACCAGTGAGGCGGCGTTCTAGCTCGGCTTTAGAGGGTGGTAGAATAAACACACCAACGGCTTCTGGCATCACGGCTTTAACTTGTTCGGCACCTTGCCAGTCGATATCGAGGAAAACATCGATACCTTGGGTGAGCGTATGCTCGATCACATGGCGCGAGGTACCATAATAATTGCCAAACACTTCTGCCCATTCAAAAAAGGCATTTTCAGCAATTAAGGCTTTGAATTGCTCAACATTAACGAAGTGATAGTGTTGACCATCAACTTCACCTGGGCGTGGTGCGCGGGTGGTATGAGATACCGAAACCTGCATGTCGGCTGGCTTGTCTTTAAGCAAGGCTGAAATCAACGAGGATTTACCTGCGCCACTTGGCGCCGACACAATAAATAAATTTCCGCGTGCGGTCATGAGCTAAATATCCAATGGGTTAACGCAAGAAGGGCCCAGAAAGCCGAGTATTATACCGATTTTGACCATAGAAATACTAGGGCTTGTTGGCTGGCAATTTAAGCCTATTTTAGATTTACTTCGATATTATGTGCATTTTTATCCGACTTGGGTCGTAGGCACTGACAATTGCGGGTAAATTGGTTACGCTCGTGCGAATAAGGCAATGAGTGTCTTTTTGTATCTCGTTTTTACAACAATAAAGGAAGGGTCGTGCTGTTAAAATCTCTTTTCTGCCTTCACGGGCGTGATTCTCGTCCCCGTTTTGTCGCAATCAGTGTTGGCGTTTACGTCTGTATTGCATTTGCAGCCGCTGCTTTTGGGGCTAATTTTCTGATGTATTTGCTGGCATTGTTGGGTCTACCTTTATTAGGGCTCACCAGTTTGCGTCGTTTGGCCGATGCCGATAAGTCAAAAGGCTTGATTGGCGTATTTCTATTGCCGTTAATAATTTTTATCGGCCTGTTAGCGGCCGGTGTGCATATTGCCTTAATTGGATTGAGTTTAGTGTTAGCCGCGGGACTGACATTTTGGGGCTGGCGCTTTCCTGCACCAACGATAGTGGATTATCGCTACGGTTATTTCGGTCCTGAGCTGGATGCACCAACATCACAGGCCATGCCTAGGCGCCGTGTGGAACCGACTATCGTTCCTAAAACCATCGCACCTAAAACCATAGATCCTAAAATCGTAGATCCTAAAACTATAGACCCTAAAGCCATGGCATCTAAAACTGCCATAGATCCTAACATCATTGACCCTAAACCTATTGTTGATCAAGACGTTGCCGTAAGACAATCGGCAAAATCTACCTCTCATATTCAAGCACAACCTCAAGCTGAAAGGCATGAGCCGCATGTTGAGCAGCTTCATGCCCAAACCATTAGCGCTGAGACTGTGTCTGAGCCAGAGGTCGATTTATCGAACCATGTTGAATCTGTTTTAACATCGGCGAGGGTTGAGCCGAGTGTTAGCGCGGCGGAGGCAGAGCGAGAGGCGTTGCGTCAAGATGAGCTGCGCTTTGATGCGTTAACTCGAATGACGCAGAATCCTGCCGATTTTGTGATACCAGACAGCCATGCAGATTTCCGTCCTGCTAATACTAGCCGCGTTGAACAGACCCACATTGAGTTGGTCGATGTCGATGTGGACAATGTTAATTTGAAACATGTCGACTTTACTGCGGCGCAATTAGATCCTGCCGAGCGTAGTACTGAACCCGGTTGGCGTTTTACCGCCGAAGAAGATGACGAGCCTGACAGCTTTAACGATAGAGATCATGCCGAAGAAGTGCGTCAGCGCCGCGCCGAAGCAAAAGATTCTGGTTCGATGACTGAGCTATTTCGCGGTTTATTTGAGTTTTTGGCGCCACTAAAGCGTTTCTTGGTGTTGCCTAAGATTAAACTGCCGAAAGTGGAACGCCGTTATTGGCGCCCAGCAGGAATTGGCTGTGGCGTGGTGCTCTTGATTGCCTTGGTGTGGGGCCTTTGGCCAAATGGCGACTCTGAGACAGGTGATGGTGCAGAAGTTGTCACGGTTAACGCGATTGCGCCCTATGCGGGTGAGCGGGTGACGCTCGCGTTACCGGACGGTTTTTCTGTGGCGCTGGAGGATGACATCTTGATCATGCGTTGGCTCGGTGAGAAAGGTAAAGCACAAAATCTGTGGTCCTTAGCGACGGCAAAGGGAGATAAAACTTGCAGCGTCTTATCCTTTAACAATGGCACTGACTATCGCCCTGTGACTGTGGATCTGAAAGCGGATTCCGCTTCAGAGGCGCGATTCTCACCACTCGATACTCAGGCCATCATTATTGATCTCGCCCGTCGAGGTAATATTAGCCTGTGTGGTTATAAGTTCAGTCTTAAGGGCAGCCAAGCGATATTGGAACAAAATCGCACCTTTGGCGATTATATTGCTCGTTAAAAAAGTCTGCAGCTAAGTCGATAAAAATTCTGCTTAAATGCTAGTCACAATTAGAGGGGTAGATTACACTTTTGCTCCTCTTTTTCTCAAACCGTACTTTAGGTTGTTTAGGTCGCTGCGGTTTGGGGAAACACCTTTAAATTTGAACTGAATATATCAATCCAGCATGAATACAGAATTGACCTTAGTCATTATGGCTGCGGGGCTAGGTAGTCGTTTCGGCGGCGATAAGCAATTGGCGGCACTCGGCCCCGCGGGTGAACCCATGTTGGTGCTATCAATCATGTCGGCCATTCGCAGTGGTTTTCAGCGTGCTGTGCTGGTGATCCGCCCAGAATTAGAAAGTGAATTAACTGAGATCCTGACACGATTTTTGCCAGCCGATTTTGAATATCATTTTTGCTATCAAGTCTTAACGGATTTACCCGAAGCGGCGCAGTTGGCGGATCTTAGCCACAGGCTTAAACCTTGGGGCACGGCCCATGCACTCTGGAGTGCGCGCCATCTCGTTAAAGGGCCAATGGCCGTTATCAATGCCGATGATTTTTATGGTGATAGCGCTTTTGCTTCCTTAGCCAAAGGCTTAAGCACTAGGCCAACTGAGTGGATGATGGTGGCCTATCCCATAGAACTCACGTTGTCGGAACACGGTGGCGTTAATCGTGGTTTGTGTCAGGTTGAAAATGGTCAGCTTAAATCGGTCGCCGAATGGCTCAATATCGCCGAGCAAGCTGGCCACTTAATGGGTGATGGCCCGCAGGGTCATGCTAATTTGCCGGCGCACTCCTTGGTCTCTATGACATGCTGGGGCTTCTCCCCAAACATATTTGATGTTATTAAACGTGAATTAACCGAATTTATCGGGCAACAGGGGCAACAACCTAAGTCTGAATGCTATTTACCCGCCATAGTACAAGCGGGAATTGAGCAAGGTTTGCCTGTGTATGTCGATGTTGCCTGTGAGCCATGGCTTGGCGTGACTTATCCGCAGGACACTGTCTGGGTAAAACAAAAATTAACGGAGTTATTGAGTGATTAAACTCATCAGGCAGTCAGTGTTGCCTCATTTTGGTATTGAATCTGCCGAGGCGAAAATTTCTGCCCTCGGTAATGGCCACATCAATGACACCCTTTTAGTGCGTTGGCCTGCGGGCGAATTGGTATTGCAGCGAATTAACACTGAGGTATTTAAAACACCCAACGCTTTGGTCTGCAATGCCGATAAAATTAGCCATCATTTATGCGCTAAGTCATTGCAGCAACAATACGGCCTTAAAGTCGTTAGCCCATGTTTAACCCAAGAGGGTGAGCTGGCTATCGATTTAGGCGAGCAAGGATTTTGGCGCGCGATCAGTTACTTGCCCCATAGTCTTAGTATTGAAGTGGTTAAGTCGGAACAAGAAGCTGAAATGGCGGCTAAGGCCTTTGGGCATTTTGCCTCAGCCTTGAGTGATTTTGATGCGACAGAGCTTGAAGATGTGATCCCTCAATTTCACCATTTACCGGGACGCATGGCCTTACTAAAGCAGGCCGCTGAACTCGATAGTCAACATCGTTTAGCGCTCTGCCGTCATTGGGTCGATTACGCGTTATCTCAGCAGGCGTTGCTTGATGAACTTGCAGAAATATCGCCAAAGCTGCCGCTACGAATTTGTCATAACGACACTAAAATCAATAACATGCTTTTTGATAAACGCGACATGTCCAGCATGGCGATTATCGATTTAGATACCTGTATGAAAGGTCATCTTATGTATGACTTCGGCGACATGGTACGCACTTTCTGCTCGCCAGAGGAGGAAGACTCTACGGCCTTGGATAAAGTCCAAGTGCGCCAAGATATCTTCGCCGCGATTTGCCGTGGCTACTTGAGCGAGTTGGGTGACGTCTTAACGGAAGATGAAAAACGCAGTCTATGGCTCGGTGCGCGGGTGATCTGTTTGATGATAGGCGTGCGTTTTTTAACGGATTATCTTAACGGTGATGTGTATTTCCATATCCACCGTGAAGGCCATAATTTAGACCGCGCCGCCAACCAGTTTACCTTGTACCAAAGCTTGCTCGACCAAGAGACTGTGCTTAAAGCTAATTTCTAATTCAGCGCTTGGATATCTGTGTATTGGTATTTGTGTACTGATCCAATGCATTGTTAAAGCGTGTAGTCGAAAAACTTACGGCTTTGTGGGCCTGCGCTATTGGTGTTGACCTTGTTGGGGTGTTTATATTCACCCCAACTTGCCACGTTGCGGCCCACGTTAAGTTTAGGGAAACTCAGCGGCTCGCTTAAACCTAATGCGACATCGCTATTCTCCGCGTTTGCTTCCATTCCCAAAAATTGCAGTAACTGACTTAAGCTTCCTGCATGGCTAACATCGATTGAAATAAAGTCTTCCCGCCCATTAAAGTAAGCGAATACTTCTTGCTGATGCTTTTGATAACAAGCAATTAAGTGCTCACTGCTGGCAGGTTCCGCCACTTTATCTATGGCGAAAGTATGCCTAAAACTGCGCTTTAATATTGGATGGAAACGGCCCGTTTTTTCATCTAAATGGGGTGCCATTTTACCAAGTAACATCTGCATTGAAGGCAACCAAGTATTGATATCGCGGTCGAGATAGACAAACACAGCCTCGGGAAATAATAAATCCAACTGCTGATAATCGCTGAAACAAGGCGTGTCAGACACTGCATCGGCCAGCATAAATGCCTGTTTAGTAAAGGCCATGTGTGCCACTTTTAGCCCTTGCTCCAACAGCGCCACACTTACACTCGTGGTGCCCGTGCGTGGCAAACCTATGATAAAGACTTTCTGCTTTTTCACCTTTATCTGTTCGTCACTGAGCGCATTCGACTGGACTGGATGCATTGCATCTTGCGTCGCAATCGGTGAATGACCAGTAGGTTGAACATTGCCGATACGCTGTGCATTAGCAGTACATTGTACGTGAGTAGAGGTTGGTGAATTGTTGGCGTTATCAGGCATAGGTTAGGCTCAGAATGTGTGTCAGCGGTGCAGTAAAGCCGTAAGTTATCACCTCGGCGTTTCACATTGGCGTGTCAAATCAGCGGCGGTATTATATCTCAGCGCGAAGGCTTTGTCGGTGGCTATACATAAAAGTCACGCACCACTGCAATGCACCCAGTAAAGGCGCACCGTATTGCGTGATAGCTGAAGCATCGCTGCACAATAATAGTAAGTGTGGAAGCCCATAAGGCTTAGAAACGAGATCCCGGATTACCAACAAGGCTCATTTCCCTGCATTGTATAACCATATTGGAATTGATGAGGCGATTATTAGCGCTATTCGACTCATAATGTGAGGCGAATAGGTTTGTTAATCGCCTCATTATGTGAGTAGAATAGGCTTGTTATTCGACTCATGGGGTAGATATGTGGATTTGGCAGCAAGCCGATTGGCCTAAGTTTCATTGGAACACCAGCAACATTGATGCCTTGCTGCGTCAGGTCTATTTCAATCAGGGCCAGTTACTTGGCAAGCAAATGCTAAGCCACGACGATAGCTTATTAACTTCAGACGCTGCACTCGAAACTTTACTCGCTAACATTATCCATTCCAGTGCCATCGAAGGTGAAAAGCTCAATGCTGCTTCGGTACGCTCATCCTTGGCTAAAAAACTCGGCGTGACTGAAGATAAACCGTATCCGACAACAGCGCAAACCGATGGTTTAGCTGACATTATGCTCGATGCTTTAAAAAATTTAGAGACTGAATTAACCCTCGAACGGATATTGGGCTGGCATAAACAGTTATTTCCCCAGGGTTATACATTGTTTAACCCCGTTATTGGTGGAACGCTGCGTGGCGATACACCTATGCAGGTTGTCTCTGGCCGCATTGATAAACCAACAGTACATTTTGAAGCACCCTCTAGAGCGTCATTGGATGCTGAACTCTCGCAGTTTATCGAATGGTTTAATGCTTCACGGCAAGCGCAGGTTTTAGATCCGCTTATCCGTGCGGCGATAACACATCTTTGGTTTGTTACTCTGCATCCACTTGATGATGGTAATGGGCGCATCACGCGTTTATTGACTGATTTGGCTTTGGCGCAAGCGGAGAAACGCTCGATTCGTTTTTACGCTATGTCGGTCAGTATTCTTGCCCGTCGCCAAGCTTACTATGACATTTTAGAGTCTACCCAAAGGGGTGATGTCGATATTACTCCTTGGTTAGTATGGTTTTTTGAAACCCTCAATGATTGCTTACTCAATGCGATGGCAGATGTGAGCAGAACGCTGTTGAAAACTCAGTATTGGCAAAGTGTCGACCAACCTTTATTGAGCCAGGAGCAAGCCAAAGTGCTCAATCGGATGTTAGATGGCGATTTTGAACTAGGGATTAATAGTAGCCAGTATCAAAAAGTCGCGAAGGTGAGTCGCGCCACCGCCACCCGTCATCTTGCGCAAATGGTCGAACAGCACTTTTTAGTGAAAGCCGACGCCGGCGGCCGCAGTACCAGATACTTATTGCCACTTAGTTTGAAACGATAAGGGTTAGGCATGTTATCAAGCACTTGCATTCCAGTGACTCGGTGAATAGAAACCTAGGGTTTCTAAGTTTATGAACGAGAGCCATGGAAGGCGAACTGGCAGTTAAATAGGGAAGTTGTTCAAGTCCTTGGATGCTCAACCGTGACGTCCTGTCACGGATGGTCGCTTCCATGCGAGTGCCTAATCCTGTTAGCCTTCGCGCATATCTGTTAGCTATTAGAACCAATCGCTTAATAGAAATTTGAGATAGATTCTGGCTCAAAGTCGACGTCGGCGGCCGAAGTACAAGGTACTTATTGCCGAGTGGTTGGTAAGTAGATTGCGGAATTTGCCGTCTAAATGTAATCAGCGGCAACAATCATTTTGCATTTTGTGAGTGATTACCCTGTGCGATGTTATGTTCAAATCATTAAGTGCTAGGCATTTGATGTGACTCATAGTCCGTAGACGTATTGTCTACAAGTAAAGATCATCATGAAAACTCTTCAAAGGATTATTCATGGAAGATCATTTGCTTACCTCATTCGGTACTCATCTAAAAAGTTTGCGACTTGAGAGATCTTTTTCTCAGGAGCAGCTTGCATTAAAAGCTGACATGGACAGAACCTATGTCAGCGGCATTGAACGTGGGCAACGCAATGTTAGTTTGATTAATCTTTTTAAGCTTGCCAGTGCTTTAGATATCCCGGCGAAACAACTTCTTGATTTTACCGTTGAGGGATCATTATGACTCAACGAGCATTTTATTCGGCGAGTTTTAAAGATTTTCTATCTGCTGAGCCCGATGCGATTACCGGGCAGATATCACGTTTCCATACTCAGCATTTATTGCATGCACAAACTCGTGCTTGGTGTGCTGAAATTGAAGTTCTCAAACGCTCCTTGGCCGAGAGCGTTGAGCGAGAAGGGCATATTTTCATTGAGTTTATGATCCCACGAATGGGACGACGTGCCGATGTCGTGATTATATTTAAAGGGATTGTTTTTGTTGTAGAGTTTAAAGTTGGCGCAAAAGTATTTACTGCTGCAGATATGAGGCAAACTCATGGATATGCTTTAGATTTAAAAAACTTTCATCGCGGTAGTCATGATAAATATCTAGTTCCTCTGCTTGTCGCCACTAAAGCGACGAGCCAATCGAAAGATCCAGTATTCGCAGGCGATAATGTTGCTTCGACCTTGTGTATTTCACCCAGTGAATTGTTTTCAAGAATGCGCCAAATCGCTGAACGGTTGAATCAACCTACTTTTGACCCAAGCTTGTGGGCTGATTCTGGCTATTTGCCGACACCAACAATTATCGAAGCGGCGCAAGCGCTATATGCGCAGCATAAAGTCGAAGATATAGCTCGTAGTGAAGCCGACACTCAAAATCTTGGACAAACGAGTCAGCAATTACTTCAGTTGATTCACGATGCTCGTATCAATAAGCGAAAAATAATTTGTTTCGTTACCGGTGTTCCGGGGGCGGGAAAAACCCTTGTTGGGCTTAATATTGCGAGTATTCACGCAAACAGGGAAGAGAACGAGTATTCTGTTTTCCTCAGTGGTAATGGGCCTTTAGTGACGGTATTACAGGAAGCCTTAGCTAGGGATAGATCTTCTAGAACTGGTGATTCTATCAGCGAAACCAGAAAGGAGACTGAATCATTTATTCAGAATATCCATCGCTTTAGGGATGAATATCTGAATGGCGGTGTGCCGCCTGAAAAAGTGGCCATATTTGATGAGGCTCAACGGGCGTGGGATAAAGAGCAGGCAAGCGATTTTATGCGTCGTAGGCGAGGTATTGTCGACTTTGATAAATCAGAGCCTGAGTTTCTCATCGAAGTAATGGACCGTCGTCAAGACTGGGCGTTTATTATTGCACTAGTTGGTGGTGGGCAGGAGATTAATAAAGGTGAGGCAGGCCTAGCAGGTTGGTTGGACGCACTTAAGGACAGGTTCTTAGATTGGGATGTCTATTTTTCCACCGCTTTATTGTCTGGTGAGTATGTCTCAATGGGCGTAGACCTGAATGCGGTTTCAAGGGCGAATATCTTACCTAACTTACATCTTGCCACATCCATGCGATCTTTCCGTGCTGAAAAGTTATCGAGCTTTGTTCATTACTTGGTTTCTGGGCAATGCGGACTTGCAGTTAGCCTCTATAAAGAGATAGAGCATGTCTACCCAATCAAAGTCACTCGGGATATAGCTAAAGCCAAAGCTTGGGTTAATCTGCACAAACGAGCCAATGAGTCTATGGGGCTGCTTGCTTCTTCTAACGGCATTAGGCTTAAAGCTGAGGGTATTTTCGTTAAGAACGAGATAGACCCTGCTAAGTGGTTTTTAAGTGGTGCTGAAGATATTCGTTCTGCCGAATTTTTAGAGGATGTTGCTACTGAATTTGATGTACAAGGGCTAGAGCTAGACTGGTGCGTTGTGGCTTGGGATGCAGATTACCGTTTCAATGCTCAAGCATTTGAGCACTGGCAGTTTGTAGGAACCAAATGGCAAAAACGAAGCCAATTAGTTCGGCAAAAATACCTTGAAAATGCTTATCGCGTATTGTTGACGCGGGCTCGTCAGGGCATGGTGATATTCGTTCCTAAAGGCGATAAATCAGATGAGACTCGAGATCCCAATTTTTATGATCATACTTATAAGTACTTGATAGATTGTGGGATTGGTGTGATTTAGTAAAAGAAAGGGTCGGAATTGTTCGACCCTTTTGGTTATTTTGAAACGAAAAAACTAATAAATTCATCAAGGTCACTAAAGACCTTGATTTGTTTGTCTTGAATATTACTTGCAGCAGTTTTTATCCAGTCAAAAGCTTTTTGTTTATAGCCTTTCCCACCTAGTAAAATGACTAAATTGTGCTCTGGCGCGAGGCGAAGAGACTCTAGGAAAAAAGGAAATTTTTGATCGACAGAGCCGCTTTGCTCTTGCTTATGAGCTTCAATTCGGACTGCTCCTAGTGTTTGATGTTGTACTAAGAATGCCGCCTTTCGAATTCCACCATACATATCTGTATAAGGCACACTTTTAAGGAACTCGTTTTGAGACGGAACACCTTGTACTTCACGGAAGCCAAGCGCCACAAGGGATTGTTCTACTTGATCACAAAACTTCTGATTGGATAACATGCTTGCTTCATATTTACCTGAGTCGACTTCAGGTAGATCTTCAAAAAGTGATTCTTGGTTCATTCTCCATCCTTGGTTATTAAATCGCCCTTTAATGTATCATTGAGAGTGGCTGATTTTCAATCAGTTAGAGCAACTACACAAAATTGTTCTATCACTTTGAAATTTATCTTAACTTGCCACTCCCCAACAACTCCATCAAAAACTCGAGCAATACACTCACCTTAGTCGGCAAATGTTTTCGCTGTGGATAAACCGCATAAATGCCATGTTCGGGGAGGGGATGGTCTGTGAGCAAGGCTTGTAGGCGGCCTGCTTGTAAGTCGGCGTCGATCATGAAACAGGGTAGGTTGGCTATGCCTACACCATCGAGTGTGGCTTGGTGGATGGCATCACTATTTGAGCGCTGTTATAGCAGTCGCCTTACCCTATGCTCTAACCCGTTCAGGATGCTGTGCTGGATATGTGGGGGGAAATCATCTGGCAGTTGCGCTTGTATCCGTTGGATAACCATAGGCGTTTTTTCAACAAACTCCTCAAGAAGCTCGTTCATGGCTTGTTGACTAAAGCCGACTCGATTTGCTGTAGCGAGAAAATGGTGGGGAAAGATTTGTTCAATCTGGTATTTTTTCCCTTTAGTGGCTGTCAGTCCCATGGCCAGTTTCGCATCGCGGATGTTAAGTCCTGTACCACCCAGCACTGGATAAACGGAGATGATGTCGTAGAGTGGGGTAAGCTCGTATTTTCCTTCGGGCCTGATAAATAGCGAAAAGTTTTTAGCGTGGCCGTCTGTCGCCGCCAGTAACCAAAATAACACTTGTGCTTTCATGAAGATGCGCCGATCTCTTTCTGGGGCAAGCGATCCCATCAATACGTACATTATCTCGCTAATGCCTGGTCCGTCTTGGTTCTCGTATTTCCTTGCTGAGGGGATATTGAGGGTTTGGCAAAAATCTTCCTGTGGTAGACGCATCAGCCAACTATTGTCCGCTGCGTAGCGGCGATCGAAGCGTTCAACCGCGAGCGCCTTGATATTCCCAACCTTAAGGATTTCGCAATCGGGAACTGGTAAACCATATTCTCGAGCAATAGACATGCACAGGTACTCGTTTTCGACACTGTCCGATAGATCTAAGGTGTGGGAATGGGTGATTATCTGGCCGATAGGGAGTTTGATTATGTGACTGGTTGGCGTTGAACCATGGGGTAAACACCACTGACCATCATATTTCAGCAGGGCGGTTTTTTCCTGTGCTCCAGCAACTGAGATCCGAAAATCGTCATATTCTTCGAGCATGCCTAATGGGATCTTGGATTGGTAACCTGCTAAGACCCGTACTAGGGCTGCGTCATCCAGTGGTTCACATTCAATTTTTTTAATGTCTTCGGGTTCAATACCTTGTGGTACCAGTTGCAAGGCTCCGACACTATCTTGGCCGACTTTCGTCAGTAAATCGAAGGGTTGGGTTGAACTAGCTTGATAGCGTGCGAGGATACGCTGGCGAATTTCCGGTGAGTCAGGCAGTAAGTTATCAAAGAAGTTATAAACTTCATTGCCCTGATAGTGGCGTTGGCGTAGAGGCATAGACAACGATATGGGGCGATTTCCTAGAATAGTCAGCCAGTCGCTATTGTATTGAAATCGATGGGCTCCTGTCTCTTCTTTAGAGAAAGTACCGACTAGAAAGCCATTCATATAAACGTCAAGTGCTGCCATTACCACTCCTGAGCCCATTGCTTATTGTCAGCTGAGCCTGTATCACTGTCACTCGCGTTGCGAGGTTTGAGTTCTATTTCGAGTTCGAGGGCTGATAAGAGTTTGAAAAATGTATCAAGTTTAGTGCTGTCGGGATTCTGTTCGAAGTTGGAAATAGTGCCTTGGCGTAAGCCAATTTTCTCACCAATTTTTGCCTGGGAGAGTCCCTGTGATTGGCGAACATCTTGTATATAAGCGCTAAGCTGTTTGGTTGTGGTGATCTTCATCTTGAATTCCCATTATTTCCCAATACGCTTTAAAGTATAAACATAACTTAACACGCTATAGCGTATAGTCAATGTTTAAGACGTTACAGCGTATAATTTTTATATACGTTGTAGCGTATAAATAGTGGCTAAAAATGCAAGTGTAGTATTGATTAAAAACATAAATCGGATTATTCAAATGATTCGCTATCAGCCGCTCGAGAGAGTCAGTCAGATGGTCTCTGGTCTATTGTTTATTTTTCATAGGGGGTGAAAGGGAGTTGTCCTTCCTCATTACTGACAAGTGAAAATTTACCCTAACTTGCCACTTGCCAGCTTCTCCATCAAAAATTCAATCAATACACTCACCTTCGTCGGCAAATATTTCCGCTGCGGATAAACCGCGTAGATGCCATGTTCTGGGAGGGGATGGTCTGCGAGCAAGGCTTGTAGGCGGCCTGTTTGTAAGTCGGTGTCGACCATGAAATGGGGTAGGTTGGCTATGCCTACACCATCGAGTGTGGCTTGGTGGATGGCATCACTATTGTTGACTTGATAGTTACCGTTCGGCTGAATGCGAGTGGAGCCCTGCGGGCTTAAGAAGGTCCATTCAACACCATCACGAAAATATGAGTAGAACAAACAGTTATGTTGGCTGAGTTGCTGCGGCGTGTGTGGCGCAGCGTGGCGAGCAAGATACTCGGGTGACGCGCAAATCACACTTAAACAAGGGGCAATTTTACGGGCAATCAGGCTGGAATCTGGCAGTTCGCCGATGCGAATCGCCAGATCGAATCCGCCAGCAATTAAATCGGTGGTCTTATCATCCATCTGCATTTGCAGCTGTATTTTTGGATAGCGGCGCAGAAACTCGGGGATCAAAGGGGCGATATGCAAGCGGCCAAATACCATAGGGGCAGCGATGAGCAGACTGCCCTGAGGCGCTTGCTGTAGCTCTGAAATAGCATCCAAGCCGTCTGCTGCGAGTTTAACTGCAGGGCGAACGTAGTCGAAGTAGCGGGCGCCTGCCTCGGTAAGACTTAAGCTGCGAGTGGTACGGTGCAAAAGTTGAATACCCAGACTTTGTTCTAATAGGGTAATGCGTTTACTCACCGCCGATTTACTCAGCCCAAGCTTTTGACTTGCCAGCGAAAAGCTACCGCATTCCACTACAGTGACAAAGATAGGTAGTGCCGAAAAGTGCTCCATGGTGTCCTTAGATTATCGCAATCCCCTGTCATTATTGTTGATGATACCTCAACAGTCAGTTTTTATTATCGTGGTTATCATTGCCCTTGATGCAAGGTAGACTAATGCACTTGCTGATTGCGGGTGTCGACTGTGAAGCCTCGTTATTTTCGGGCTCATCGCTCATGTTTATCGCTTATCTTGATTACTGCTAGGCAGCTAGCCACAGCATTGCCGCAATCGCCGATGTACCATTCTCGATGCCACTGAACGGCATGGGGATGGGTCTTAGCTATTTTGTCAGAAAGAGAGTTCCTATGTCCTTGCCTTACCAATGGATTTTGTTCGATGCCGATGAAACCCTATTTTATTTCGATGCTTTAAAAGGGCTTAAGTTGATGTTTAGTGAGTTTGGGGTCGATTTTACCCAAGCCGATTTTGACGAGTATCAGTTAGTTAACAAACCACTTTGGGTTGATTATCAAGATGGCAAGATAACTGCCGCAGAGTTGCAAACCATACGTTTCGAACCTTGGGCAGCCAAATTATCTGTCACGGCCATGACGCTCAATAGTGCATTTTTATCAGCAATGGCCGAAATTTGTGCGCCGTTACCCGGTGCCCGCGAGTTATTAGCCGCGCTGCAAGGTAAAGCCAAGTTAGGCATTATCACCAACGGTTTTACTGAGCTACAAACCGTGCGATTAGAGCGCACGGGCTTGCAGCATCATTTTGATATTTTAGTGATTTCAGAAAAAGTCGGTATCGCCAAACCTGATGTGGGTATCTTCGAGCACGCCTTCGAACTCATGGGCCATCCTGAGCGCGAGACTGTGCTTATGGTCGGTGATAATCCGCATTCAGATATCCAAGGCGGTATCAATGCCGGTATTCATACTTGCTGGTATAACGTCCACGGCCATGATGTACCTACCGGTATCACCCCGCACTATCAAGTGAGTTCCCATCAAGAACTGCAAAAAATCCTGTTACTGTAAAGGCTTGTTCACTGAGCCTAGCTCAGCACTTTGCACTCGATATTTTTGGCTAAGAGTGAGTGCTTTAACTGATATTCCCTCAGTGCCATAAAATACAAAAAGCCCTTACATTAAGGGCTTTTTGGTATCTAAAACGCGTTAAAAATCATTACTCAACGTTTTGGATCTGCTCGCGCATTTGCTCGATGAGAACTTTAAGTTCCACTGCGGCTGAGGTGATTTCAGTGCTGATGGATTTAGAGGCGAGCGTGTTCGATTCGCGGTTAAATTCCTGCATCATAAAATCTAAACGGCGACCTTCGCTACCGCCTTTCTTGAGGATACGGCGGGCTTCGGCGACATGGGCTTCGAGTCTGTCCATTTCTTCGGCCACATCTTGTTTCTGAGCCAGAAGCACCATTTCTTGCTCGATGCGGGCAGGATCCAGTTCACCTTTAATTTCTGCAAGTCGGTTGGTGAGCTTTTCGCGTTGATACAACATCACTGTAGGCATGTGCTCGCGTACGACGGCGATTTGCTCGCTGACTCCATCTAAGCGGCTTAATAACATGTCTTTGATGGCTTCGCCTTCGCGGCCACGGGCTTCGATGAATTGATCTATGGCTGAATCGAAGGCTGTCATCAGATCTGCGCCGATGGCATCCATATCTTGTTCACCGCTCGCTAGTACGCCCGGCCAGCGCAGGATGTCGGTAAGATTGACTTCGCCTTGTCCCGCTTCTTGCTTGAGCCAATTGGCAGCGCCTAATAGCTGTTTTGCTAGCGCTTGATTCAACTGCAGCTCGTTGTTGCTGTTGTCTGCCAGTTCGTAGCGCAGATTGACTTCAACTTTGCCGCGGCTTAAGCGTTTACGTAGGCGGTCGCGCAGTACGGGTTCGAAACTGCGGAATTGCTCGGGTAAACGTAGGTAAGTTTCGAGATAACGTTGATTGACTGAGCGAATTTCCCAGGAGGCAGTGCCCCATTGTGCTTTGTGCTCGATGCGAGCGTAGGCTGTCATGCTTTGGATCATGGGTTGTCCTAATGGTTTAATCGTCATAATGAGAGGCGATTATAGAGTCAATGGCTTTAGGATTAAAGGCATACAGTATAAGACCGCAAGTTAATGAGTACTTTGCCTAGATGAGTTTGCCAGAGAATCACCCTAAGCATGGCATCCTAAGGCTCAAGCCCTTATAATATGCAGCCAAAATCGGTCAATGACTCAGAATACAGGAATCTCGCATGCGTCCAAGTAACAGAACGCCAGCACAAACTCGTCCCATCACTATTACTCGCCAGTTTACGGCCCATGCCGAAGGTTCTGTGTTAGTGGAATTTGGCGAAACGAAAGTGCTTTGTACCGCCAGTTTTACTGAAGGTGTGCCACGTTTCCTTAAAGGTCAGGGTCAAGGCTGGGTGACGGCGGAATACGGCATGTTGCCACGTTCGACCCATAGCCGTATGGATCGTGAAGCCGCTCGCGGTAAGCAATCTGGGCGTACGCAAGAAATTCAACGTCTTATCGGCCGTGCTCTACGCGCTTGTGTGGATATGAAAGCCCTAGGCGAAAACACTATCGTGATCGATTGTGATGTGATCCAAGCTGACGGTGGCACGCGCACTGCCTCTATCACTGGCGCTTGTGTGGCCTTAGTGGATGCGTTGAACTGGGCGCGTGGTAAAGGCATCATTAAATCTAACCCGCTTAAATTCCTTATCGCTGCAGTCAGCGTCGGTATTTACAAGGGTGAAGCGATCAGCGATCTAGAATATATCGAAGACAGCGCCGCTGAAACTGACATGAACGTGGTGATGACGGAAACGGGCAAGATCATCGAAATTCAAGGCACCGCCGAAGGCGAGCCATTCAGCCATGAAGAATTACTCGAACTGTTGGCATTGGCGAAGAACAGTATTCGTGAAATCGTCGATGTGCAGAAAGCCGCACTGAACTAATAGTGTGGTGATGAAAAAGCCCCGTCATGTTATAGAGTGCGGGGCTTTTTATTAGCTGCAACTTTTTATCTGCAGCAAGATGCTAGTGTTAGACAAGCCCTGTACCGAATTAAATGTTGTCCAATAAAACATTACCTAATAAAAACCAATAAAAGACAAAGCCGTAAGGAGATATTGTGAAAGCCTATCAACGTGAGTTTATTGAATTTGCCTTAGAACGTCAGGTGTTGCGATTTGGCGAATTCACCCTTAAATCGGGCCGTATCAGTCCTTATTTCTTCAATGCGGGTTTGTTCAATACTGGCCGTGATTTAGCACGTTTAGGCCGTTTTTATGCCGCTGCGTTAGTGGATTCAGGCATTGATTACGATTTGCTGTTTGGCCCAGCTTATAAAGGTATTCCAATTGCGACCACTACGGCGGTTGCTCTGTGTGAGCATCACGATATCGACATTCCTTACTGCTTTAACCGCAAAGAGAAAAAAGATCACGGCGAAGGTGGCAGCTTAGTTGGTAGCGAGCTGAAAGGCCGCGTGATGTTGGTAGACGACGTGATCACTGCCGGTACGGCAATTCGTGAGTCTATGGAAATCATCGAAGCTCATAAAGCACAATTAGCGGGCGTGTTGATTGCTTTAGACAGACAAGAGAAAGGCAAGGGCGAGTTATCGGCTATTCAAGAGGTTGAGCGTGATTTTGGTTGTGGCATAGTGGCAATCATTAAACTAGCCGACCTAATCAGTTATTTGTCTGAAAAGCCTGGGATGGAAGTACAACTTGCCGCTGTAAGCCAGTACCGCGAGCAATACGGCATTTAAGTCTAGTGTTTGGCAGCTTGTATTGAGCAAGCAGCTATTGCTGGCTTGGTGAAATTAGTTAATCAGCCAGCATTGATCTTAGCTAGGTTGAGAAGGGTTTGATTGAGTGGGTATAAAAACAAAAAACGCTGCGATTCTTTAGAAGGAATCGCAGCGTTTTTTTATTGAGTTGTATTGATTGCTATTGATTTCGACACGTTTTAAATAGCGTTAAGTTTCAATACATTTATTTAGACTGGTGCAAAAACTCGGCGCGGGTCGCGGGGTTAGATTTGAAAATGCCGCCCAGCGCTGTGGTAGTGGTCGAACTGGTGGAGTCCATCACGCCACGGGATTTTACACAGTAATGCACGGCATCCATTTTAACGGCAACGTCTTTGGTTTCGAGCAAGGTTTGCAGCGCGACTAACACTTGCTGAGTCAAACGCTCTTGCACTTGTGGACGTTGAGCGAAGAAACGTACTATACGGTTAATCTTTGATAAACCAATGATTTTTTTGCGTGGCAGATAAGCTATGGTGGCAGTGCCATCGATCGTCACTAAATGATGTTCGCAGGTACTGGTGAGGCTAATGTCTTGCACTCGCACCATTTCATCGAAGCCCATCTTATTGTCGATAACCGTGATCTTAGGGAAGTTCGCATAATCTAAGCCGGAGAAGATTTCATCGACGTACATTTTAGCAATGCGGCGCGGCGTATCGGCAAGGCTGTCATCTGACAGATCCAATGACATTAATGTCAGGATTTCTTTCATATGATGTTCAATCTTGTCTTTACGTTCTTCACTGCTGTAAACGCTTGGGAGCATTGGGGTTTCAAGCCCACGTTCTAATAACGCGGCTTGTACTTTTACTGCTGCTTCACTTAATGCCATCTTATCCTCCACTACGTCGTAGCGGCTATAACAGAAAACCTATGCTGAGCATCGAGTGGTACTTGGGCTGTTCAGCATCAGATACAAATTATTGTTATTCTCGCTATGGCAAGAATAGGGGGAGGAGGATAGCGCGAATTGCAGACAATTCATACCGAAAAACGCGTATAGGCCACATGAAAAAGCCGATAGTCCTTATCGGATATCGGCTTTAAATCTGCCACTGCCAATCGAGTTTAGCCTAGTAGTGTCGGCCAGTTTGAGTCAATTCTAAAGTTTCAGATTGGTTTTTAGGAAACTGAGCATTTGTTCATAGTATTTCGCTCTATGCTCATCGTTATAAAAACCGTGGCCTTCATTGTCCATCACCAGTTTTTTGTAAGGATAATCGTGAGCTTTTAGGGCTTTTTCGAGGGATTCGAGTTGAGTTATTGGGGTTCGCTCATCATCTCCACCATGAACTAGCAACAAGTTCGCTTTGAGTTTGTTGACATTATAGCTTGGTGACATTGCTTTAAGTGTCTCTAAATTGTTTCCAAGCACATCTGCTTGATAGCTACTTCCAGATGCTGAGTTTGCAACATCACTGTCATCTTTCCATAGTGGTAAATCGTAGATACCAGCCATACCTATGGCACATTTAAACATATCTGGCGCTAATACCGCGCTTTGCAGGGCACTATAACCACCAAAGCTGCCGCCAGCGATACAAACCCGTTCCTTATCGGCAAAACCTTGGTCAATCACATACTGAGTCGCATCGATAATATCAAATTGAATATCACTGCCCCATTTTTGGTATCCCGCTATCGTAAAATCTGCTGCATAGCCTCCAGAACCGCGAAAGTTAACTTGTAATACTGCTATACCTTGGTTGGCGATCATTTGGGTTTCAGGATTAAATTCCCACCAGTCTCTTCCATTTTTGGGGCCTGTATGAGGGCCACCATGGGGATTGACCACTAGCGGTAGATTTTTAGCTTCTTTTCCATAGGGTAATGTAAGGTAACCATGGATCGTTTTACCATCGCGGCTGGTAAAACTGATGGGTTTGACCTCAGCCATTTGCTCGGGATCGAGCCACTTTCTGGTGGCGGCGAGATACTCGAGTTTAAGTTTTTTCGTATCAAAGACGTAGTAGTCACCAGGATTTCGGTCGTTAAATGCAATGACCACGAGCTTCTCGCCATCCCTAGTTTCGCTGACAATCCGTACTTGGTGACCCGGCAGCGCGGCAAGCAAATCCTTCAGCAGCTTGGCATGGCTGTCTTCGTTATTAACGAAGGCATAGCTTGGGTAGCCATTTTCAAACTCAACGGCGTAGAGTTGTTTATTAGTGCCATTGATCCAAAAATTACTCGGATCGACTTTTTCATCTTGAATAATCTCGGTTTTATCGCCAGTTTCAAGGTTGATTCTGTACACGCCTAAGGTCTCACCTTGGGGGCGGCCAGCGGCATAAATGGTGTTTTTATCATCGGCGAAGGAGATGGGATGAAAATCATTTAAGCCCAGATTGAGTTTGTCGGTATTTACCCATTCGCCATCTTTGCGGTAAAACACTTTAGTGGTGTTTTTACTGTCTTCACCGGCAACGAAGCGAACTTCACCCTGATGGTCTGTCATAAAACGTGCTTGGCCTATGGGTGAGCCAGTGATGCGTTTGCGCGTGCCAGTAAATAAATCGACGCGATAAACATCCTGTGTTAACTCAACATCGAGATTGACCTTATCATTCCAAGGGATGGCATTAACCAGCATATAACGTTCATCATCGGGCAGGGGATCGAGGATAAATGCGCTCGCCCGCATAGGGGTGTTTTTCTTGATATTAGAACCCGTTTGCTGTTCGCCACTATTGTAACCGAATAGGTAAGCCTTACGTGAGCCATCGGCATTTACCGCCATCAATTCTCCGTAATAGATGGGGGTGTCGTGCCAGCCTTTTAGGTATTCCTTCGCTAAAACGATGCGTTCACTGTTAGCCCATTCATAGGTGCCAACCTGTGCGTTACCCGGGAAACGTATCGCATTGAGCAATTTTTTTGTCTGAGCGTCTAAGACTAACAGTACATTTTTACCCTCGACACTGGTAATCGTACTTAAGTATTTGCCTGTTGGAGATATTTTAACATTGGAATATTCATCGCCTTTGCTAAATAACTGCGCCTGCGATAATGCATTCGCGGCTGAAGTAGTGGCAGCAAACGAAGATATAGGCAGCATAGGTAAGCAAAGAGCAGCCAAAGTGGCTAATCGAAAGAGTTTCATCCGACATCCCTGTAAAATTATTGTGATTTTTGTTTCTTAAATGATTTTTGAGAATAAAACAAAAGTGAGAGCGAAACAAGGACGGGCTATAAAAATAAAGGACGCTAAATAGCATCCTTTATTTAAGTAAATCATTAACTTTGCAAAAGCTGGTGTTGGATAAATCGCCACTGTTCATCGAAGTGTGTGGTTGGTTTGAGTTTGAATTCACTTCGTACAAATTGAGCGATGCGGCCTTCGGCAAAGGCTAACAGTAAATTGGCTAATATGGCTTCGTCTAAGTTGAAGCCTTTACCTTCTCGTAGGGTTTTTTCCCGTAAAATTTGCTTTAACTGGGTTTCAATTTTGGCAAATAAGTTACCAATACGACTTCGCAGGCGTTCATTTTCACCGAGTAGAGCATCACCGTTGAGAACGCGGGAAATTCCTGGGTTACGCTCGGCAAAGATCAGCAGCAGTTGCAGTACCAACTGGCAGCGCTTCATGGTGTCTTTTTCGTCATCCATGATTAAATTGATGCGCGACAATAACGACTCTTCGATAAATTCGATTAGGCCTTCGAACATCCGCGCTTTACTCGGGAAGTGGCGATACAGTGCGGCTTCCGATACACCGACTTCTGAGGCCAGTTTCGCTGTGGTGATCCTTTGTCCTGGGTTGGTTTCTAGCATCTGCGCTAGACATTGCAGAATGTGTTCACGACGATTAATTTTTGGGCTTACAGCCATTGCAGTATCCTTGGCTCAATAACGACTTAGGGGATTATTTAGTGCCTGAATGGCCAAATCCGCCTTCACCACGGTCTGAGCTGTCGAACTCATCAACGAGTTTGAATTGTGCTTGTACCACAGGAACAAACACCAGTTGCGCGAGACGATCGCCCATTTCTAAGGTGAATGGACTGTCACCACGATTCCAACAAGATACCATTAAGGGGCCTTGGTAATCTGAATCTATGAGTCCGACTAGATTCCCCAGTACGATACCGTGTTTATGGCCAAGGCCTGAGCGCGGTAAAATCACCGCTGCAAGTCCTGGGTCGGCCACATGAATGGCAATCCCCGTGGGAATGAGCACTGTTTCACCCGGTGCTATGGTTAAAGCCGTGTCTATCATGGCGCGAAGATCCATGCCTGCACTGCCTGCGGTGGCGTAAGCGGGCAAGGGAAATTCTGAGCCGATACGGGAGTCGAGAATTTTTAATTCAATCGGTGTTTTCATGTATTTGTTTTTTCTTTCACTATCAACGAAAGTAATTGCCGTGCCAACGTGAGTTTGTCAGTAGCAGGCAAATCTTGACTGCCGTGCGGCCAGAAAACACGCAGGGCATTAGCATCGGCATTAAAGCCTAGGCCAGCAATGGAAACGTCGTTTGCGGCGATCATGTTCAAGTTTTTACGTTTGAGCTTATCGCGCGCATAGGCTTCTACATCATGGGTTTCGGCGGCAAATCCCACCACAAAAGGACGGTTAGGTAAGCTCGCAACCGTGGCTAAGATATCAGGATTCCTCACCAGCGCAAGTTGCATTTCTTCGGTCGATTTTTTGATCTTACAGGTAGCAATATCACTAGTGCGGTAGTCTGCAACGGCGGCGCAGCCAATAAAAATATCTTTTTTATCAACGTTATCCATAACAGCATCGAGCATATTTTGCGCCGATTCAACATCAATCCGTGTCACGCCTTCTGGGGTGCTGAGATTTACTGGGCCTGAGACTAAGGTGACTGCTGCACCCATATCTGCCGCGGCTTTGGCGAGTGCAAAGCCCATTTTTCCAGAACTGTGATTTGAAATGTATCTGACGGGATCAATTGCTTCACGGGTTGGTCCGGCGGTAATCAGCACCGACTGGCCTGCAAGAGGCTGCGCAGAGACTTCTTTTGTTGCAAAAAAATCACTGGCTAGCTCGGCAATTTCTAGCGGTTCGAGCATGCGTCCAGGACCCACTTCACCACAGGCCTGACTGCCACTGGCGGGTCCCCAAAGTGTCAAACCACGTGATGCTAGGCTAGTTAAATTCGCCTGCGTAGCCAGATTGCGGTACATCTGCTGATTCATTGCTGGACACAGGGCAATTGGCGCCTCAGTGGCAAGACATGTGGTGGTGATTAGCTCATCGGCCATGCCTGCATTAATCCGCGCCAATAGGTTTGCGGTTGCAGGGGCTATGATGACGAGATCTGCCCAACGAGCAAGTTCTATGTGGCCCATGGCTGCTTCTGCTGCAGGATCGAGCAGGCTAGATGCCACTGGATGTCCAGATAAGGCTTGCAGCGTCAGAGGCGTGATAAATTCCATCGCACTTTGGCTCATCACCACACGCACATCAAAGCCACGCTCTTTTAAGCGACGGACTAAATCAGCACTTTTATAGGCCGCAATACCGCCGCCAATGCCCAGCAGGACGTTTTTATTTGTCAGACTCACAGACATCATCCGAGATAGAAATAATGCCGGCAACAATATCACAAAGCGGTGAATTTTAGTGACTCTCCCAGTTCAAAAAATCTCGTCCATACTCAGTAAAGTGAAAATATGTGAGATGACAGGGAGGTCGCATGGGCATTAAAGATTGGCCTGAGGGGGAAGGTCCCAGAGATAAACTGTTACAAAAAGGAGCTGCGCAGTTGTCGGACGCTGAATTACTGGCAGTATTACTGCGTAACGGTTTAGCCGGATTAAACGCGGTTGACCTTGCTAGGTCGCTTATTAGCGAGTTTGGCGGCCTCAGAAACCTGCTCTGTGCCCCAAGAAATCAGGTGTGTCGACTTCCGGGCGTAGGACCTGTAAAATACGCCCAGCTTCAAGCTGCGGCCGAATTAGCGCGGCGTGTAGCGCAGGAAAATCTGCAAAGAGGTCAGGTTTTGACAAATCCCGATTTAACTCGGGACTATTTAATGCGACAATTGGCCGATCGCTCCTATGAAGTGTTCGCAGTTTTACTGCTGGATAGCCAGCATAGAGTGATTCAATTTGTCGAATTATTCCGCGGCACAATAGACTCAGCCTCAGTGTATCCACGTGAAGTGGTGAGCTTAGTGCTGGAGAAAAAGGCCGCAGCAGTTATAGTTTGTCATAATCATCCGTCTGGTATTGCCGAGCCCAGTCAGGCTGACCGACGAATAACTGAGCGATTAAAAAATGCGTTAGCAACCATAGACGTATCCTTGTTGGACCATATGGTTGTAGGTGATCGAGAGATAGTTTCTTTTGCAGAACGAGGCTGGATTAATTAATCTAACACTTGATCTTCACTCTGTGATCGTGTATAAAATGCGCCCTCTTTGTGCCTCGGGCGACGGCCATACGAGGCACATTAATGCTCGAGCGTTAAAATTGTTTTTGGAGAAGATTGACATGTCAAGAGTATGCCAAGTTACTGGCAAGAAGCCGATGGTTGGTAACAACCGTTCGCATGCAAAAAACGCGACCCGTCGTCGTTTTTTACCTAACCTACAAAACCACCGTTTTTGGTTAGAAGAAGAAAAGCGTTTCGTACAGTTACGTGTATCTACTAAAGGTATCCGTCTGATCGACAAAAAAGGTATCGAAGTTGTTGTTGCTGAACTTCGTGCCCGTGGCGAGAAGGTATAATAGATCATGGCTAAAGCTAAAGGTAATCGTGAGAAGATCAAATTAGTTTCTACAGCTAAGACTGGTCACTTCTACACAACTGAAAAAAACAAGCGTAACATGCCTGAAAAAATGGAAATCAAAAAATTTGATCCAGTTATTCGTCAGCACGTTATCTACAAAGAAGCCAAAATCAAGTAATCCTTGGTTAGTGTTTCGAGAAAAGCCCCTTATTTAAGGGGCTTTTTTTTGCATTTTTTTAGTGGCTAGTCATCAAGTTGAGATAATTGCCTCGCAAACTTAAGCCGCTGAATCATCCCCTGTGAAGTTAAAAAAGTGTGAACACTTGCTGAAAATATAAAATAGTGCGGTTCTAAGCACTTTAAATCATCAAATCTGCACTTTAGTGAGAATAAATTCTTTATATGTGAATTAAAATGCAATACCATACGCGAAAGTTAGCGATTCATTCCTGGTGTGTCATAGTGACGCTGCCAGCTCAAAAATGAGGTGTAAATAACGCGTGCGTACCACTGAACTGGTTGATGGATTTCGTCATTCTGCCCCCTATGTTAATGCTCACAGAGGTAAAACTTTTGTGGTCATGCTTGGCGGTGAAGCTTTGGCTCAAAATCAATTCCGCGCCATCTTAAATGATGTCGCCCTGCTGCACAGTTTAGGGATCAAAGTGGTGTTGGTATATGGCGCTAGGCCGCAGATTGATGCTGCATTAGCCGCCAACGGTATTGCACCTGCCTACCACGACGGTGTGCGTATCACGGATGAAGATTCGCTCAAAGTGATTAAGCAAGTTGCGGGTGCACTGCAATTTGATATCACAGCGCGTTTATCCATGAGTTTAAGTAATACGCCGATGCAAGGGGCGCAAATTAACTTAGTGAGCGGCAACTTTGTTATTGCTCAACCACTGGGTGTGGATAATGGTGTGGATTTTTGTCTGAGTGGCAAAGTGCGTCGTATTGATGTGCAAGGCTTAAAACGTCAGCTAGATAATCACTGCATCGTATTGATGGGGCCGATTGCGGCTTCGGTTACTGGTGAAAGCTTTAATCTCACCGCCGAGGAAATCGCGACTCAAGTGGCAATTAAGCTTAAAGCAGACAAGATGATCGGCTTTAGCTCACAGAACGGTATTCTCGATCGTAATGGCGATGTGATTGCCGAGTTGATGCCAAATGATGCGCAAAACATCATGAACAAGCTGGCCGAGCAAGGGTCAGCTTGTGTTGGTACTATGGCGTTTCTCAAAGCCAGTATCGATGCTTGCCGCAATGGCGTACCGCGTTGTCATTTAGTTAGCTACCTCGAAGATGGCGCCTTGTTGCAGGAACTGTTTTCTCGCGAAGGGATAGGCACACAAATCGTCACTGAGAGTGCTGAGCGTTTACGCTGTGCGTCGATCGCTGATATTGGCGGTGTGTTGAACCTTATCCGTCCATTGGAGGAGCAAGGCATTCTGGTGCGTCGTAGTCGTGAGCAGCTTGAGATTGAAATCGAACAGTTCATGTTGATTGAGCGCGACGGTTTAGTGATTGGTTGCGCTGCGCTCTATCCTTTTGAAGAGGACAATGCGGGTGAGTTTGCTTGTTTAGTGGTGCATCCCGATTATCGCGATGCCGACAGAGGGAGCTTACTGCTGAAGAACATTATCAATCAGGCCAGAAACCGTGGTTATTCACGCTTGTTTGCATTGACAACTCGGAGCATTCATTGGTTCTTAGAGCATGGTTTTGTGATTGAAGATGTTGAAGCACTGCCACAGAAGAAGAAGCAGTTGTATAACTATCAACGCCGCTCAAAAATTCTCGCGCTCGATCTCTAAGCCGTTCTAACTCAATCTAATCAATGCCAGCCTAGTACTCATATTAGCGCTGGCATTTTTATTGACATAATATGTCTTTATTGGCAGATTAAGGCTTCACTGCACGGGAGATACTGCCAATGAGTCCTCAATTTTTTGAACTCGCCCCTTTAACCCAAACCTCTATCTTCAGCTTTATCGTCTTATTGCTCGGTTTAGCGGGTATCTTGCTGATGTTATGGCTAAAAAATATGCCTAAGATAGCGAAATCGGCGAGTCTAGGCATATTGTTGGTGATGATGTGCGGATCTTCTTGGGTCTTCTATCAATCTAATAGCGCCGAATTAGTGTTAACCGATACAGAGCTCACATTGGATGTTCCCTTCTATAAAGTGCAGTTATCCCGTGTGGATTTATTGCCCGCCGAGGCACGCATAGTCGATTTGCAACAAGAGGCAGATTTAACGCCGAGCTTTAAAACCAACGGTATAGGCATGCCAGGATTTCAATTGGGCTGGTTTAAGTTGCAGGGGAAAGGCAGGGCATTTTTGGCGATAACAGATAAATCGCAGTTAGTGTTAGTGCCAACGACTAAAGGCTACAGTTTATTACTAACAGTGCCGCAAGGGAGTGAGTTTTTAGCACAATTACAGAAGTAACCATCATATGTCATCACTTCTGCCACTGTGTTTATCGGTGTGATAATGCTTACGCCGTTTTGCGTTTATAGGCCATATCTAAGGTAAAGACGAGCAGCGCGCTCCAGATAAATCCGAAGGTCACGCCTTTTTCGGCATCGAAGGGCTCATTGAATAGACTCACCGCGAGGATGAACATAATACTCGGGCCAATATATTGGAAAAAGCCGAGCATAGACAATGGAATACGTACCGCTGCCCCTGCAAAACACAGCAAAGGAATGGTAGTCACTATCCCAGCCGCCATTAACATCAGATTCAGTTGCCAATCGTTTGTCAGCATGCTTGCTGTCGCTGTGTCTAAGGTTGCGACGAGATAAATCAGCGCTACCGGTAATAACACTGCGGTTTCGACCAATAATCCGGCCTTAGCATCCACATTGACCTTTTTTCGCAGCAGTGCATAGAAACCAAAGGTGCCCGCGAGTGCCAGTGAGACGATGGGAATCGAGCCAAAAGAGATTAACTGGATCAATACGCCAGCGCTGGCGAGTGAAACCGCAAACCATTGCAGTTTACGCAACCTTTCGCCTAGAAATAACATACCGAGTAAGACGTTGAGTAAAGGATTGATGAAGTAACCTAGGCTGGCATCGAGCATGTGATCGTTATTTACCGCCCAGATAAATAGTAGCCAGTTTCCCGCGATCAATATGGAAGTAATGGTGAGAACCATCAACTGTTTAGGCTGTTTAAACAGTAAGCGTAAGCGAGAAAAACCGCCGATAAACTGCATAATGATCAGCATAAACACGAATGACCAAATCACTCGATGGAGCAAAATTTCGGTGGCGGAAACATGGTTGAGTAATTTGAAATATAAAGGCGCAAAACCCCACATACAGTAAGCACTGACGGCAAGTAGGATCCCTTTGCGGTATTCAAGATTTGGCATGAGACATCTTCGAAGAACAACAAGGTGGCGATTGTAGGTGTGTCTGACCGCTGACTCAAGGGTATCGCCGTGTTCTTTTCGTTACAGAATATCTCCGCAATAGATTGAATGGGCGATTAAAGTGAGTAAACATCCTGTTGATCAAGACGTTTACCTTAGTCAATTTTGAGCCCTAAGGCAGTAATACACATCTAAATTTAACCGCCTAACCCACCATATAAGTCCCTGTTCCAAAAGCGATATGGGTGCCTTGCTCATTATGTAGTTCCATGCGGCATACTGAAACTCGATTACCCGCACGAATGACGCTGCCCGTGCCCGTAAAGGTGAGGCCGCGTCCCGGCCGCAGATAATCGACGCGCATATCAATTGTCCCTAGGGTTTGCAGGCGTTGCTGCAGCTCTTCGACCGTCCAATCATCACGACTGGCGACCAGTCCTGCAAAGGCCGTGAGTCCGCCAACCACATCGAGTACCGTTGCTGTCACACCGCCGTGGAGGATTTGCTGGTGGATATTGCCAATCAGCTCAGGCTTCATGTTGATCACGACTTCGACGCCATCAATGTCATAACGCTTGATATCGAGTCCGAGTAGATTATGGAAAGGGACATGTTGATCAAATACTGCTGCGACTCTTCTCAAAGCTTCGGCTTGGATTGGGCTGGTCATTTTGGGGTCCTTGTCACTGAGTGACGGTATTAGGCGTAATTGGATTTGTTATCAACACTGAGATAAACAAAGTGCGGCTTAGAGCAATTAATCTACAGTGAAGCTTACGGCTAATGCAACTCCGTCGCTAAAATGACGACACAGTTTCGGCAGTTTTTAAAGTATTTTACCCCGCGTTCGTTATTTTTGGCTTAGCCCACTAGGGTTAAAATAGCTGCAATCGTGGTGAATTGCCTCGTCTAAAACGCTTTAAATTACCGTTGAATCCTGCATTTTGAACTAGTTTGGGTATAGAATAGGCCCCCTCACTTTTGACATAGAAGATCCATGGAAAAGCTCGTACTCGACACGCATGATGATCCGCTCTCGCAACGCCTCGCACAGGTGTTTGGTTACCGTGACTTTAGGGACGGTCAGCGGGAGGTGATAGAACGTGTCTGTGGCGGGCAAGATTGCTTAGTGATCATGCCAACGGGCGGCGGTAAGAGTCTTTGCTATCAACTCCCCGCGTTGCTGATGAATGGCATCACTATTGTCGTATCTCCATTGATTTCTTTGATGAAAGATCAAGTCGATAGCTTGTTGCAAACCGGTGTTGCAGCGGCTTATCTCAATTCTTCATTGCCGCGAGAGCAGAGCGCCGAAGTATTAAGGCAGCTGCGCCACGGTGAGTTAAAACTACTTTATGTGTCACCTGAGCGCTTATTAACCGCTGATTTTATTGAGCGTATGCAGTCGTTGCAGTTGGCGATGTTTGCCATCGATGAGGCGCACTGTATCAGTCAGTGGGGCCATGATTTTCGCCCTGAATATGCGGCGCTTGGCCAGCTAAAACAACTCTTCCCCTATGTGCCCATGATGGCGCTGACGGCAACGGCGGATCAGGCGACTCGGCAGAGTATTTGCGAGCGACTTGGGATTGACCCGTTCCGTTTACTTTCGAGTTTCGATCGGCCCAATATTCGCTACACAGTGGCGGAAAAGCTCAATGCTGCGAATCAGTTACGGCATTTTTTAACCCAGCAAAATGGCACTAACGGGATTATTTACTGTAGCAGTCGCCGCCGTGTCGACGAGGTTGCCGATCGTTTATGTCTGCAAGGTTTTAATGCTAAGGCCTATCATGCGGGAATGACGCAGGAAGATCGTGGTGCCGTGCAGGACAGTTTCCTTAAGGATCAAATCGATATTGTTGTCGCCACTGTGGCTTTCGGTATGGGGATCAATAAATCGAATGTGCGCTTTGTGGTGCATTACGATATCCCTAAAAGTATCGAAGCCTATTATCAGGAAACGGGCCGAGCAGGACGTGATGGGCTCGATGCAGAAGCTTTTATGTTGTTCGATCCCGCCGATATTGGTCGGGTGCGACATTTGATTGAACAGTCCGAGCCAGGGCCGCAGCAACAGGTCGAATTCCACAAACTTAATACTATGGCCGCCTTTGCCGAGGCGCAGACCTGTCGCCGCCAAGTGTTGCTGCATTACTTCGATGAGAGTGCATTAGAGCCCTGTGGTAACTGCGACATTTGCCTCGACCCGCCTAAGCGTTATAACGGCACCGAAGATGCGCAGAAGGTGTTGTCATGTATTTTCCGTTTAGGCCAGCGTTTTGGTATCAATCATTTAATTGAAGTGTTGCGCGGTTCGAAAGGCGCACCGATAGTCGATCGAGGGCATGACAAACTCACGACTTGGGGGATTGGTAAAGACAAGAGCCATGAGTATTGGCTGAGTGTGATCCGTCAATTGATCCACTTGGGACTGGCGAGTCAAGATGTGACTCGTGGCTCCTCTATTACCTTAAACCCATCGGCACGGCCTGTGCTCAAAGGGGAAGTGGCGCTAATGCTTGCTGAACCGCGTATTCAGTTAACAACCACAAAACGTAAGGCGAGTCAGTCTAAAGCACCGTTGAATTATGACCGTAAGTTGTTCGCACGGTTGAAGTTATTGCGTAGAACCATTGCCGAGCAGCAGGATGTGCCGCCGTATTTAGTCTTTAACGACGCTACCCTCGCAGAAATGGCAGCCATGATGCCAACGAGCGCGGGGGAAATGCTCGCAGTCAACGGAGTGGGCGAGCGTAAACTGAGCCGTTTCGGTGACGCTTTTCTCGATGAAATCGCGGCTTATTTAGCGGGAGAATAATAGTTTGGATTATTCTCATTGACTTTAACCTTGCCCAATTGATTGATACTGGCTCGCTTAATTAAAGACTCTAAGGTATCAAACTGTTGCATCGCCGCTATACCAATATTGACCTTACTTGAACCCTGCCAAGGCTGAATGCAAGCAACTAACTGACTAACGACTCTTTTAGCACCAGTTGCCGAGGTATGCGGCAGGATAATGACAATTTCATCCATAGAATATCGGATTAACTTATCTTGCTCCCGTAGTCTGTGTTGTAGCTCATCCTGTAAGAGAGGTAGGTCAACTTGACGGATCTGACTCGCATTAAACAATAATAAAGACAGTGGGTAATTACCTTGTTTGGCACTGTTTAATGCTGATGTGACTTGTTGGAGCAGCGTTTCCGCAGGTTCATTACCTTCAAGATGTGGGGCACGATTATTCTGTTTATCAATCAAATACCAAATAGCTCCGCCCAATAATGCCATCGCGATTAAGAACAGTGTGCTATAGGCCCAATCGACATTTAGCTCTTGTAAGATTGAATCTTTTTCTGGTGCAGTGCTATTTGGCTCCTGCTGCAGATCTTGTTGATTTAGACGGGCCTTAAACTGCAATATCCGAGCATTATTCATCGCTTGATTGGTGAGCTCGGCCGCTCGATAACGTTTGAGCAAGAAAGAATAGGCTTGTTTAAAATCCCCTTTTTCTAAGTAGTGATCGCTCATGATCCCGTAAAACCCTTTAAGATCTGAGTATTGTTTTAGGTTTTCAGCTTGCTCAATAGCGTGATTCATGAGGATTAAAGCGGCATCTTCTTGATGCTGAGCAAAACGAATTTGGGCGAGTAGGCGAGTTGAACGCATTGTCGCTAATTGTTGATTTTGTTTTTTAAACGTATTAATCGCGATAGAAAGATATTCTTCGGCATTATCGATGCGGCCTTTATCGAGCGCGATTGAGGCCAAAATGGCATAACTGTAGGCGAGTTCAAGTGGCGAACCGAGCTCAGGTAAAAGCGCTTTAGCTTGTTGTTCGAGTTTATCACTGTAATCAAACTCTTGATTATCAAGCGCTATCCGAGCTGCATTGCGTAAAATAAAGTGTAAAACTTTCCCTTTTGCATCGGCACTTTGTATACCTAAGTTGGTGTAATACATGGCTTGGGGGAAATCATGGGTGGCATAAAGTAAATTTCCCATCGCGGCATACACATAGGCCTGTGGTGGCCAAATCCAATTTTGGGTTTGAGCATGAATATCCGGATAAATATCAATCGCGAGGCGTAAATCTTCGATAGCAGAGGAGAAGTTATCAGTGTCAGTATCGAGTTGGCCACGTAAGCGTAAAGCATCGACTAAGGCTTGTGGTTGCTGGTAACGTCGCGCTAGGTTAATGGCTGAATCAAGCAAAGGTAGGGCATTTTGAACATTGTTATAGCTAAGGTTGGCGTCGGCTTGGCAGATCAAAAAGTAAGGTCGTACTTGATCTAGCTTAAGTTGTTTAGCGCTTGCTTCGCCTAATTGAGCGACGTTGATAGCGGCTTCATTTTCCCCTATTTGTAGTAGGTTTTGGCATTTCAACACACTTAATCTGAGTCGATTGATATCTGAGCTTACACTGGTCGCAAATTGTTTTTCTAACGCTGTTATTTGAGTGAGTGCTTTACTGGGATATTGGTAGACGAGTTCAGTGAGTTCATCTAATTGGTCTATAGCACTGGCCCCAAAGGGAAACAGCCATAACAACAGGCTCAGTACCAAGACGCGAAAATCCATTTTGTGCTCCATATAAAATGCGTAAGTTCTAATATCCCTAATCACTAAGGCGGGATTATAACTTTTCTTAATCGTTTTTTGCATAAAAAACTATTTTTTTCTAAGGGGAATAAGTTAACACATCCCAGTGATTTCTGAATCCAAACAGCTGGTTAATTCTGTGGTATCGATCACTAATTTGGGGATGAAACTCACCGTTATTAGCCTTAAGACAGGTTGAATGAGTGGAACATGAAAAAATTAGGGTTGACACTATCGGCTAGGCAAGTTAAATATTAACCGTCCTCAATAATTCAAACAGAATAAATATACAGATTAAATGAATATTATTAGCCGCAAACTCGACCTCCTCCTCCTTCTCTCTCTCGCGGTTTATACGCGGAGGTCTTAGTGTTGCACGCTCGATAAAGAGGCAAAGCATTCACAAACCCCGCACCGATGTTGCGGGGTTTTTTGTATCTGAATACGGCAAAAATTAACTAACGAACGGTGACGTTCCATGGAGAAGCGAGATGTCTAACAGAGTCATAATATTTGATACTACCTTGCGTGATGGTGAGCAGGCGTTAGCCGCAAGTTTGTCGGTCAAAGAAAAACTACAGATCGCTATGGCGCTGGAACGTCTGGGTGTGGATGTGATGGAAGTGGGTTTTCCGGTTTCTTCGCCCGGTGATTTTGAGTCAGTGCAGACCATAGCGCGTACCATCAAAAATAGCCGCGTTTGTGCCTTATCCCGCGCATTGGAAAAGGACATAGATGCTGCGGCGCAGGCCTTGTCTGTTGCAGATCAATTCCGTATCCATACCTTTATCTCGACCTCGACGATTCACGTTGAGAGCAAGTTGAAGCGTTCTTTCGATCAAGTGTTAGAGATGGCCGTAGGCGCGGTGAAGTATGCCCGCCGTTTTACCGACGATGTGGAATTTTCCTGTGAGGATGCGGGGCGTACGCCCATCGATAATCTATGTCGTATGGTAGAAGCCGCTATTCGTGCGGGCGCGCGCACCATTAATATTCCCGATACGGTCGGTTACACAGTGCCCAGCGAGTTTGGCAATATCATTCAAACTTTGTTTAATCGGGTACCGAATATCGACCAAGCGGTGATCTCAGTGCATTGCCACGATGACTTAGGTTTGTCTGTGGCTAACTCGATAACTGCAGTGCAACACGGTGCGCGTCAAATTGAATGTACGATCAATGGCATAGGTGAGCGTGCGGGTAACTGTTCACTGGAAGAGATCGCGATGATTTTAGCGACGCGTAAGGGGATGTTGGGATTAGAAACGGGCATTAATGCCAAAGAAATTCACCGTACTTCTAATTTAGTCAGCCAGTTATGCAATATGCCAGTGCAGGGAAACAAGGCGATTGTCGGTGCCAATGCCTTTACCCATTCGTCGGGCATTCATCAGGATGGCATGTTAAAAGCACAAAATACCTATGAAATCATGACGCCAGAAAGCATAGGTTTGAATCGTAACAACTTGAATATGACCTCGCGCTCGGGTCGCCATGTGATCAAGCATCGCATGGAAGAAATGGGCTATAGCGAGCACGATTACAATATGGATACTCTGTACGAAGAGTTTCTAAAATTGGCAGATAAAAAAGGCCAAGTATTTGATTATGATTTAGAAGCCTTAGCCTTTATGGAAGCGCAGGCCGAAGAAGACAATCACTATCAATTGCAGCAATTAGTGGTGCAGTCTGACTCAACTGAAGGCGTAGCTACGGCGACTGTGCGTATCGAAGTGGGCGGCGAAATTAAAACCGAAGCCGCAACGGGTAATGGTCCTGTCGATGCTGCCTATAACGCGATTGCCCGCGCAACCGATCGCCGAATCGATATCATCAGCTATAAGTTAGGTGCTAAGGGCGTAGGTCAAAATGCCTTAGGCCAAGTCGACATTACCGCGGTTTACCACGAGCAGAACTTTCACGGCGTAGGTTTAGCGACCGATGTGGTTGAAGCCTCGGCACGCGCTTTAGTGCATGTGATGAACTTAACGTGCCGCGCAGACAAGGTCGCCGATTACAAACAAAGCATGCAAAAAAACCGAGAGCTAGGCGGCGTCTAGTCGCTAAAAGCATCCAAAGAATAGCAAGGTCGAGCATAAAGCATTTACATTTAAAGGAGTTGGCTGGCGTATGAGTTATCAAATAGCAGTATTAGCAGGGGATGGGATCGGCCCAGAAGTGATGGCAGAGGCGCGTAAAGTGCTGCGTGAGGTTGAAGCGCGTTTCGATTTGAATATCGAATACACTGAATTCGATGTTGGCGGTATTGCCATTGATAACCACGGTTGTCCCTTACCTGATGCCACGCTAAAGGGCTGTGAAGCGGCTGATGCGATCCTGTTTGGTTCGGTAGGTGGCCCTAAGTGGGAAAAGTTACCACCAAATGAGCAACCTGAGCGCGGCGCGCTATTGCCACTGCGTGGTCACTTCGAACTGTTTTGTAATCTGCGCCCAGCAAAATTGCATTATGGCTTAGAACATATGTCACCGCTGCGTAGCGATATTTCCGCCCGTGGCTTTGATGTTTTATGTGTGCGTGAGTTAACCGGCGGCATTTATTTTGGTAAGCCAAAGGGCCGTCAAGGCGAAGGCGAGAATGAAGAAGCCTTCGATACCATGCGTTATAGCCGCCGCGAAATTAGCCGTATCGCCCGCATCGCCTTTGAAGCCGCCCGTGGTCGCCGTAAAAAAGTAACCTCAGTGGATAAAGCCAACGTACTGGCTTGTTCAGTGTTGTGGCGCCAAGTGGTTGAAGAAGTAGCGGTTGATTTCCCCGATGTTGAGCTGGAACACATCTATATCGATAATGCGACCATGCAGTTGCTACGTCGTCCCGATGAGTTCGATGTGATGCTATGTTCTAACCTGTTCGGCGACATTTTATCCGACGAAATCGCCATGTTAACGGGCTCTATGGGCTTGTTGTCATCGGCGAGCATGAACAGCACTGGCTTTGGTTTATTCGAACCAGCGGGTGGCAGTGCGCCGGATATCGCGGGCAAAGGCATTGCAAACCCTATCGCCCAAATTCTGTCGGCGGCATTAATGCTGCGCCACAGCTTAAAGCAAGAAGAAGCCGCCTGTGCGATTGAGCGTGCCGTCAGCAAAGCATTAAATTCTGGCTACTTAACCGGTGAGCTATTGAGCAGCGACAAGCGTAGCCAAGCTAAATCAACCGCCGAGATGGGTGACTTTATCGCCAATGCTATAAAGGAAGGTGTGTAATGACGACTGTGCCAAAAAACGCGGTGGCAAAAACGCTGTATCAAAAAGTATGGGATGCCCACGTTGTAGCGACTCCAGAAGGTGAAGCGCCGATCATTTATGTCGACAGACATTTAGTCCATGAAGTGACTTCTCCGCAAGCATTCAGTGGCTTAAAAGTGGCGGGCCGCAAACTGCGTGCACCGGAAAAAACCTTTGCCACTATGGATCACAACACTTCGACCCGTAGCGCCAGCTTAGATGCTTTAAGCCCTATGGCACGCACTCAGGTGGAAACCCTAGCGCAAAACTGTAAAGACTTTGGTGTACGTTTATACGACATTCATCATCCTAATCAAGGAATTGTGCATGTGATGGGCCCTGAGTTGGGTATTACCTTACCCGGCACTGTGATTGTCTGTGGTGATTCCCATACCGCGACCCATGGCGCCTTTGGTGCGCTGGCGTTTGGCATTGGCACATCTGAAGTTGAGCACGTTTTAGCGACGCAAACCTTGCGTCAGTTAAAAGCTAAAACCATGAAGATTGAAGTGCGTGGTCATGTCACCGATGGCGTGACCGCCAAAGATATCGTACTCGCTATTATTGGCAAAATCGGCATGGATGGTGGCACGGGTTATGTGGTGGAGTTCTGCGGTGAGGCGATTGAAGCCCTGTCGATGGAAGGCCGCATGACAGTGTGCAATATGGCGATTGAGATGGGTGCTAAGGCGGGCATGGTCGCGCCGGATCAAACCACTTTCGACTACTTAGCAGGCCGCGAGTTTGCACCCAAGGGCGAAGATTGGGCTGAGGCTGTCGCTTACTGGCAAGCCATTAAGACCGATGACGGCGCCGTGTTTGATGCTGTCGTTGAGTTAGATGCCGCCGATATCGCACCGCAATTGACTTGGGGTACTAACCCTGGCCAAGTCGTAGCGATCGATGGCAAAGTGCCTAATCCTCTTGATGAAGCCAACCCAAGTACCCGAGCTAGTATGGAAAAGGCCCTAGAATATATTGGCCTGAGTGCGGGTACGCCTATGACAGACATCAGCATCAACAAGGTATTTATCGGTTCATGTACTAACTCGCGGATTGAAGATTTACGCAGCGCCGCCGTGCATGCTAAAGGTCGTAAAGTCGCGAACGGTGTCACTGCGATTGTCGTACCTGGTTCTGGGCAAGTGAAAGCGCAAGCCGAAGCCGAAGGCTTAGATAAAATCTTTATCGAAGCGGGATTTGAGTGGCGTTTACCGGGTTGTTCCATGTGTTTGGCGATGAACGATGACAGATTAGAGGCGGGCGATCGTTGTGCTTCGACCAGTAACCGTAACTTCGAAGGTCGCCAAGGCCGTGGCAGTCGCACCCATTTAGTGAGCCCGGCGATGGCCGCCGCCGCTGCGGTGGCAGGGCATTTTGTCGATATTCGTAAACCTTACTAATTACCGTAAACCCAAGAGGAGAAGTTTATGCAACCTTTTACGACCCATACCGGGCTTGCGGTCATGATCGACAGCACCAATATCGATACGGATCAGATCATTCCGAAACAGTTTTTGTCTAAGGTGACGCGCGATGGTTTTGGCGTGCACTTATTTCATGATTGGCGTTATTTAGATGATGCGGGCGATGTGCCCAATCCTGAGTTTTCATTGAACCAGCCTCGTTATAAAGGCGCTTCAATTCTTTTGTCGCAGGAAAACTTTGGTTGTGGTTCAAGCCGCGAACATGCGCCTTGGGCGCTGGCAGACTTTGGTTTACGCGCCATTATAGCGCCCAGTTTTGCCGACATTTTTTACGGCAACTCAATCAATAACGGCCTATTGCCTGTGGCGTTAACCCACGCGCAGGTGTGTCAGTTGATGGATGAAGTGGCGGCAGAAGAAGGCGCGCAAATCACGGTTGATCTCACCAGCTGTAAAGTGATTGCACCGTCAGGTGCCGAGTTTAGTTTTACGCTGGCAGAGTCGGCAAGGCATAAGTTACTCAATGGGTTAGATGCAATTGGGCTGACCTTGTCCCATGCTGCGCAAATCCGTCAGTACGAAACTCAAATCCAAGGTTGGCGCCGCTAAACTTTCAGCGCACATTTGTACTCGTGTTGAGTATATATTTAAGCGCCTAGGTTAATACCTAGGCGTTTTTGTTTTGAATCTCAAAACTCTCTTAATTTAATTTATTGTATTTAAAAGCATAAATTTTTATTGTCGTTTTGATACTAGAAAATTTTATTCTCTGCAGTGATTTATGCTGAATTTGTCGAGTTTAAATGATTTACACGTGTTCCAAAGTTTTAATTTTTATCTTGTTGTTTAATATTGATATTTTTTGGTTTATTAATTTAAATCTCACGACTGTTGTGAATGATTTTTGAGTGCTTAAAGGTTAGTCTTTGTTTGAATGGTGATGTGCGTCACTAAATCTGTTTTAAACTTGTATTTCTTTAGAGTTTTTATCTGTTTTATCTCCTTTGGTTGCAAACATCTTCTGCATAAGTAAACTGCTGCGCATTCAATATGGAGTGTTTGCTCTATTTTGCCTGAACGCCGCAGTACTCATCTAAGTAGTACAGATAACAATAATATGATTAGAGAATAACAATGCAAAAACGTCTTCTGACTTTGGCTGTCACTGCAGCCTTGTTAAGTTCAACGACTCAACTCCATGCCGCGGGTTTTCAACTTGCGGAATACTCTGCTACAGGTTTAGGTCGCGCCTTTGCGGGTGAAGCCGCTATGGCGGATAACGCTTCGGCTCAAGGTCGAAATCCTGCAATGCTCACTTATTTAGAAGGACGTCAGTTGTCCGCGGGTGGCATTTACGTTATGCCAAACGTCGATGTGACAGGTGATGTGAGCCTTAGCTCATCGTTAATTGGTCCTAATCCTGTTGTTATGAAAGGTGGCGATGCACTAGATGTAGCTGATGACGCACTTGTGCCAAATTTTTATTATTCAAATCAGCTAAATGATCAATGGACTTGGGGCCTAGCGGTAAACTCTAATTATGGTCTAGCCACTGAATTACCCGCGACCCACGCAGCGGCTATTTTTGGTAACAAGACTTCGGTTACGACCGTTGAATTTAATCCAAACATCGCTTATCGCATCAATGATGCTGTTAGCGTAGGTGCTGGTGTACGTATCGTTTATGGTGAAGGCGAAATCGGTGCCTCATTACCAGGTTGGGTCGATGGTATCAAACCTGCTCTGCCGGCTCCTGTGCAGGCTATGTTACCTCCAGGTGGCACTGAGCTGAAAAGCATGAAGGGTGATGATGTGGGTTACGGCTGGCAGTTAGGTGCGAGTTGGCAAATTAATCCGGCTCACCGTTTGGGTTTTGCTTATCACAGCGGCGTGCAACTGGACTTGGATGGTCATGCCTCAGGTGTGTTGTACACTGGCGGCCAAGATGTGTCCATTGAAGGTTATTTACCGCTTGAATTGCCCGCTTTTGCAGAGATAGCTTCCCATCACCAATTGACCGATAACTGGGCCATGCATGCGAGTGTGAACTGGACCGATTGGAGCGTATTCGATCAACTAGTGGCTTATTTCCCTGGTGAAGTTAAACCTAAGGGCGGTTTAGAGTCTGATTTAGTTAAAGAAGAGCACTTCGAAGATAACTGGCGCTTCGCGCTAGGGACGACTTATCAAGTGAATAACGACTGGTTAGTGCGTGTCGGTGTTGCTTTAGATAAAACGGCGGCAAATGACGAGTGGCGCACAACCACAATTCCAGACTCTGACCGTCTGTGGTTCTCTGTCGGCGCAGGTTATAAGGCAACTAAGAACCTGAACGTTGATTTTGCTGTGACTTATATTAAAGCGACTGGCGATGCGCCAATCAACGAACAGCAAAACCTATTGAACCTCGCGACTGTTAACTTTAACGGTGAAGCAAGCGGTGATGTATGGCTTGCGGGTATCCAAATGAGCTACAAGATGTAAGTTCAGTATGTTAAAAAAAGCCCTGAATCTTCAGGGCTTTTTTATGGCTATAGCATGGTGGAGTGATCTTGTTTTACGGCTTGCTTGCTGGTCACGGCGGTAAATTCCGAATATATTCACTGCATAAGTCGGTGGATCATGTTAATTCTCCCTAGCATAAAAAGGCGGCGGAGAGTTCAGATAGGATAGTAGCGTGCAGAAAAAATACGTGGTGGCCTTAGATCAAGGCACAACCAGCTCAAGGGCGATAGTGTTCGATCACGACGCAAACATTGTCAGCGTGTCCCAGCGGGAATTTACCCAGTTGTACCCTAATCCGGGTTGGGTCGAGCATGATCCCATGGAGATTTGGGCAAGCCAAAGTTCAGTGTTAATTGAAGTATTGGCGCGTGCGGGTATTCACAGCGATGAAGTGGCCGCCATTGGCATTACCAATCAGCGGGAAACCACTGTTATATGGGAGAAGGCCACAGGTAAACCTATTTATAACGCGATTGTGTGGCAGTGCCGTCGCAGCGCTGAGATTTGTGAGCAACTCAAAGCTCAAGGGTTAGAAGAATATGTGCGTGAGAATACCGGTTTATTACTCGACCCTTATTTTTCAGGCACTAAGATCAAATGGATTCTAGATAATGTGCCCAATGCCCGTGAGCAAGCCGAGCGTGGTGAGTTGTTGTTCGGCACTATCGATACTTGGCTCGTGTGGAAGTTAACCGAGGGCAAGGTACATGTTACCGATCCCACCAATGCTGCCCGCACTTTGCTATTCAATATCCATAGCCTGACTTGGGATAATAAGTTACTCGAAGCCTTAGATATTCCCTTGTCTATGTTGCCTGACGTTAAACCCTCCTGCAGCGTGTATGGTACGACACGGATTGCGGGTGAAGGCAGTGAAATCCAAGTTGCAGGAATGGCGGGCGATCAACAGGCTGCGCTTTTTGGTCAGTTATGTGTCGAGCCCGGCATGGCGAAGAATACCTACGGTACTGGTTGTTTTTTGTTGATGAATACAGGGACAAAAGCGGTGCGCTCAAACCATGGCTTATTGACTACAGTTGCCGTGGGGCCTAAGGGTGAAGTGAACTATGCCCTTGAAGGTTCAGTCTTTATGGGCGGCGCGACCATTCAATGGTTGCGAGATGAACTGGGGCTTATTCGTGATGCCAGTGATACTGAATACTTTGCCTCTAAGGTCGCCGATACTAATGGCGTGTATCTGGTGCCCGCTTTTGTGGGACTCGGTGCGCCCTATTGGGATCCCAATGCCCGTGGTGCGCTATTTGGTCTGACACGCGGGGCGAATCGTAATCATATTATTCGGGCAGCGTTGGAATCTGTCGCTTACCAGAGTAAAGATTTACTCGATGCTATGACCAAAGACAGTGGCGTCAGCCTTAAGCGTTTAAAGGTGGATGGCGGCGCGGTCGCTAATGATTTTTTGATGCAATTTCAAGCCGACATTACCGATGTCGAAGTGTTAAGGCCAAGCGTTTGTGAGACAACCGCTTTAGGTGCGGCATTTTTAGCTGGGTTGGCAGTGGGCTTTTGGGAGAGTGTGATAGAGCTTGAGCACAAAGCCTGCATTGATAAGCATTTTATCCCTAATATCGATGCCCAGACTCGAGTACAGCTATACGAAGGTTGGCAGGACGCGGTGGCCAGAACTCGAACTTAAACAATACGCCTTGAGGCGGCATTGGTTTGAGATAAAACTTAATTTGAGGTATCGCATGATTCGAAATCTGGCCTGATTTCAGACATGCTCGATAGTGCTGCTAAAAGAGGCTAATAAAAAGGCGCTAATCCAATGGGATTGCGCCTTTTCCGTTTTATATCAGTACGGATTTATACTTCTACATCAATGATATGTTGGCTCGGTGGCTTCTTGATTTCTGCGGAATCATCGGTCACTTCAAGTACGACACCTTCTTTTAGTTTTAGCGTTTCGGTTTCATCCGATGCACGGCGTTTCTTATTTTTATTGTTATCTGATTCTTTGCGTCTTTCCCTGACTTTAGTATTGCGGCTTTCTAACGCTGGAGGTAACTGCGACTGCGGTGTTTCATGGCTATCGGGGGCATTTGCGCTTGCACTGCTGACTTGGTCAACAACCCGTTTAGGGTGAAACACGGCTTTTACTGGCTGTGCCAGCATGGCATAAATGCTATCCAATCCACTCATAACGCCTCCTTGTTATTACACCTCTTAATATGATATCGGCTGAAGTAGGTCAATATTTAGACTATACGCCGTTTAACTTGTTAAGGCGAATAAGGCGAGCCATTAGGTAGCTAGTGCTGGTATAAGGTGAATGTATAGGGAGAAAGTGGTTCTTTTGGTGGATTTTACGTGGGATTTTTGATCTTTCTCGCAATCGCGACATTAATATTCAGCCATTAGTAAAAAGATGAACGTCTTTATTTGGAATAAAAATTTAGATTTTTATGCTGATTTCAACTCTTTTTTGACTGTCGAATAAGGATGGACGTAAGTTTGTTTTGTTGCGTTTTTGAGTTTGACGTTATTTCTCGACCCGTAAAATCCCACAAATACAGAAATAATTCCCTATTTTTTTCATCGCAAGCACCTGAAAGCAAAAGGTTGCTGAATATATCGGCGCTATTTATTCCTGTTGTTTCCTCTGTTTAGTCAATCTCTAATGGTTTTTCTTGTCAAAAGTTTGTCGCGAGGTTAAGTGCTCAACATGCGGCTAACCCGCTTGCCGACTGGATTTATAAAAGGATCCCATCCCTTGACAATGCTTGTCGACTGTCCCTAAACTTAGCAGTTGTGGGAAATAGTGGATATTTGTGGATCAAAAATCAAAGGATAGGATGAATTAGCGTGTTTCGTGGGGCCAGTGCTATCAACTTAGATACAAAGGGACGGATCGCTATTCCAGTGCGATACCGCGAACCTTTGCAGCTTGAGCACCAAGGCCGCATCGTGATTACCGTCGATATCCAATCCGCCTGTTTACTCTTGTATCCCATTCACGAATGGGAATTGATCGAAGCTAAGTTGTTGAAGCTTTCAGATACCGATAAAACCCAGAGATCTTTAAAGCGCCTGTTACTCGGCTACGCCCACGAAGTGGAGCTCGACAGTAATGGGCGCATATTACTGCCGCCACCGTTAAGGCAATATGCCAATTTAGATAAGCGCATCATGCTGGTGGGGCAATTGAATAAATTTGAGCTGTGGGATGAGCAATCTTGGCTGCAGCAAATTGATGAATGTCAGGAAACGATTCGAAGTGAGGATCTCGTTAATAACGAGCGCCTCGCGGATTTTTCACTTTAACGAGTCGCGATAACTAAATAAGAAGAGAGTAATGAGTCAAGAATTTGCCCATTTATCCGTACTGCTAGCAGAAACGGTTGGCGGTTTAAACATCAAAGACGATGGCATCTATATCGATGGCACGTTCGGCCGCGGTGGTCATTCAAGACAAGTATTACAACAACTCGGTGAACATGGTCGATTGATCGCCATCGACCGCGATCCTCAAGCGATTGAAGCGGCCAAACAATTTAGCGATGATCCACGCTTTCAAATCGTGCATGGTGGCTTTGGCCAATTAGCCGATTATGTCGAAGAGCTTGGGCTTGTGGGCAAAATTGATGGCGTATTACTCGATTTAGGTGTGTCTTCGCCCCAGCTAGACGATGCTGAACGCGGTTTTAGTTTTTTGCGCGATGGTCCACTCGATATGCGTATGGATAACAGCCAAGGCCAAACGGCTGCGCAATGGTTGGCTCGTGCCGAAATTGAAGATATGGCTTGGGTATTTAAAACCTACGGTGAAGAGAAAAATGCTCGCCATATTGCCCGTTGTATTGCTGCCGATCGTGAGAAAACGCCGTTTTTACGTACCAAAGATTTAGCCGATTTAATTGCGCGTATCACTAAAAATAAAGAACGCAATAAGCACCCTGCGACTCGGGTTTTTCAAGCGATCCGCATTTATATCAATAGTGAATTAGATCAAATTGATCAGGCACTTGAAGGAGCAGTCAATGTGCTCGCTCCCCAAGGACGTTTGTCGGTCATCAGTTTTCATTCTTTAGAAGATCGTATCGTGAAGCGTTTTATTCGTCGTCATAGCCAAGGCGAGAGTGTACCGCACGGTTTTCCGGTGACTGAAGATCAAATTAACAAGTCGCGTAAGTTACGTGCCGTGGGCAAGGCGATTATGCCATCCGACGAAGAAATCGAACGCAATGCCAGAGCTCGCAGCTCAGTGTTACGCATTGCCGAGCGTTTAGATTACTAAGGGGCGCACTGTGAGTAAGCCCTCGATTAATCTGCCACGGATCGTTTTACATGATTTATGGCTGCACAAATGGATCTTGTTATTAGCCTTGCTTGTGCTGAGTAATGCGGTTGCCGTGGTTTATGGCAGCCATGTTAGCCGTCAACTGACAACCCAGTGGGACCAGTTACTGCAGGAGCGAGATAGATTAGATATTGAGTGGCGCAATTTATTATTAGAAGAGCAATCGCAGACTGAGCACAGTCGTATTACGCGTATTGCCTCTAAGGAACTCAACATGAGTCGTCCGTTACCCAGCGAAGAAGTTGTGGTAAAGGTGCCGTGAGTATAGGGAAGATATGACTAGGCAAGCGAAAATCAAACGGGTAAGCAAACCGCAAAAACCTCAATTGATCCACTGGCGTTTATACGTAGTGGTCGGGTTTGTGTGTGCGTTGTTTTGCAGCCTAGTGGGACGCGCAGCTTACATTCAAATTATCGAGCCTGACAAATTACGTCACGAAAGTGACATGCGAACATTGCGGACCACTAGTCGTGAAGTGCAGCGTGGCTTGATCACCGACCGTAATGGCGACATGTTGGCCGTGAGCGTACCTGTACGAGCCGTCTGGGCCGATCCAAAACAAGTCAATGATAGTAATGGTTTTGCCGATATGCGCCGCTGGCAAGCCTTAGCAGATGTGTTGCATGAGCCCCTCGAAGATTTGTTAGAGCGAGTGCGCAGTAACCCCACCAAACGCTTCACCTACTTGAAACGCCAAATTACCCCTGCGGTTGCGGACTATATTACTCAGCTTAAATTACCCGGTGTATTTCTAAAGTCCGAATCTCGCCGCTATTATCCTGGTGGTGAAATCACAGCTCAATTAATCGGCATCACTAACATAGATGATGTTGGGATTGAAGGTGTTGAAAATGCTTATAATAGTTGGTTAACAGGTACGCCTTCCAAACAAAAAGTGCGTAAGTCACGCGATGGTCATGTCGTCGAGCGTCTCGATATAGTGCAGGAAGGCGAGAGTCCAAATGATCTCGTGCTGAGTATCGATCATAGGATCCAACAATTAGCCTATCGCGAACTAAAACGCACCACTGAGATGAACCAAGCGACTTCGGGTTCGATTGTCGTCCTCGACATTCACACGGGTGAAGTCTTGGCTATGGTGAATACGCCTTCGTATAACCCCAATGCGCGCGACAATCTGCAAACCTTCAGAATGCGTAACCGTGCTATGACAGATACCTTTGAGCCGGGTTCGACCATTAAGCCATTTGTGGTAGCCGCAGCGCTTGAAGCTGGCACAGTTAAATCGACCGATATTATTGCCACTTCACCGGGTTGGATGCGTTTAGGTGGTCGCCAAGTACGTGACCCCGCGAACTACGGCGATATGAGTTTGGCGCGTATTTTGGCTAAATCCAGTAACGTCGGCATCAGTAAATTGGCTTTGTCTATTCCGGTGCAGCAACTGCTCGGTACTTATCAATCCATGGGACTTGGCAGCTTTTCGGGAATTAACCTCACGGGTGAAAGCGCTGGCTTGATTCAAGATCGCCACCGTTGGTCAGACTTTGAACGTGCCACCTTGTCGTTTGGTTACGGCTTAACGGCAACAACACTTCAACTTGCGCGCATGTACGCCACCTTAGGCAATGGCGGTACTTTGTTCCCTGTCTCGATAATGAAACTGAAAAAGCCACCTGTCGGTGAGCGAGTCATTTCTGAAAATGTGGCCCACGATGTAATGCAAATGCTGGTCGGTGTAACGGAAAAAGGCGGCACTGGCACCTTAGCGCACATCGACGGTTATCCAGTTGCAGGTAAGTCTGGCACAAGTCGTAAGGCAGTTGCTGGTGGTTATGGTGATGATTATGTTGCTTTATTTGCGGGTGTTGCGCCTGCGAATAATCCTAGATTAGCGATAGTGGTGGTAGTGAATGAGCCTAAGGGCGATCTCTATTATGGTGGTTCAGTGGCGGGGCCTGCATTTGCCAAAGTCATGTCTGGCGCACTGCAAATGTTAAACGTTGAACCCATTACCGATAAAGAACAAGTGCAATTGGCGGGAATCGCCGCTGGGAGAGCAGAATGATGTTATTACGGGATTTGCTAGCGTCTTGGCTACATTATGCTGGCGCGCAGTCCTTCAATGATCTGACCTTAGATAGCCGCGCAATACGTAGCGGCGATGTGTTTTTGGCGCTGCCAGGACATAAGGTCGATGGCAGACAGTTTATTGAAAAAGCCTTAGATTTAGGTGCCGCAGGCGTAATAGTTCACACGGATGATGCTGACCAACATGGCAAAGTGTTGCTGGGCGATAATGCCGAGCACGGTGTGCAGATTTATTTCTTTCAGTTAAGTCGTCAGGTATCGGCAATTGCCGCCCAGCGTTATCCCTTAGCGCACAAGTCTGCCGTTATGCCATCCCTTGGGGTTATCGGTATTACTGGAACTAACGGTAAAACCTCTACGAGTCAACTCATTGCACAACTGGTGACTTCATTGGGGCGCAAAGCCGCCGTCATGGGCACCCTTGGCAATGGTCTCTGGGGCGAGCTTGTTGATAGTGGTAACACCACAGCCGATGCGATTACCTTAATGCGTCAGTTGCATGAGTTTGAAGCCCAAGGCGCGAACGTCTGCGCCATGGAAGTGTCGAGCCACGGCTTAGTGCAAGGCCGCGTCGACGCAGTACCATTTGATGTTGCCGTGTTCACTAATCTGACGCGCGATCACCTCGATTACCACGGCGATATGGAAAGCTATGCCGCCGCTAAACAAAGCCTATTTCGTTTCAGCACTTTAGGTCACGGTTTATTGAATCTCGATGATGCAGTTGGCGCGTCTTGGTTGACTGAGCTTAAGCCTGCGCCTGCGCAGATTTGGGGTTTTAGTATTGAAGGTCATCAAGGTGCGGCTTTTTATACCAAAAATGCCAAGTTTGACGATCAAGGTGTCAGTGCAACCTTAGTGTGGCCCGAGGGCGAGACTCAAATCCACTCGCCACTTCTTGGTGCCTTTAATCTCTCTAATTTACTCGCGGCGTTATCGGCCCTGTATCTGCTAGGTTTTGATATGAAAGCGTTAGCCGAGCAGGTGCAATATTTAACGCCCGTTGCAGGTCGTATGGAGCGTTTCACTACAGCGGATAACATCACCTTAGTGGTCGATTATGCCCATACACCCGATGCGATCGAACAAGCGTTAAACGCGCTACGTCGCCATTGTGCTGGTGATTTATGGTGCGTGTTTGGTTGTGGCGGCGACCGTGATAAGGGCAAGCGTCCTTTGATGGGCCAAGCAGCTGAACAGTTTGCCGACCGCATTATGGTGACCAGCGACAATGCGCGCAGTGAAGACCCCGCGCAAATTATTACCGATATTATCCAAGGGCTTGCAACACCAGAGCAGGCATTGACTGAGGTTGACCGTATCGCAGCAATTAAAGAGGTTGTGGCATTGGCTAAACCTGGCGATGTGATCTTGCTGGCGGGCAAGGGCCACGAAACTTACCAAGAGGCGGCAGGTGTGCGTCATGATTATGATGAACGCGCCCTGGCACGCCAGTTATCGGAGCAATCAAGATGATCCCTCTTTCTCTCGAGGCCCTAAGTCAACACTATGATGGATGTGTATTGGCACACCGGTCATTGGAGCAATCAAGATGATCCCTCTTTCTCTCGAGACTCTAAGTCAACACTTAGGCGTGTATCGAGTCGGTGACGACGTCACCATCCAAGATTTAAGCAGTGATAGCCGTAAAATCGGCGCTGCAACCCTGTTTGTTGCCTTAAAGGGTGAGCGCTTTGACGGCCATGATTTTGCAGCAACAGCTATTGCGAACGGCGCAGCGGCGTTAATGGTTGAGCGTGAGTTAGCTTTTGATATCCCGCAGCTCATAGTGGCTGATTGTCAAAAGGCCATGGGTGCGATTGGTGCTTATGTTCGTGACCAGATCAATCCGATTTGTGTTGCTTTGACTGGCTCAAACGGCAAAACCAGCGTGAAGGAAATGATCGCGACCATTCTGTCGGCAAAGCATCAAATCCTCTATACCGCTGGCAATTTTAATAATGAGATTGGTGTGCCGCTCACTTTGCTGCGTTTAACGCCAGAGGATGAGTTTGGGATATTCGAGCTCGGCGCTAACCATAAAGGTGAAATCGATTACACCTCGGGACTCGTGCGTCCAAACGTCGCGCTGGTGAATAACGTCGGCAGCGCCCATTTAGAAGGATTTGGATCGCAAGCGGGTGTCGCACAGGCGAAGTCAGAGATTTTTAATCATCTGCAGGCTGATGGCACTGCCATCATCAATGCCGATGATGCCTTCGCTGATTTTATGAGCGTTAAGGCAAGACCTTATAAGCAACTGAGCTTCTCTCAGCAAGATGGCGCCGCTAAACGTCATATCGACGTGATAGCGACAGGCCATAAGACTAATGCGGATGGTTGCTATCGTTTTATGCTCAATTATTTAGGTGAATCTTGCCAAGTGGTATTGCCGTTGGCGGGTCGTCATCAAGTGAGTAATGCACTCGCCGCTGCAAGTGTTTGTATTGCTTTGGGATTGAGTTTGACTGAAATATCTGAAGGCTTGAGCCAATTAACGCCAGTGAAAGGACGTATGCAGCCGAGTCAATTGGGACGCGTGCGTCTAATCGACGATAGCTATAACGCAAATCCTGTGTCCGTTGGCGCTGCTATCGCTTGGTTAAAGGAAATTTCTGAAAATCGCTGTCTGGTACTGGGAGATTTAGGAGAATTAGGCGACAATGCGCCCCTTTTACACGCTGAACTAGGGCAACTGGCCAAGCAACAGGGGATTGATGCCTTGTTTTGTACCGGAACTTTAAGTCAGCACACGAGCCAAGCTTTCGGTGCGGAGCACTATGACAGTGTGGCGACGTTAGTAGAAAAACTTATAAAGCATATAAACCAGTTGCCGGGACAGGTAACGGTTCTCGTTAAAGGTTCACGTAGCGCCGCCATGGAGCGGGTCGTGGATGGCCTAACAGTAGCCTTCGGGCGTGGGGAGTTAGTGTAAATGCTGGTATATCTGGCCGAGTATTTAACCCGTTTTCATACCGGGTTTAACGTGTTTTCCTATGTGACATTTCGAGCCATTTTAGGCTTATTGACCGCATTGGTTTTTAGCTTATGGTTTGGCCCTAAACTGATTGAACGTTTGCAATTACTGCAAATTGGTCAGGTTGTGCGTAACGATGGTCCAGAATCACATTTTAGTAAGCGTGGCACGCCGACTATGGGTGGCTTGCTGATATTGGCTGCTATTTTCATCAGCGTATTGTTGTGGGGTGATCTGGGTAGCCGCTATGTGTGGGTCATGCTGTTTGTGCTCGGCAGTTTCGGTTTGATCGGTTTTATCGACGATTATCGCAAAGTGGTACGTAAAGACACTAAAGGCTTGATCGCGCGCTGGAAGTACATTCTGCAATCTTTGGCTGCGCTGCTTATTGCTTTTTTTCTGTATGCCACGGCGGCCAATCCAGGCGAAACCCAATTAGTGGTGCCTTTCTTTAAAGACGTGATGCCGCAACTCGGCGCCGTATTTATCGTATTGGCGTATTTCACTATTGTGGGTTCGAGCAATGCGGTGAACTTAACCGACGGCCTCGACGGTTTGGCGATTATGCCGACGGTAATGGTCGCGGCGGCGTTTGCGTTGATTGCTTATTTGTCGGGTCACGCTCAGTTTGCGAATTACTTACATATCCCGCATTTACCCGGTTCGGGTGAGTTAGTGATCGTCTGTACCGCCATTGTCGGTGCGGGTCTGGGCTTTTTGTGGTTCAACACTTACCCTGCGCAAGTCTTCATGGGCGATGTGGGTTCACTGTCATTAGGTGCTGCACTTGGCACGATTGCAGTGCTCGTTCGCCAAGAGATTTTGTTAGTGATCATGGGCGGCGTGTTCGTGATGGAAACTCTGTCGGTGATCCTGCAGGTGGGTTCGTACAAGTTACGTGGACAGCGTATTTTCCGCATGGCGCCGATACACCATCACTATGAGTTAAAAGGTTGGCCTGAACCTCGAGTGATAGTGCGTTTTTGGATTATCTCGATATTCCTCGTCTTACTTGGCTTAGCCACGTTGAAGTTAAGGTAATTGGTTATGCAAAATCAGTATTCACACATAGTGTTAGGTTTAGGGGCAACGGGCTTGTCCGTGGTGCGCTATTTGTGTGGAAAGGGCATTACGCCATTGGTGATGGACAGTCGTCGGCAGCCTCCGGGTGCTGAAACGTTAGCAACGTCTTTTCCTGATGTGAAGCTGATTTCTGGCGGATTCGATTGCCGTTATCTTGTGCAAGCGACGCAGATCATTATTAGTCCCGGCATTGCTACTTATACCCCAGAGGTGCGTGCCGCTGTGGATATGGGCATTGAGGTGATTGGCGATGTGGAGCTATTTGCCCGTGAGATTGCTGACCGTAAACCTTGTGTGATTGGTATTACTGGCTCTAACGGAAAATCGACCGTCACTACGTTGGTGGGCGAGATGGCAAGGGAAGCGGGTATTGCTGTTGCCGTCGGAGGTAATATCGGTGTGCCTGCGCTGGATTTACTGCATGAAAATACGGACTTATTTGTGCTTGAGTTGTCGAGCTTTCAATTGGAAACCACCCACAGTCTTAAGTGTGTGGTGGCGACCTGTTTGAATATCAGCGAAGACCACATGGACAGATACAGTGACATCGATGCCTACCGCGAGGCTAAATTACGCTTATACAAACAAACCCGTGCCGTACTCTTTAATCGTGACGATAAACTGACCGTACCGCCAGAACCAATGAACCAAAACAGTTTTGGTTTAGCGGCGCCAGAAGCGGACGAATGGGGCATCAGCGACAGCAAGATTTATCACGGCAGCAGCGAAATAATGCCGATTACTGAAGTGTCACTGATTGGCAGTCATAACCATGCCAACCTACTTGCGGCGATGGCGCTTGTGGATGTCGTCGGTGTCGATAAGCACGTTATGGCAAAAGTGGCGCGTACTTTTACTGGCTTATCCCATCGCTGTGAAGTGGTTGGTGTTAAGAATGGCGTGACCTATGTCAATGACTCTAAAGCGACAAATGTCGGTGCCACAGTCGCCGCGCTCGATGGCTTGAGTGACCACTTAGGCGATATTATTTTGATTGCTGGCGGTGACGGTAAAGGGGCTGATTTTAAGCCTTTAGCTGTGGCTTTAGCTAAAGTCACACACCTCATCACCTTAGGCCGCGATGGTAAAAAGATTGCTGCATTGAAAGACGGCTCGATAAGAGTCGACACTATGGCTGCTGCGGTAGCGAAAGCCGCTGAATTGGCAACCTCTGGTGATATCGTTTTATTATCGCCAGCCTGCGCCAGTTTAGATATGTACAGTAACTTCATGGCTCGAGGTGATGATTTTAGAAACCTCGTGGGACAACTTAATGGCGAGTGATGCAAGACAACTTAGCCTATTTGGGCGTTTGCGTTTAGCAATACCCAATTGGCAACGTGATACCGAAGTCCCGGGCGTGCAATTGTACGACCGTGCTTTGCTCGCGGCTGTGTTGTCTTTGATTAGCTTCGGCTTTGTAATGGTGATGTCAGCCTCTATGCCTGAAGCGCAAACGCTCACGGGGAACCCATTTTATTTTATGACTCGCCATGTGGGTTATTTAGTGGGTTGCTTATTCATTGCGGCATTTGTGCTAAGAGTAGAGATGCAGACTTGGCAGCGCTGGAGCCCCATGTTGTTGTTGATTGTGGGTTTGATGTTGTTGGCTGTATTGGTGGTTGGCACTACGGTAAACGGTGCAACGCGTTGGTTATCCATAGGCCCTATTCGCATCCAGGTGGCGGAAGTCGCTAAATTTGCCTTCGCCATCTATATGGCGGGTTACTTAGTGAGGCGTCATCAGGAAGTGCGCGAGAATGCTAAAGGCTTCTATAAGCCGATTGCAGTATTTGCGATTTACGCTGTGCTGATTTTGATGCAGCCCGACTTAGGTACTGTGGTGGTGCTATTTGTGGGAACGGTTGGTCTATTGTTTTTAGCCGGTGCGCGTTTACTCGATTTCTTTGCCTTGATTTTTGCGGGCGTATTGGCGTTCGTGGCCCTAGTGCTATTGGAACCGTATCGTATCCGCCGAGTGACTTCCTTTATGGATCCTTGGCAAGATCCCTTCGGTAGCGGTTACCAGTTGACTCAATCTTTGATGGCCTATGGTCGAGGTGATTGGTTTGGCCAAGGGCTCGGAAATAGTATTCAAAAATTAGAATATTTACCCGAAGCGCACACTGACTTTATCTTTGCCGTGATCGGGGAAGAATTGGGCTTTATCGGCATTATTGCCGTGTTATCTGTACTGCTATTTGTGGCGCTGAGATCGATTCGTTTAGGTAATTTGTGTTTAGCCATGGATAAGCCATTTGAAGGTTATTTAGGTTATGCCATCGGTATTTGGATTTGTTTCCAGACTGTGGTGAATGTCGGCGCGAGTATCGGCATGTTGCCAACCAAAGGGCTGACATTACCTTTTATCAGTTACGGTGGTAGTAGTTTATGGGTCATGACTGCGGCAGCTATGATGTTGTTGCGCATTGATTACGAGCGGCGCATGACATTAGTTCAGGCCGTGCAAGGGAGATTGAAGTGATGACTCCAACAGGAAAACGTATTTTAGTCATGGCGGGTGGTACGGGAGGACATGTGTTCCCGGCACTGGCGGTGGCTAAGTATTTAGCTCAACAGGGTTGGCAAGTGCGTTGGTTAGGCACGGCAGATCGTATGGAGGCGCGTTTAGTGCCCCAGTATGGATTTGATATTGATTTCATCGATATCAAAGGTGTGCGCGGTAATGGTTTGATCCGAAAACTTGCGGCGCCCTTTAAAGTGGTGCGTTCAATATTGCAGGCTAAGGCCGTGATTGCTGAGTTTAAACCCGATGTGGTCCTTGGCATGGGCGGATTCGCCAGTGGCCCAGGTGGTGTTGCGGCAAGATTAGCTGGAATTCCACTGGTGCTGCATGAACAAAATGCCATCCCAGGGATGACAAACAAGTTGTTGTCGCGGATTGCGACGCAAGTGTTATGCGCCTTTAAAAATACCTTTACCACAGTGAAGGCCAAGGTCGTTGGTAATCCGATTCGCCAAGAACTGATTGCCTTAGGTGCAGAACCTAAGCATGAGGCTGATAAAGCCTTAAAAGTGCTCGTGGTCGGTGGCAGCCTTGGCGCCAAAGTATTTAACGATCTTATGCCAGAAGCGGTCGCGATACTGAGTCAGCAGCAGTCTGTGACGGTTTGGCATCAAGTGGGTAAAGATAATCTTACGGGCGTGAAGGCGGCATATCAGCAACAAGGACAAGATGGTGGCGTGAATATCGCTGAGTTTATCGACGATATGGAAGCCGCCTATCGCTGGGCTGATGTGGTATTGTGCCGAGCTGGCGCCTTGACTGTGTCTGAGTTAGCAGCGGTGGGGCTACCGAGTATTCTGGTACCTTATCCCCATGCAGTGGATGATCACCAAACCCGTAACGCTCAAGTATTGGTTGAGGCTGGCGCAGCTTTCTTATTGCCACAGGCCATCTTGGATGTGAATAAACTGGCGAACAAATTACAGTTGCTCGCCAATGACAGAACAGAATTAGCCCGTATGGGCCAAAGAGCGAGAGACGTTGCGGTACTGGATGCGACTGAACAAGTTGCCGCAGTGTGCATCAGCCTTGCTGAGAAAGGATAAGCATGACTAAGACAGAAAGATACGCACAACTGAGAAGCATGATCCCGGAAATGCGCCGTATTAAGCGTATTCACTTCGTCGGCATTGGCGGCGCGGGCATGGGCGGGATCGCCGAAGTGTTAGTGAACGAAGGCTATCAGGTGAGTGGTTCGGATATTGCGCAAAATGCCGTGACCGACAGATTGTGTTTACTCGGAGCCAAGATCCAAATTGGTCATGCCGCGGAAAACGTGCAGCAAGTGGATGTGGTCGTCATATCAACCGCGATTAATCTGGAAAATCCAGAAATCCTTGCCGCTAAAGAATTACGTATTCCTATTGTACGTCGTGCTGAGATGTTAGCCGAGTTGATGCGTTATCGACATGGTGTGGCGATTGCGGGCACGCATGGTAAAACCACGACAACGAGTCTTATCGCCAGCGTTTATGGTCAAGCTGGGCGGGACCCAACCTTTGTGATTGGTGGTTTGCTCAACAGTGCCGGTACCAATGCCAGATTAGGCACCAGCCGTTATTTGATTGCCGAAGCCGATGAGAGTGATGCGAGCTTCTTGCATTTGCAGCCTATGGTCAGTGTGGTGACCAACATCGAAGCTGATCATATGGATACTTATGGCGGTGATTTTGAAAAACTGAAATCGACTTTTGTGGATTTTCTGCACAACTTGCCGTTCTACGGTGTTGCTGTGGTGTGCATTGATGATGCCGTCGTGCGTGAGATTCTGCCGCGTATTGGCCGTAAACACGTGACCTATGGTTTCAGTGACGATGCGGACGTGCAAGCACTTAATTTTAGTCAGCAAGGTCATCAGTGCCGTTTTACTGTCAGACGTAAAGCTAAAGAAGATCTCGATCTGGTGTTGAATTTACCGGGTCAACATAATGTGCTCAATGCGTTAGCGGCCATTGCGGTGGCGACTGAAGATGAAATCGACGATAACGCTATTACTCAGGCTCTAGTGGAGTTCCAAGGTATAGGGCGTCGCTTCCAGCATTTAGGCAAATTTGCTACGCCGAAGGGCGAAGTCATGTTAGTGGATGATTATGGTCATCATCCCAGCGAAGTTGCGGCGACCATTAAAGCTGCGCGTGCAGGATGGCCTGATAGACGTTTGGTCATGGCGTATCAGCCGCACAGATACACTCGTACCCGTGATTTGTATGAGGATTTTGTGGAAGTGTTATCGCAAGTGGATTGCTTATTGTTACTCGATATTTACAGTGCGGGGGAAGCGCCGATCACAGGTGCGGATGGTCGCGCATTATGTCGTTCAATTCGCTTGCGTGGTCAGCTAGATCCGATCTTTATCGCAAGCCCAGATCTGCTTGCAGAAGTGTTGCCCGATGTATTGCAGGACGGGGATTTATTACTCACCCAAGGTGCGGGTAATATTGGCGCCCTGTCACGACAGTTAGCGTCGTCTGGATTAGGGTTTGCTGTGGTGGAATTACCTGCGCAAGCAAGCTGATCTTTAGCGCTTGATCTGCGAGAAAAAGGAAATTTTGACCAAAGGATTTTGGTCTATATAATGGCCGGTTTTCTGTGGTTTTTAATGGGTGTCGTTAAAGGTGGGATGAAGCGTGTCTTGGAGTGATAAGAGGCGGCACTGGCGGGCAAGAATGTCACGGTTTAATTGGTATCAGTGGAGCGGGGCTGGCTTTTTATTCTTCATCGTAGCCAGTTTTGTATTTGGTGGCTATCAGTTACATAAATTTTTGAATGATGCCAGCAACTTGCCGATTGAGGCCGTTGCCATCAAAGGTGAGCGGGTTTACACCACAGATAAAGATATACAAGTAGCACTACAGCATTTAATGCAACGCAGTTTTTTTAGTGCTGACATTACCTTAGTGCAGCAGGCACTAGAAGCCTTGCCTTGGGTATATCGCGCATCGGTAAGGCGTGAGTGGCCAGCGAAACTCAGGGTGTATTTGCAAGAGCAGCAACCCGCAGCCCATTGGAATGGTGACTTGTGGTTGAACGTGCATGGAGAAGTATTCGAAGCGCCATCGCACCCAGAGCTTGAGCATTTACCGCAGTTATCTGGACCAAATGATATGGGCCTTGAGGTGTTGACTGTCTATGCACAGATCAACTCCCTACTAAAGATTAATGGCTTTACCTTAGCCAGTTTGAATTTAACGCCACGACATGCGTGGCACGCGACCCTTGGAAACGGTATCGTTTTAGATTTGGGTCGAGAAGATAAAATTGCACGGATACAACGATTTATTACTGTTTATCCGGTTTTGGCGAAACAAGAGAAATCCGTTGCCAGAGTAGATTTGCGCTACGACACAGGGTTGGCCGTAGGCTGGGGCGATGCACAAACAAGAGAGCCGATAATTAATGATCAAAAACCAAGATAGAAACCTTATCGTCGGATTGGACATAGGAACCTCTAAGGTCGCAGTGATCATAGGCGAAGTTCTGCCCGATGGTGAAATCAGCATAGTCGGCCTTGGTAACCATCCCTCAAGGGGAATGGATAAAGGTGGCGTGAACGATTTAGATTCAATAGTTCGCAGTGTGCAACGTGCGCTCGATCAAGCGGAATTAATGGCGGATTGCCAAGTGTCATCGGTTTACTTGAGTATTTCGGGTAAACACATCGCCTGCCAAAATGAAAACGGCATGGTATCGATCAACGATGAAGAAGTGACACAGGAAGATGTTGATAACGTGATCCATACGGCTCGCTCGGTGAAGATACCGACCGAACGTCGCATTTTACACGTGCTGCCGCAGGAATATGCAATCGACGTTCAAGACGGTATTCGCAGCCCAATCGGTATGTCCGGTATGCGTATGGAGGCCAAGGTGCACATAGTGACCTGCGCCAATGATATGGCGAAGAATATTACTAAGAGCGTTGAGCGTTGTGGCCTTAAGGTTGACGACTTAGTGTTCTCGGGGATTGCCTCAGCCGATGCTGTGTTGACCTTCGATGAGAAAGATTTAGGTGTGTGTATCGTCGATATCGGCGGTGGCACTACAGATATTGCGGTATATACCAATGGCGCTTTGCGTCATTGTGCGGTTGTACCGGTTGCAGGTAACCAAGTGACGAACGACATTGCGAAGATTTTCCGCACGCCGTCGTCACATGCTGAACAAATTAAAGTGCAGTTCGCCTGTGCTCGCAGTTCTATGGTGAGCCGCGAAGACAGTATTGAAGTGCCATCGGTAGGTGGTCGTCCATCGCGTAGCATGTCACGTCACACGCTCGCCGAAGTAGTAGAACCAAGATACCAAGAGCTGTTTGAGCTTGTGCTCAAAGAGTTGAAAGACAGTGGTTTAGAAGATCAAATCGCCGCAGGTATTGTGCTCACTGGTGGCACAGCGTCGATTCAAGGTGTGGTCGATATTGCGGAAGCGACTTTTGGCATGCCAGTTCGCGTAGCGTCACCGCTACCGATCAAAGGTTTATATGAATACGTGGACCAGTCTATTTACTCCACAGGAGTCGGACTGCTTCATTACGGCGCACGACGGGTGATCGAACGTCAGTTCGAACGTCCTGAGCGCCAAGGGGTAACTAGCGCTTGGAATCGGGTCCAAAGCTGGTTTAAGGGCGAATTTTAATTTTCATAACGCAGGCAACACGGAGATCAGACAATGTTTGAGATCATGGATACTCACTCAGACGACGCGGTGATTAAAGTCATCGGCGTTGGCGGCGGCGGTGGTAACGCTGTCGAACATATGGTCAAACACAACATTGAAGGTGTTGAGTTTATCGTTACCAATACAGACGCTCAGGCCCTGAGAAAATCAGGCGCTGGCTCAACAATTCAATTAGGACGCGATGTCACTAAAGGTCTTGGAGCAGGGGCAAACCCAGATGTGGGTCGTGCTGCAGCTGAAGAAGACCGCGAAAACATTCGCGCGGCAATCAAAGGTTCTGACATGATCTTTATCGCTGCCGGTATGGGCGGTGGTACAGGTACAGGTGCTGCACCTGTTGTGGCTCAAATCGCACGCGAAGAAGGTATTCTCACCGTTGCGGTTGTGACTAAGCCTTTCCCATTCGAAGGGAAAAAACGTATGGCTTACGCTGAGCAAGGTATTGCTGAGCTGGCTAAGCACGTGGATTCGTTAATCACGATCCCGAACGAAAAATTATTAAAAGTATTGGGCCGTGGTACTTCTTTACTCGATGCGTTCGCCGCAGCGAATAACGTGTTACTTGGTGCGGTACAAGGTATTGCCGAGCTTATCACTCGTCCTGGTCTGATTAACGTCGACTTTGCCGACGTGAAGACTGTGATGTCTGAAATGGGTAATGCCATGATGGGTACTGGCGTCGCTCGCGGTGAAGACCGCGCTGAAGAAGCGGCCGAAGCTGCTGTTGCCAGCCCATTATTAGAAGACATCGACTTAGCCGGTGCGCGTGGTGTGTTAGTTAATATTACTGCGGGTATGGACATGAGTATCGAAGAATTCGAAACTGTCGGTAATCATGTTAAGGCTTATGCCTCTGACAACGCAACTGTCGTGGTTGGTGCTGTCATCGACCCAGAAATGAGTGATGAGCTGCGTGTAACGGTTGTTGCTACTGGTATCGGTGCTGAAAAGCGTCCTGATATCCAATTGGTTTCTAAACCTGCACCTCGTCCAGAGCCTGTAGTTGTTGAACCAAAAGTCGAAGCCTATGTCGAAGAAGCTGCACATGTGAACTATGCAGCGCCAAAAGGCAACGTGTTGCCAGCGGCTCCGCAGCCAGCTCCTACGCCTGCACCATCGACAAAGCATGAATTGGATTATCTTGATATTCCAGCATTTTTGCGTAAGCAAGCCGACTAGCGAGAGCGTTTGAGTCCAGCGTAATATGTGAGGTGTTGTTCGTTTTGGGCAATACCACAACATAGCTGCATTTGTGTGACATAATAAAGTTATGTTATTATGTTGGACCAGTGCGGCTCGATTTGCCGACGCTGAGTGTACAAATATTAGGCTTTATAATTGGCATATAAACGGGTAACTGAATGATATTTCAACGAACTGTTCAGAAAATGGTGAAAACAACTGGTGTCGGATTGCATTCTGGCAACAAGGTCACTTTGAGCATTATGCCCGCGCCCGTTAATTCAGGGATCGTACTCGTGCGCACCGATTTGAGTCCTGCCGTCGCCATCCCAGCGAAGGCGGAGCAAGTTCGTGAAACCACTATGTGTACGGCACTTGTCAATGACGAAGGTATTCGTATCTCGACCATTGAGCATTTATTTGCAGCACTTGCGGGTTTAGGCATAGATAACGCTGTAATCGAAGTGGACGCGCCTGAAATTCCTATTATGGATGGCAGTGCAAGCCCATTCGTCTTCTTGTTGCAGTCTGCGGGTATTAAAGAGCAGGCCGCGCCTAAGAAGTACTTAAAGATTAAGCGCCCTGTGCGCGTTGAAGATGGCGATAAATGGGCCGAGTTAAAACCGTTTAAAGGTTTTAGAGTCAATTTTAAAATTGATTTTGCGCATCCAGAAATCGCTCGTAGCCAACAGCATGTGGTGATGGACTTTTCAACTTCTGCTTTTGTGAAAGATATCAGCCGCGCCCGTACTTTTGGGTTTATGCGTGATATCGAATATTTGCGAGCCAACAACCTAGCGTTGGGCGGCAGCATGGAAAACGCTGTTGTACTTGATGAATATCGCGTCCTTAATCCCGACGGCCTGCGTTATGAGGACGAATTTGTTAAGCACAAAATTCTAGATGCGTTTGGTGATTTATATGTAGCTGGGCACGCTATTTTAGGTGAGTTCACTGCGTATAAAACTGGTCATGCGTTGAACAACCAATTGGTGCGTGCTTTACTCGCGCAACAAGATGCGTGGGAGTTGGTCAGCTTCGAAAAAGAAGCCGATGTCCCCGTCAGCTTTACCGTACCAGGTGGCGCTGTATTTGCTTAAAAAGCGGTAAGATTATTTATTACGGCTGGCCAATGAGGCCAGCCGTTTTAGTTTTTCACCCAGTGAACCGCCAATATTTTCCGCTAATGCTGCAATGTGCTCCGCTGCTGCTGGGCTTAATTCTTTATGTCCCTGTTTAGGCTTTGCGTCATACATTGCTAATCTCGGGTTGACTTTAACTTCAATTGCGGTAAGGATTGGGAGCGTTTCTGCTTGAAGCTGGGTTAATAGCTTCGGCTTTTGGAAATTAATTCGCGCAGCCCAGGCTGCCGAAGTGGTTTCAACCACAAGAACACCCTGGCGGAAATTAGCGACTTTTAGTTGCTCCGCAACAGGACCTGCAATAATCTGCTTCACATGCTGATCCAGATACATAAGTAGTTCCGCTTTCTCAGCAAGGTCGGGTAATTTTCCCGATTGATGCAGTAATTGGCTGAGATCTTGAGGGGGCTTTTTCATATGATAATAAGATGGCTGAATTAGGCTATGAGTGTAACAGTATTTATTCAAGGTCGGAATGGCGTCACACGCTGGCAGCCCAGTAAACGCTGGTTGCTACTTCCAATACTATTGTTGGCCACTGGGTCCGGTATTTATCAACACAACTCCGCTCGATTTCAAGATCAGCAAGCCAGTGTCGATAACGATCGTCTCGTGCGCGAACAACAAAAGAAACAAGTCTTAGAGCTTAAAAGTGCTACTGAGTCTCAACTGGCTATGCTTGTGACTCATGTTGCACGTATGCAAGCCAAGATCACCCGTCTCGAAGCTTTAGGTCAACAGGTCGCCCAGCAGAATAAGTTGGATGAAGATTTTGATTTTTCATCCGAGGTTGGTGTGGGTGGTTTGAGCGAACTAGGCACTAACATCGAGCTCGGACAGCTTATCGACGATATGGATAAGTTGGCATCACGAATTGACAATAATAATGTTCAGCTTTCACTACTTGAAACAGTGTCATCTAACCACCATATAGATGATGAACGTTATATATCAGGTATCCCGCTCGATAAAGGTTGGTTGTCGTCGCCCTACGGATTACGTAATGACCCTTTCAACGGTCGCAGGTCTGTGCATAAGGGGATTGATTTTACCGGTCGAGAAGGAGCTAAAGTTGTTGCGACTGCTGCAGGCGTGGTGACTTTTGCTGGAAATATGTTCGGTTATGGCGAATTGGTTGAAATCGACCATGGTAACGGTTTGCATACGCGTTATGGCCATAATAAAGCTTTGTCAGTGACTGTAGGTGATGTGGTCGCAAAAGGCGATGCTATCGCCAGTATGGGAAGCACTGGGCGCTCAACTGGGGCTCATGTGCATTATGAAGTGTTGCGCGGCGGACAGCAGATAGATCCACAAAAGTTTGTCTACCGCAAAGCAAGTTAATTGAAACATTGGCTTCTAGTTTCCATCATGGACTTGGCCTACAGAGAATAAGTGATTCAGATGTTTGGTAAATTACTGACAAAAGTATTTGGTAGTCGCAACGACCGCACCCTTAAAGGGCTTCAAAAGATCGTTATTAGCATTAACGCATTAGAAGCTGATTATGAAAAATTAACCGATGAAGCATTAAAGGCGAAAACCGCAGAGTTCCGTGAGCGTTTAGCTGCTGGAGCTTCATTAGATAGCATCATGGCTGAAGCCTTTGCGACAGTACGCGAAGCGTCTAAGCGTGTATTTGATATGCGTCATTTCGACGTACAGTTACTCGGCGGTATGGTACTCGACAGCAACCGTATTGCTGAAATGCGTACGGGTGAAGGTAAAACCTTAACGGCAACCTTACCCGCCTACTTAAACGCATTGACAGGCAAAGGCGTCCACGTGATTACAGTGAACGATTACTTGGCACGTCGTGATGCCGAGAATAACCGCCCACTGTTTGAGTTCCTTGGTTTAACCGTAGGAATCAACGTCGCAGGCATTGGCCAACATGAGAAGAAATCTGCCTATAACGCCGATATCACTTATGGGACCAACAACGAGTTTGGTTTCGATTATCTGCGCGATAACATGGCGTTTTCACCGCAAGAACGGGTTCAACGTCCGTTGCACTACGCCCTAATCGATGAAGTGGATTCAATCTTAATCGACGAAGCGCGTACGCCGCTGATCATTTCTGGCGCTGCCGAAGATAGCTCTGAGCTATACATCAAGATCAACACCCTGATCCCCAATCTTATCCGTCAAGATAAAGAAGATACGGAAGAGTTTGTGGGTGAGGGCGACTACAGCATCGATGAAAAAGCCAAACAAGTGCATTTTACCGAACGTGGTCAAGAAAAAGTAGAAAACCTGTTGATCGAGCGCGGCATGTTAGCCGAAGGCGATTCACTCTATTCTGCAGCTAATATTTCCCTGTTACACCACGTCAACGCGGCGCTTCGTGCGCACACGCTGTTTGAACGTGATGTGGATTACATAGTACAAGACAACGAAGTCATCATAGTCGATGAACACACGGGTCGTACTATGCCAGGTCGTCGTTGGTCAGAAGGCTTACATCAAGCTGTCGAAGCCAAAGAAGGCGTACACATTCAAAACGAAAACCAAACATTAGCTTCGATCACTTTCCAGAACTACTTCCGTCAATACGAGAAGCTGGCAGGTATGACAGGTACAGCTGACACTGAAGCGTTTGAATTCCAACACATCTATGGATTAGACACAGTCGTTGTGCCTACTAACCGTCCAATGGTGCGTAAGGATATGGCGGATTTAGACCGCCGATGAAAAATATCAAGCGATCATTAAAGACATTAAAGATTGCCGTGAACGTGGTCAGCCAGTATTGGTGGGTACAGTATCAATCGAACAGTCTGAACTGTTAGCGCGCTTAATGGTGCAGGAAAAGATCCCGCACGAAGTTTTAAATGCTAAATTCCACGAACGAGAAGCAGAAATCGTCGCGCAAGCTGGCCGTACTGGCTCTGTGACTATTGCGACGAACATGGCAGGTCGTGGTACCGATATCGTGCTTGGCGGCAACTGGAACATGGAAATCGATGAACTCGATAATCCAACAGCAGAGCAAAAAGCTAAGATCAAAGCCGATTGGCAAATTCGTCATGATGAAGTCGTTGCTGCGGGTGGTTTACATATCCTAGGCACAGAACGTCACGAATCACGCCGTATCGATAACCAGTTACGTGGTCGTGCGGGTCGTCAAGGTGACGCGGGTTCATCACGCTTCTACCTGTCGATGGAAGATAGCTTAATGCGTATCTTCGCCTCGGATCGTGTTTCTGGCATGATGAAAAAGCTGGGTATGGAAGAAGGCGAAGCGATCGAGCATCCATGGGTGTCACGCGCAATCGAAAACGCTCAACGTAAAGTTGAAGCCCGTAACTTCGATATCCGTAAGCAATTACTCGAATTTGATGACGTCGCTAACGATCAACGCCAAGTGGTTTACGCCCAGCGCAATGAGTTGATGGATGCGGAAAGTATTGAAGATACTATCCAAAACATCCAAGACGATGTGATTGGCGCAGTAATTGATCAGTATATTCCACCGCAATCAGTAGAAGAGCTGTGGGATATCCCAGGTTTAGAGCAACGTCTACACCAAGAATTTATGCTCAAATTACCTATCCAGGAATGGTTAGATAAAGAAGACGATCTGCATGAAGAGAGTCTACGTGAGCGTATTATTACTGCTTGGGGCGATGCGTATAAGGCAAAAGAAGAAATGGTTGGCGCACAAGTGCTACGCCAGTTCGAGAAAGCCGTTATGCTGCAAACGCTCGATGGTCTGTGGAAAGAACACTTAGCGGCGATGGATCATCTGCGCCAAGGTATCCACTTACGTGGTTACGCACAGAAGAATCCAAAGCAAGAATATAAGCGTGAGTCGTTTGAGTTATTCCAACAACTGCTGAACACCTTGAAACATGACGTCATCAGTGTGCTGTCGAAAGTACAAGTGCAGGCTCAGTCAGATGTGGAAGAAATGGAAGCGCGTCGTCGTGAAGAAGATGCCAAGATCCAGCGCGACTATCAACACGCAGCGGCAGAGTCGCTTGTTGGCGGTGGTGATGAGCATGAAGCTGTCACTGCGCAAGCACCGATGATCCGTGATGGTGACAAAGTGGGTCGCAACGATCCTTGTCCTTGTGGCTCTGGTCGTAAGTACAAACAATGTCACGGCAAGTTAAGTTAATCTGCTGACAGATTAAGCCTACTGAATAAGTAGAATAAAACGTACACTAAAGGCAACTTATCTAAGTTGCCTTTTTATTTCTTCATTAATTTAGAATTAAGCCTCACGTTTACTTCCATGTCATCCGGATTACATTCTTACTCTTCTTTATATAGCTAATCGTCGTTATTCCCCATTGAACATCATTTCATTCTTATCGATAGCCTCTAAAGTTAACCCGCCGCTGTAGCAAATTTAACCGTTAAAACCCATTTTGTGGATAAGTCTGAGGATAAAGTGGGGGTATTGTGTGACTAACTGAAAGTATTAAAAAAAGATCCATTTTTCTCAAAAAAGCCCTTGCGGACTTTTTCAATCTCCCTATAATGCGCATCCACTGACACGGCAGACAGCGAAACGCAAGTTAAGCAAAGAAAGCCAAGCAGTTCATCGGTTAGCAAGCTAAACGATGAGTGTTGAGAAAGTTGAAAAAACTACTTGACGCACTAACGGGAATGCGTAGAATACGCAGCCCTGACCCGCTGAAAACTCAGTGTGTGGTCAACGCTCTTTAACAATTTATCAAGCAAATCTGTGTGGACACTCACAGGTGTTGAGTTAATCGAAACTGCTTAACCTTCGGGTTGGCAGTCAAAAATTTAAATCAATGTTTTCAAGTCATTCTCCTTAACGGGAAGCATGATTGAGTGTTCATAGTAATATGTACATACAGTAATGTATGAATTGAAACGCGATGCTTCTTAGTGAGCAAAGCGAATCAAAACAGTAGAATTCATTGAGCCGCTGAAGTCGTAAGACGGAAGCAACAAAACTTTAATTGAAGAGTTTGATCATGGCTCAGATTGAACGCTGGCGGCAGGCCTAACACATGCAAGTCGAGCGGCAGCACAAGGGAGTTTACTCCTGAGGTGGCGAGCGGCGGACGGGTGAGTAATGCCTAGGGATCTGCCCAGTCGAGGGGGATAACAGTTGGAAACGACTGCTAATACCGCATACGCCCTACGGGGGAAAGAGGGGGACCTTCGGGCCTCTCGCGATTGGATGAACCTAGGTGGGATTAGCTAGTTGGTGAGGTAATGGCTCACCAAGGCGACGATCCCTAGCTGTTCTGAGAGGATGATCAGCCACACTGGGACTGAGACACGGCCCAGACTCCTACGGGAGGCAGCAGTGGGGAATATTGCACAATGGGGGAAACCCTGATGCAGCCATGCCGCGTGTGTGAAGAAGGCCTTCGGGTTGTAAAGCACTTTCAGTAGGGAGGAAAGGGTGTARCTTAATACGTTATATCTGTGACGTTACCTACAGAAGAAGGACCGGCTAACTCCGTGCCAGCAGCCGCGGTAATACGGAGGGTCCGAGCGTTAATCGGAATTACTGGGCGTAAAGCGTGCGCAGGCGGTTTGTTAAGCGAGATGTGAAAGCCCTGGGCTCAACCTAGGAATAGCATTTCGAACTGGCGAACTAGAGTCTTGTAGAGGGGGGTAGAATTCCAGGTGTAGCGGTGAAATGCGTAGAGATCTGGAGGAATACC